>CALFWA010000348.1 GCA_937928035.1 uncultured Caldilinea sp. | reverse complement strand
GCGACTGGTGCACGAGACCGAGATGGACGCGGTGTGGAACGGCTATTTTCACCACACGCTGGACGATGTGCTCAACTGTCGTTGGGAGTGGGAGAAGCGCGACATCTTCCGCACCATCGGCGGCTATCGCGATCTGGGCTTCAGCACAGCCACGCAGGTCGTGAATTACTCGTGCAGCCACGATGAGGTGCGCCCGGAGCATGAAATCAAGTTCTATACCGGTAAGTACATCCCGCAGCCGCCGGGGATGACGCTTCAGGATGTGGCGCTGGCGCGGGCGAAACTGGGGCTGGTGGCCGTCTTCGCTGCACCAGGAGTGCCGATGATCTACGCTGGCCAAGAGTATGGCGATGACAGCCCGCGCACCATCGACTTTGCGCCGCTTCAGTGGAGCAAGCTGACGCGTCCCAAACATCGCCGCCATCTGGAGATGACCAAACGTTTGATTCGGGCGAGACGCCAGCATCCTGCGTTGCGCAGCGACTATATTCGTTTCTTCGACAACCACTTTCCCACCGAGCAGGTGGTGCGCTTCTGCCGCTGGGACGACGCAGGCGACTATGCGGTTTGCGCACTGAATTTCTCTCCTGATCCGCGCACCGTCGAGCTGCCGACCTCGCGCGATGGCGTCTGGCGAGATGTCGTGGGCAACCGTCGGCGCACCGCCCAAGACGGACGCATCGTGATGGAGCTTGGACCCTATGACGCTGCGCTTTTTGTGTGAAGCAATTCAGTCAAACGAAAGGAATGACCATGCACTATCTGCTGTTTTATGACTACGTGGAGGACATCCTGGAGCGGCGCACGCCCTATCGTGCCGAACACCTGGCGCTGGCGCAGGCGGCCCACGAACGAGGCGAGCTGCTCATGGTCGGCGCGCTCGCCGAGCCGGTCGATGGCGCCGTGTTCGTCTTCAAGACGGACGGGCCGGAGCCGATCGAAGCGTTCGTCCGCAACGACCCTTACGTGAAACACGGGCTGGTGACGGCGTGGCGCATTCGACCGTGGACGGTTGTCATCGGCGGCTGAACGCAACCCCGCATCGAAGCGAAGGAGGCGCAATGAACTATCGCAATCTTGGGCGCACCGGCCTGAAGGTCTCCGAACTCTGCCTGGGCGCCATGCAGTGGGGCTGGACCGCCGATGAGGAAACAAGCCGGCGGGTGATGGACGCCTTCGTCGAGGCGGGCGGCAATTTCCTAGACACCGCCGACATTTACAGCAACTGGGCGCCGAACAACCCCGGCGGCGTCAGCGAGGAGATCATCGGCCGCTGGATGAAGGCGCGCAAAAATCGCCACCAGATGGTGGTGGCGACCAAGGTGCGCGGGCGCATGTGGGAAGGCCCCAACGGCGAGGGGCTCAGCCGCGTCCACATCCTCAAGGCGTGCGAGGACAGCCTGCGCCGTCTGCAGACCGACTACATCGACCTCTATCAAGCGCACTGGTACGATGCAGAGACGCCGATCGAAGAGACGATGGATGCGCTCGACGCGCTGGTGCGTCAGGGCAAGGTGCGCTACGTCGGCTGCAGCAATTATCCGGCGTGGCGGTTGATGGAGGCGCTCTGGGCCAGCGACAAGCGCAACCTCGTGCGCTACGATTCGCTGCAGCCTCACTACAACCTGGCGCATCGGGCGGAATACGAACGGGAACTGAAAGAAGTTTGCCTCACCTTTGGCCTCGGTGTGATTCCCTACAGCCCGCTGGCCGGCGGCTTTTTGACCGGCAAATACGCGAAGGAGAGCGCAGCCGAATCGGCGCGCGCCGAGGGCGTCAAGCGCCGCTATTTCAACGAGGCGGGCTGGCGCGTGCTCGACGCAGTGAAAGCCGTTGCCGCCGAAACCGGCGCCACGCCGACGGCGGTCTCTCTGGCATGGTTGTTGGCGCAGCCGGAGATGACGGCGCCGATCATCGGCGCGAACTCGGTGGAGCAATTACAGGCGAGCCTAGCCGCCTGTGATTTAAAGTTGACGAGCGGCCAGCTGGCGCTGCTTGATCAGGCCTCGGAATGGCGCTCTGGAGCCTGAAGGTCCTCGAGGAGGCTGACCGGCTTCCCTGCTGGAGTTGTGCGGATGCAAGGGGGCGTTCCCCGCAGCATTCTCGATTTTCGTATGCAACTGTTTGAGAACGCCCGCATGAGAAACGCCCGCCTATCGAAACAAGCGGGCGATCACGTTGAGCACAATCGTCAGCACGATGCTGAGCAGGATCATCGTGCCGAGCGGCGCAAAGAGTGTGAAATTGTCGCGTTTGATGACGATGTCTCCCGGCAGGTTGCCAAACCAGGGAAATCTGGCGCCGAACACGAGCAACAATCCGATCAAAAACAACCCGGCGCCCATCACCATCAGCAATTTGCCTACTTCCGTCATAGCCTTTTACGAAACGTCCTGTTTGAGGTTCACGCCAAGTGCATACTGCGAGTATAGCATGATTCGTCATGCTTGGCACATAGCTTTCACGTTTGGCGTATGCCGTTCGCTGATGCTAAAATTCCAAGCCAATTCGGATCTCGTTGCATAACACATTCACTGCGGCGGCGTCGAGAGCATAGCGTTTTCGGCAAGCGAGCGTGTGCGTCTTGTCTGGGAACGCTCCTCGGCGGCCAATTCTTTTTGCCTGTGAGTTTATCTTGGAGATTCAGCGTATGCATGGCGGAGACCGCGTGGCGGAGGTGCTCAAAGCGCAAGGCGTTGAGCTGCTTTTCACCCTGGTCGGCGGCCATATTTCGCCGATCTTGGTAGGGGCCAAACAGCGCGGCGTTCGTGTCATCGACACGCGGCACGAGGCCACCGCCGTCTTCGCCGCCGACGCCGTGGCGCGGCTGACCGGTCGCCCCGGCGTCGCTGCTGTCACGGCGGGGCCAGGCGTCACCAACGCGATCACGGCGCTCAAGAACGCACAGATGGCGCAGTCTCCGGTCGTGGTGATCGGCGGCGCTGCGCCGACGGCGTTGCAAGGCCGCGGCGCGCTTCAGGACATCGATCAGATGGCCGTGGTGCGGCCGGTGGTCAAATGGGCGAAGCAGGTGAGGCGCGTCAAAGAGCTGATTCCTGCGCTGGAAGAGGCGTTTTACGTTGCCCAGAGCGGCGTCCCCGGCCCGGTTTTTGTCGAGTGTCCGGTGGATCTACTTTACGACGAGGCGACGGTGCGCTCTTGGTACGGCGCAGACCGGGGCGGCAAGTCGCTGGCCGACAAGGCGCTCAAGCACTACTTGCGTTTTCACGTCAACCGTCTCTTTCGCGGGGCCGACGGCGTTCATCCAGGCGCCAGGATCGAAGCAGCGCCGCCCGCCCCGGAGCTGGCGGCGCTGCAAAAGGTCGCCGAACGTCTCCTCGCCGCCCGGCGCCCTTTGCTCCTGATCGGCAGCCAGGCAATGCTCGACGCAGGGCGCGTCCACGAGCTGGCGCAGGCGCTGGAGACGATCGCCGCGCCGGTCTATCTCTCCGGCATGGCGCGCGGGCTGCTGGGGCGCGGTCATCCGCTGCAGATGCGCCACAAACGTCGCGAGGCGCTGCGCGAGGCGGATTTTGTGTTGTTGGCCGGCGTCCCTTGCGACTTTCGGCTTGACTACGGCAACCACATCCGTCGCAGCGCCGTCTACGTCTCGGTCAACCGCAGCCGCGAGGACCTGACCAAAAATCGCAAGCCGACGCTCGGCCTCCTGGCCGACCCGGCGCTGGCGCTGCGCATGTTGGCTGCGATGCTCTCCTCTCCCAGGCCTGAGGCTTGGCGCGAGTGGGTCGCCCATCTGCGCGCCCGCGACGACGCGCGCAACGCCGAGATCGCTGCGCAGGCGCTGGCGCCGACCGGCAAGGTCAATCCGCTGCATCTGTGCATGGAGATCGACCGCCAGCTCACGCCTAACTCGATCCTGATCGGGGATGGAGGCGATTTTGTGGCGACCGCCTCCTATGTGATCCAGCCGCCGGGGCCGTTGCGCTGGCTCGATCCGGGGGCGTTCGGCACGCTCGGCGTGGGCGCCGGCTTTGCGCTTGGCGCCAAGCTCGTCCATCCCACAGCGGACGTGTGGGTGCTCTACGGCGACGGCTCCTTCGGCTATTCCGTCGCCGAGTTCGACACTTTCGTGCGCCACGGGGCGCCGGTGCTTGCGGTGATCGGCAACGATGCAAGTTGGTCGCAAATTGCGCGTGAGCAAGTCGATCTCTTGGGCGACCCAGTGGCGACGGAGCTGGCGCACAGCGATTACGAGCGCGCGGTGGAGGGCTTTGGCGCGGCAGGCTTCCGCCTGGAGGATCCTGAACTGGCGGCGGAGGCAATTGAACAGGCGCACCAAACCGCGGCCGCCGGTAGGCCGACGGTGCTGAACGTGATTCTTGGCAAGACCGATTTCCGCAAGGGCTCGATTTCGATGTGAGGCCGCCTGGGGAAGGCGTTTATGCGACCGCCAGGCTGGCCCTTGCTTCGTCGCATTCCGCATCCACGCCGAAGGGGTGCAAAAACACGGTCTCGTTGCGTCGAAGCTGCTCGACCACGACGTTGACGATGTCGCGTGCCCGCGCCAGGCGCGCCTGCGCGTGTCCGACCGCTCCTCTGCGTTGCACTCCTCGCTCATCCAGCCATGCGTCCACCAGCCGGAAATTTTCGCAACAGTGGTCGACTTCTTGATACTCCACCCATCGCCAGCGTCCGTTTTCAAGCGTAGGCGTCCGCTTCTTCCGTCGATAGCGCACGCTGGCGAAATTCTCCGCCAGATGGATGGTTGTGTTCGCCGTGTGGTCGATCCCGATCAACAACACTTGCCCGTCCAGCGCACAGACGCGGCCCACCGGGCTGTCTAGCCCATGGGGCATGTCGATCGGATGCGGCGCGACGATCTGGGCTGCATGTTTTCCCCAAGCAGCGAAGGCATGGGGGCTGTTGCTGCGCAGCACATCGGGTAGTCGCCAAAAGAGGTTGGCGATGACGCCCATGCCCAGGCAAGGCGTACGTTCAGGATCAAAGACCTGTTCCTCTTCGTCGGTCATGCTTGGCATCACCAACGTCCCATTGGGGCCGACCGCTTCCTGCAAAGCTGCGATCAGCCCCAGGGGGCCATTTTCGACCGGCTTCACCTGCGAGAACGCACAGTGCACCAGCAGCACTCCGCCGGAATTCACTCCAAGCGTTTCAAGCTGTCGAACAAGCTCAGCGATGGGAATGATCTTCATCATTAAATTGCACCCCGATGGAGCGTGTTGCGGATTGCGTTTGTGCGCGTCTCGCATTCTTTCATAAGTCACAGAACACGCCCGGTCACACCCACGCCATCATACCACGCAACACGAAACACGCAGCACGCAACACGAACATGCTTCTCATTTCGCTTTCACCGCCGTGATGCGCGCGCTGTAAATTTTCGGCATGCCCGGCTGCATTGGTGCAATGTCTTCGGCGGAGCGTTTGTCGGTCACTGCGATCTCTGTGAAACCGGCCTGCCGCATGAGAGCAACGTAAGCGTTGACGTTGATGGCGCCGGTGACGCACTCCGCCCAGCGTGAGAGGTCGGCGCGCAGCTCCTCGCTGAACTCCCCTTCGGTGACGATGTCGCTGATGGCGATGCGTCCACCCGGCCGCAGCACCCGAAAGGCCTCGCGGAAGACGGCCAGCTTGTCCGGCGCCAGGTTGATCACGCAGTTGGACATCACGACGTCGACGCTTTCGTCTGCAACCGGCAGCGCTTCGATCTGTCCCTGGCGAAATTCGACATTCTCGGCGCCCAGGCGCGCTTTGTTGGCATTGGCCTTCGCCAGCATGGCAGGCGTCATGTCCACGCCGATGACGCGACCCGTGGGGCCAACCTGCCGCGCCGCCAGGAAGCAGTCGATGCCGCCGCCGCTGCCCAGGTCGAGCACGCGTTCACCTGCGCGCAGCCCGGCGATCGTCACCGGATCGCCGCATCCGAGCGCAAGGCCCGTCACCTCGGCGGGCAGTTCCTCGATCAGCGTTGCATTGTAAAGCGACGTTGCGTTGGAGGTTTCGCCGCAACAGTCAGCGGGGCTACAACAGCCCCCGCGCCCTTCGGCGATGGCGCCGTAGCGCTGCTGGATCACTTCGTGAATTTCGGTGAACTGTGTCATGGCCTCGTTGTTCCTTTCGGTGAATCGATGGCTTTGATCGATGTGCTGCGATATCCCGGCGCCCGGATTGCTCTATGATATATCGATATTTATCGATTTGTCAAGCAGAAAAATTTGATTGATGCGTAGCTCGTCGCAGATAGGGTGAAACTGCGAAGCGCGCCTTATGCTTCGGATTGTGCAAGCTCCGGCAGGCGCCAGGGGACGGAAGGATCGATCTGGAGGTAGGCGCCGCGCAGGGACAGCGGAGAGGGAATGTTGTTGGTGAAAAGACCGCCCGTGCCCAGGCCGTGGATCTGCGCGCCGCCGATGGCGCTCGTCCACTGGCAGATGGCGTTGAGGCCGAGGTTTGATTCGAGCAGGGAGTTGATGATCCAGCGGATGTTGCGCGTTTCGGCTTCGTCGATCCATTCCTTGCTGGCGGCGAAGCCTCCGAGAAGCGTCGGCTTGATGATCAGGAATTGGGGCCGCACAATGGAGAGGAGGGCGTCGCGTTCCTGTGTAGAGCGAATCGGGATCAGCTCTTCATCGAGGGCGATAGGAACTGGCGAGTGGCGACAGAGATCGGCGAGCACGCTCCATGCGCCGACTCTCACCGGCTGCTCGACGAAGGCGATGTCCAGCGGTCCCAGCGCGTCGAGGCGGTCGAGCGCTTCCGCAGGCGCAAAGGCGCCGTTGGCGTCGAGGCGAATCTCGATGTCGGGATAGGCGCTGCGCACAGTGCGCAGAAGGGCGAGTTCTTCCTCGAAGGGCAGGGCACCGATTTTAAGCTTGATCACCGGGAAGCCGGCGGCGATTTTCGCCTCAATCTGCCGCAGAAGGCCGCCGGCGTCGTCCATCCAGATCAGGCCATGCGTGGGCAGCGCGCTCTCTCCACGTGCAAAGGGCGTGTCCCACCAGCGGCGTTGCGCGCCTGTGCGCAGATCGCGCAACGCCATCTCCACACCGAAGGCGAGCGCCGGAAGCTCCCATGCAATTTGCTGCACCCATGTTTGCGCCGCATCGAAGGAATCGATCTGCGCGTCGTTGAAGCGGGCGCAAAATCGTTCCGCCAGCGCGCCGAAATCCTCGTAGTCGTCTCGGCTGAGGTTGGGCAAAGGGCCGCTTTCTCCCCAGCCGACCAGATCGGGCGCTTCGCTGCGCCAGACGCGTACAAACCAGATGGTGCGCGCCGTCAACACTCCGCGCGAGGTTGGCGCCGGCTTTTGGAAGAAGAGCTGATAGGGTACCGCAGCGAGACGAAACATAGCGGGCTCAGGCGTTGGTTCCCCGTGAGAATTCTCGCAGTTTGTAGTTGTCAAGAGCCTTCGTCGTTTCTGCCTATGGCCAGCGTGGGAATTTCTCGAACTCCGGCCGCCGCTTCTCCACGAAGGCGTCCCGGCCCTCTCGGGCTTCGTCCGTCATATAGGCCAGACGAGTGGTCTCGCCAGCGAAGATCTGCTGGCCCACCAGGCCGTCGTCGATCAGGTTGAAGGCATACTTGAGCATCTTGATGGCCGTGGGGCTCTTGCTGTTGATGGTTTTGGCCCACTCGCAGGCCACCTTTTCCAGCTCATCGTGGGGCACCACCGCATTCACCATGCCCATCTGAAAGGCCTCTTCGGCCGAATACACCTTGCCTAGAAAGAAAAGCTCTCGGGCTCGCTTCTGGCCTACTTGACGCGCCAAGTAGGCGGAGCCATATCCGGCGTCGAAGCTGGCTACGTCCGGGTCCGTCTGCTTGAACTTGGCATGTTCCTTGCTGGCCAGGGTCAAATCGCAGACCACATGGAGGCTGTGGCCCCCGCCCACAGCCCAGCCGGGCACCACGGCGATGACCACCTTGGGCATGAAGCGAATGATGCGCTGCAGCTCCAAGACGTTGAGCCGGGCCAGTCCGGTCTCATCCACGTAGCCGGCGTGGCCTCGCACCCGCTGGTCGCCGCCCGAGCAGAAGGCGTAAACGCCGTCCTTGGGCGAGGGTCCGTTGCCTGTCAGCAACACCACACCGATGGAGCCATCCATCCAGGCGTCGCGAAAGGCCTCGATCATCTGGTCGATGGTCTGAGGGCGGAAGGCGTTGCGCACCTCAGGCCGGTTGAAAGCAATGCGGGCGATGCCTTCTCCCTTGTGATAGGTGATGTCGCTGTACGCCTTCACTTCCTGCCAGGCGACGCCGCCGGACGCCAGCAATTTCTTTAGATTCTGGGCTGCGATCTCGGCTTGTGGGTCATTCGTTTGGAATTCTCCCATGATGCTCGCCTGCTCCTTTACTGCCTTGTTTCTTTTCTTGACTTCATGGCGCTCTTGCTCATCTTCAATTGTTCACTGATCTTACGGTCGTATATTACGGTCGTGTCGTATGATCGCAAAGTCCTAAATTCTCGTTTCCAGCCTGGTTGCTGCGCAGATTGCTCGACGGTGACATGCAGAATTGCCCGCCCTCCTTTACAACTGTGCGACATTTACAATTGTAGACCGGCCGTCATTTCTCTGAAGGACTGAAAAACGGAGCGATTGACGGCCATTTTTGTCTCGATTTCCAGGATCGCCGGTTCGGCGAAGGGCGAAAAAAAGTGCGACAAAGCGTCGAGGAGGGTTGCTTTGTCTGCAGCGTAAAAGTAGCGCAGTCCATGGTCGGCTGCTGTGTGTTGCGCCGAGAGCGGCTGCGGCGTCAGAAAATAGGTTGTGCGCGTCTCCGGGTCGAGGCGGTTGGGCCCCTCGATGATGTCGAAGATGCCGCCGCCGTGGTTGTTGAAGAGCACGATGCGCAGGTTGGGCGGCAAAGTGCGCTGCCAGAGGCCGTTGCGGTCGTAGAAGAAGGCCAGGTCGCCGACGAGCAGCGTGGTGAGGGCGTCGGTGGTCAGCGCTGCGCCGACCGCGGTGCTGACGCAGCCGTCGATGCCGCTGGTTCCGCGGTTGGCGTTGACCTGCGCGGGCGCGTGGCCGGGCGTCACGCCGACGAAATTCGCATAGCGAATGGGCATACTGTTGCCGATTTGAAGCAGGCTTCGATCGGGCAGCGCCTCCAGCACGATGCGCGTGGCCTGAAACTCTCCGAAGGGTGCAGCGTCCAGCAGCTGAAAGAGCCGTTTTCGGGCCAGGGCGTTCAGCGAGCTCCATTTCTGCGCATAGTCAGAAGCGATGGGTTCAGGGGCGCGCTCGGCCAGCGCACTGAAAAAATCGCCGGGCGTCATGTGAATGAGCGTCGTGGTGCATTGATAGGTGTCGGGCGCTGCGCCTGCCGGCTGCACTCGCCAGAGCTGCTGGGGTGGGCGGGTGCGCAACAGGGTTTTCAGATATTTGGAGGTCACCGGCCCGCCGATGTACACAACTAGGTCCGGCGTCAGCGCCTCCAGGGTGGCGGGGTCGCGCGTGCCGAGCGCTACGTCTGCATGAACGAGTGGGGCGACCTGCGGCCACAGGTTGGCCGTCACATCGGCGAAGACGACCACGGAGGGATCGTTCTGGAGGCGTTGCAACGCAGCGTGCAGCGGCGGATCGACGTTCATCATGCCCGCAACGATCAACTTCTGCCGGGTGCGGCGCCATTGGTCGAGCAAGGGCCGCCAGGCGGATTCGTCCAACGTCGGGTGAGCCGAGGGCCGACGGCGGATGATCACTTCATGGGTAAACTCATATCGATAGTCGGGGGGCGGGTAAAGCGGCTCGCGCAGCGGGACGTTGATGTGCACCGGCCCGGGCTGCAACCCATGCGCGGCGTCGATGGCCTCGGTGATCAGCCGTGCAGCGTGCCAGCGCGTGTCGGGATGGCCGTCATCCATCGGCAGCGCGGCGGCGTAGCGGACATGAGACCCATAGAGTCCGGCCTGATGGATGGTCTGATTGTCCTGTTGGTCGATCCATTCGGGCGGGCGGTCGGCGGTGAGCACAACCAACGGAATCTGCTGGTAGAAGGCTTCCACCACCGCCGGAGCCAGATTGACGGCGGCCGTGCCTGATGTGCAGACCAGACCCACCGCCGTGCGCAGTTGTTGCGCCATGCCCAGAGCGACGTAGCCTGCGGAGCGTTCATCGTAGACGACATGCACCGTAACGTCGGGATGGGCGGCCAGCGCCGTCGTAATGGGCGCAGAGCGAGAGCCGGGCGCCACGACAAAGCGGCGCACGCCTCTCGCCACGCAGATCTGGATCGCCAGCTCCACCAGCGGGAAGACGCCGTCCGCCATCTCAGCCGGAAGCCTTTTCACTTGCGCCTAGCACGGCCAGCATTGTCTCCGCCTTCAAAGCGGTCTCGCGCCATTCGGCGACCGGGTCAGAATCGATCGTGACGCCGGCGCCAACGTAGAGATGCGCCTGGTCGACGCCGAGGCGCATGCAGCGCAGATTGACATAGAGGCTGGAGCGATCCTGAATGTGCACCGGCCCGAGAAAGCCGCTGTAAAAGCTGCGGTCGTAGCCTTCGTGCGCAAGGATGAAGGCCAGGGCTTTGTGTTTGGGCATGCCGCAGACCGCGGAGGTGGGATGCAATTCGTCAAGCACGCGGTTGGCGAGGGCGAGACGCTCGGCCTCAGGCAGGCTGACGCGGAAAAGCGTCTGCAGATGGACGACGGAGCCTGCGGCGACGGTCTGCGGGCCGCGTTCTTCTATACTCACAATGCCTGCAGCTGCGAAAAAGTTGCGCACGTAGTCGGCCACCATCTCCTGTTCGACGATCTCTTTACGCCCCCATTGTACCCGGTCGAGCGGCAAGTCGGCGGGGCGCTGCTGCGTGCCAGCCAGCGCCATTGTGGTCAAGCCGTCGTTGTCCAACGTAAGCAACACCTCCGGCGTGGCGCCCAGCCACGCGCCGACGCCCGGGATCGCCGTCAGCGAGACGAAGGCGTGAGGATATCGCGTGCACAACGATAGAAACGTCTTCACCGGGTCGAATTGAGGGGGCAGAGGAACCGGGACGGTGCGCGAGACCACTACTTTGGCGATGCCCGATGCGCGAATGAAATCAATGGCTTTGCGCACAAGCGCAGTGAACTCCTCTTCCGACGCAGCACGGGTGCGCGCTGCGTCGGCGCGATACCATTCCCGCGGCGCGCAATTCGCATTTGTCGTCAACGCAGCAAAAAAGCGCTCTGAACGCTCTGCGCGCGTCGGCGAGCCGTTCGGTCGATAACTGTGCAGTCGCTCGCCGTCAAACCAAAGGTCGGCCTGCAACTGGAAAGCGGCTCCCGCCGGCTCCGACACAAAAGGCGCGAAGATAAAAGCGGAGCGGCGCTCGAGAAAATTCACCGGCGCAAAACGCACAGGGTAGTTGAAATCAACCATCGCCTGGGGCTGCGGGCCCCCCGGCAGCCGCCATAAGGCGACTGCACTGTTCGATGCAACGGCTGCATCGTAAAGTTTGCCGATGCGCCGCTCAAGATTCAGTTGGGTGAATTGTAAGTCGATATTTTTATGGGTCATAAACGTCCCTTCGCCGCCTGAGTCAGATTTGGATGGTTTGCTCTGGCGCTCATTGTCGATCGCCCTTTATTTTATTCAAAGTTCAGCGCCCACTACGTGACGCGGCGTACCTTCGTTGTATTTTTCACAATAGAGTAGGAATATCACAACTGCGCGCCTGCTGTCAAACGATCGAGGTTTCGGGGTTTTCGGTTGAGCAGGGAATCGATGAGGAGCTATGGAATTTAACAAATGACCTTGGCAAACGTAGGCGCAGCTACGAGCTGCGCCTACGTTCATCCAAACCTTTGCACTCTACTGAGACGGCTCTCACCGGCATTGCTTGTCGACTATTAATGGCCCTCCAACTGATGCAGCAGGTCATGGAGCTCGGCGGCCAGCGCTTTGGCTGCGTTCAGGTTATTGTGGGTCAACGCTGTGTGCAGCGCTTCCGCCTTCGCCCGGATGGCGCCGACGGCTTCCTTTAGCTCCTCAGGCCACGGGGCGGCGTCAAGTTTTGCAACGAGGTCGTGAACGGTCTCTAACGCCGCATTGCGATCAATAGCTTCGCCGGCGTGAAGGGCTTCGTCCAGCTTATGCACTGCACTGATGGGCAGCGCCTGGATCGCCGCCATCGTCGCCTCACTGTGCGTCATGTGGCTAGGGGCGTGGCTGTGTGATTCTTCCTCCGTCGCAGCGTCTCCATGGTCGTGGTCATGGGAGTCATCTTCTGCTTTGGCGCCGCCATGATCCTGGTCATGATCGTGTCGCGCATCCGGCATCGGCATGGTCATCTGCATGTCGAGCACCGGCACGGTCAGATCGAAGGATTCGCCGTTGTCAAAGTTGACCGTCAAGTTGAATTCATCGCCTGGCTGCAGCGGCTTGACGAGATCGATCAGCATGATGTGCTTGCCGCCCGGCTTGAGCACGAGCGCCTCGCCCGCGCGAATTGCATAGCCGTCGAGGAGAGGGATCATTTTCATAACGCCGTTTTCACTGACGGTTTCATGCGTTTCGACGACTTTGGCGATCGGGCTGGAGGCAGAAACCAGTCGAACCTCCTGGTCGAGTCCGTTCAACACTGTGAAATAGACGGCGCCGGTGCCTCCCGCCAGCGGCGCAGGCCGCGCCCGAACGTCCACGATCGTCAGCTTGCCCGGCTCCGGCTCTGCCATCGGCGGTTCGGTCGCTATAGCGTCAGCGCCTGCCATCGGTGCTACTGGTTGAACCGGCGTCATCGTGCAACCGGCAAAGATGAAAGTAAGCGCCAGAAGAGACGCTGCAAGACGATGTATGTAGGTGCGCATGGTTCTCCTCTTTCCTGAAAAGCTGAAAATGTGTATGGTTTGCCTACACGGTTTATCTGACTGTGCAGGCGCCCAGAAGTGTGTTGTGACCCTGACGGTGCACGCGGGCAGCCGTTTATACATGGGATGACGCCTGCATACAGTGCTGTGATAGGTTGTCATACAGCTGCGCGTCGCCGATCGGGATGTCTGTTCGATGGCCGACGCGCCCTTGTAAGAGACAATTTTCAGAAAAGAGGAAAGGGGCGAGGCGGGGGCGTTGCGACATCGAGGGGGAGCCAGAAAAGGAAGATTGCCGAGAAGCGTTCGGGGAAACCGCCCGGATGATGACGATGCAACGCGACCACAGCGCCGAGAACAACGATCAGCAACAAGGTGACGGCCAGGGTCTGCGGCGTCGATTGACCCGACGGCGAGTTCGTTGCAGCGCTTTTGACAGGGGCGGTGCACAACTCATGCAGGCCATCCGCCATGGAACGGGCGGCGGCGAGAACGGCGGCTTGTGCATTGGGATAGGCTGCAAACGCCTGACCGGTGGAAGCAATGGGCGCCATGAAGACGAAATGCGCGCGAAGGTGAGTATGGCCCGGCGTCGCCTCGGCGCCCCAGCAGACGAAGGGAAGGATCAGCCCACAAATGCTTGCCAGGAATACGTTGACATAGCCAAGCCTGCGATTGCCTTTTCGGCGATGGCGCATCCGTGAAAGATTCTCAGCATACGATTGCATCGTGCGCAAGAATAGCAAAAGCGGTTTGATCCTGCAAATGGCGCGCATGGCGACGGGCGTCAGCGCTGGCTCGCCGTCGTCGTTTTGCCGGTTTTTGCAACCTCTTAAAACAGCGTTGGCCGGGCACGGCCTGGAATTTTAGACGTCGATTTCCCCTACGATCCTAACCTAAGCCTCCGCCGGAGCTGAGCTAGGTGGACGCCAGCTTGTTGCAGCCCTGCAGCGTTGTTTTCATGACTGAACTTTCCCAAAACCTATTTACCTGAACCGAGCGTCAACCCTTGAATGAAGTAGCGTTGCAAGAAGATGAAGACGATCAGCGTTGGAATCGTAGCGAGCAGTGCGCCGGAGGTGATCACCGGCCAGTCGGTGTTGAATTGGCCGCGCAGCGTGGCGAGACCCGCGGTCACCGGCCGCAGCACATCGGAGCGCAGCAACACGATCGCCCAGAGGTAATCGTTGAAAACCCAGGTGAACTGCAGTGTGGCCAGTGCCGCCAGCGCCGGCAGCGTAAGCGGCAACATAATCTGCCAGTAGATGCGAAATTCGCTGCACCCATCGACGCGTGCGGCGTCCATGATCTCGCCAGGGACGGTGCGCATAAAGTTGCGCAGCACGAAGGTGCAGAAACCCAACTGAAAGGTGGTGTGGATCAAGATCAACGCGCCATAGGAGTCGTACAATCCAAGCGCATTGGTGAGACGAAAGACGGGCAACAGCAAAATCTGAAAGGGCAACATCGTGCCCGCCACATAGATAAAATAGATGAACAGGTTGCCCCGGAAGCGATAGCGCGCCAGGGCAAAGGCGCTCAACGATGAGAGGAAGAGCATGCCGATCAGCGCCGGGATCGTGATGATGAAGCTGTTGAGCAGATACTTTGAGACGCGCGCAGTCGTCCAAGCGCGTTCAAAGTTGGAGAAGACGATTTCACGCGGCCAGCTCCAGAAACCGTTGATCGTGATGTCGTCCATTGTGCGCAGCGATGTGATGACGGCCGCCAGCACAGGCGTCAACCAGATGAGCGTCGCAGCGGTCAGGAGGAAGTAGAACAGAAAGGTGAGAAAACGTTTCCAGGCGCGACTCACCGAAGTGGGGGCCGGTCGACTGATAGGTTGCGTCTTGATCGATTGCGTCGCCATGCTCGCCTCCGCTCAATACTCAAGCTCATCCCGAATCGCACGGCTCAAGTAAAAGGCGATGAACACCATGCTGATGGCAAAAAGTACCACAGCAATGGCGGCGCCGTAGCCCATGCGATAGTTGTTGAACGCTTCCATGTACATGAAGTTGGCCAACACCTGGGTACCCTGACCACCTCGCGTCATGATGGAAACCAAATCGAATGCGCGCAATGAATCGATGATCGAGATCACGATCACGATCGTCGTCACCGGCGCCAGCAGCGGCATCACCACATGGCGGAAGAGCGCCAGCCGGCCGGCGCCATCGACGCGCGCAGCGTCGATGTAGCTGGGGTCGACGTTTTTCAGGCCTGCCAGATAAAGCACCATGACATAGCCGACCTGTCGCCACACCGCAGCGGCAATCACACACCAGATGGCCAAGTCGCGACTTCCTAACCAGCCGGGAAGGTTCGTCACCCCCATCATCGATAGCAAGCTGTTGATGAGTCCCAGGCGAGGATTGTAGAGCCATGCCCAGATCAGGCCGATGACCGGCAAGGAGAGCACCAGCGGCGCATAAAAGCTGACTTTATAGAAGCGGCCTCCCCACATTTCATTGTTGAACAGGAGCGCAAGCCCAAGGCCCATTGAGGTTGGAACCAGAATGAAGACAACGAGCCAGCGCAGGTTGTTGACCAGCGACTCGACGAAGTTGCGGTCGCGCATGAAGAGCCGCTCGTAGTTCGCCAGTCCAATAAACTGGGGGGTGGAGACGCCGTCCCAGTTCGTTAAACTGAGATACATCGTGTACACAGTCGGACCCAAAATCCAAATTGCATAGAGAATCAGGGGCGGCGCAATGAAGAGGTAGGGCGTCAACCACTGGGGAAGATGGCTGCGTCGCACGCCTCTCTGCGGCGCACCGCTGCGTTCGACCACCGCCGGCATCGCAAGCACGAACTGCAGAATCATGGCGATGGCGCAGACGAAGGCCGTCCAGAACCCTGCCCCAGGCGTAAGCAGCGGATGTGCACCTGCACGACCGAGCGCCGGCGCAAAGTAGAGCAACGTCGTCAGACCCAAGAGTGAGGCGAGCGGCGACGCGATACGCGCTTGCTCTGGAGCCATCGCTCCCCAAAGCGTGGCTGCGAACGTGGCTACTGCCACAACAGGGATCAACCAGATCAGCGCTTCTGTGCGCAAAGCCCCTGGCGCTTCATACAGGATGTCGACCATAATGCGAGCGCCGTTGTTACTCACGTTGTCGCCGAACCAGGGCAAAAAGAAAAACGCAAAGAGCATGACCGCTCCGGCCAGGAGGGCCATCACGTTGGGACCTGAGAAATCCCATCCATCAAACCACGTAGAGCGTCTTGACAGCGTCTGTTGCATGGAACACTCACCCTTTCAGAGACAAGCACGGGCAACGGCCATCACCGTTGCCCGTTTTCCACCATTCAGTCCGTCAGGACCCGACACGGTTGCCAACGTCTCGTTGTAGAAACGCCTCAGCGGCTATTCCTGGGCTTCCGCCAAAATGCGCTGTCGCTCCGCCTCCAACTCCTCCAGAATCTGGTCAATCTGGTCTGGATTGTCCCAGAAGCGCATCATGCCGTCCATGCCAGCTTCGGCCATCGGCGGCGTGGTGTCGCGGTCGTAGAACTGGGCGATGAAATCGGCGCTCTGGATCAGCTGAATGCCTTTCTGCGTGGCGGGGCTGATGTTGGAGATGTCCACGTCCACGCGCGAAGGCAGACGGCCCAGGGTGTCGAGCAGCGACTGTTGGACCTCCTTAGAACCCAGGTACGCCAGGAACTCCTTGCCGCCCGCCAGGTTGCCTGCATTGGCGGCCAGGAAATACCCATCGGTCGGTGCGTCTTCGCCGATGGGCACGTCTGGGTTAATCACGGGGAAGCGGAAGAAATCGAGGTCATCCTCCGCTTCATCCGGATAAGAGTCGGTGATGAAGGCGCCCATCAGATACATCGCAGCCTGGCCCTGCACCATGGGGTCGATGGCTTCCTGCCAGTCATAGGCGGCCGGGTCGCTGATGAAGCATTTGGCGTCGATCAGTTTCTTCCAATTCTCGAAGACCGCTCTGACGCGCGGATCCGTGTAGGGAATCTTGAGATCCATCAGCTCAATATGGAACTCCGGCCCGTTTGTCCGCATGTTGAGATAGTCGAACCAGGCTGCGGCCGGCCATTTGAAGCGGGCGCCGATCGTGATCGGCGTGATGCCAGCGGCGTTGAGGGCGTCGCACGCCGCCAGGAGATCATCGAAGGTCTCGATTGGAGCCTGGACGCCGGCCTGCTCAAAGAGAGAGGGACGGTAATAGATCGCCCACCAGTAATAGGAGCTAGGAAGGAAATACTTACCTCCGTTGTAGGTGGCCAGAGCGATAAAGCCCGGCGCATAGACGTTGTCCCAGCCCTCGCGCTCCCAGAGATCAGAGAAGTCGGCGATCAGCCCGCGGTCAATAAAGAAGCGGGCGCGATTGCCTGCGAACCAGTCGAGCACATCTGGGGCTGGGTTGGCGGTGAGCATGGCGCGCAGCGCCTGCTTGAAGTCCTCGTGCGCAATGATCGAGAGATCGACCGGCATGTCCGGGTGCGCTGCATTCCAGTCGGCGACGACGCCCTCGATCCAGGCGCGCGGAGCCGGATCGCTTTGATAGGAATTGTAAGTAATTTTGTTAACGGTCGGTGCGGCCGGCGCTTCGGCGACTGGCGGCGCCGTCACCGGTGTGGCGCAGGCGGAAAGCGCCATACTGAAGAGAAGCAGTAACGTCAATAAGAGACTGGATGATTTGCAGGTCATACTTCAATCCTTTCGTTTGTTGTAGAGATTGCACTTGGACTCGATCGATACATACACCACATTGTAGCATGTATAACTCTGTCCTGCAGGATGAACGACCGTGTTGAGACAATGATGGATGAAGATTGTGGAATTTGACGCCCGCTTAATCTAACTATACTGTTTCTCGTGGAATCGTGTCAACTGGGTTTTCAATCGACTAAAGAAGGGCAGCTTAAGAAGGTACGGCAAAGGTTTTCCCCATGGCAAGAGTCCTCGTATTGACACAACCCAAGTCGCTGGAAATCAAAGATACAGCGGATCTGCCTCTTGCGCCTAACGAAGTGCGTCTACGCACCCTCTACACCGGCGTCAGCGCCGGCACCGAGCTGACTTTTTATCGCGGCGTCAATCCCTATCTGCACAAGCGTTGGGATGACGGGCTTCGCCTCTTTCTCCCTGCAGCGGAAAGCAGTCTGCAGTATCCGATCTACGGCATAGGCTACGAGGAATGCGGCGAGGTGATCGAAGTCGGCGCCGAGGTGAGACAGGTGCGTCCAGGCGACCGCATCTACGGGACGTGGGGCCATCGCACCCATCATGTTGTGACCGAGGCGTACGCGGCGCAGCGCATCTTGCCGCCGGGGCTTGACCCCATCCTCGGCGTCTTCTCGCACATCGGCGCCATTGCGCTCAACGGCGTGCTCGACGCCGCCATCCGCATCGGCGAGACTGTGGCCGTCTTTGGCCTGGGGACGCCAGGGCAGATCATCGCACAGCTCGCCAAACGCTCCGGCGCCCAGGTGATCGGCGTCGATCCACTGGAATTGCGGCGAACCGTCGCCGTTCAGGTGGGCGCAGTCGATGAAACGCTCACGCCTCAGGAGGGCGCCGTAGCGGAGCAGATTCGAGCTTTGACCGACGGTCGCGGCGCGGACGTCTGCATTGAGGCCAGCGGCGCGTATCCGGCGCTGCACGAGGCGATCCGCGCGGCCGCCTATTCCGCCAGAGTGGTGACGTTGGGTTTCTTCCAGGGAGCGGGGCAGGGTCTTTTTCTTGGTGAGGAGTTTCATCACAACCGCATCCATCTCGTCTGTTCGCAAATTTACGGCGTCAATCCTGAACTAACCTACCGCTGGAATCGAGAGCGCCTGGTGCGCACAGTCATGCATCTTCAGGCGCAGGGCGTGTTGAACCTGCGCCCGTTGATCACCCATGTACTGCCCTTCAGTCAAGCCGCCGAAGCCTTCCGCCTCTGCGATCAGGAGCCCGAAAAGACGATCCAGGTGGTGCTGGACTGCTCCGGCGAAGGAGAGTAATCGCCTCCGTGCGCACTGCATCCAGCTCGATTGCGCCTTTGCCTCTTTGCGTTTGGGCGTTGTTACATTCTACTCAAATGAACCGGGTTCATGTTCAATAAAGGAAGACAAGGCAACCGATGATAGCAATCATGAAAGTGGCCCCGGGCGTCGGCAACATCGATCTGCGCGACATCCCAGAACCTGCGCCAGGCCCCGGCCAGGTCAAGATTCGCGTGCGCGCCGCCGGGCTGTGTGGCACCGACCTCCACATTTACAAGGACGAGTTCCGCTCCTGGCCGCCGGTGGTGCTCGGCCATGAAGTCGCCGGCGAGATCGTCGAGGTGGGCGAGGGCGTTGAAGGGGTGACGCCGGGCATGCGCGTCACCACGGAGACCTACTTTTCCTATTGCGGCAAGTGCCGCTACTGCCGCGCCGGCCAGATCAACCTCTGCCCGGAGCGCCGTTCGATCGGCTCGGCGGTCAACGGCGGCTTCACTACATACCTGATTGTTCCGGCGCGCAACATCCATGCGCTGCCGGAAAATGTGGACTTTCAGGCCGGCGCATTGACGGAACCGCTCGCCTGCGTGGTGCACGCCACGCTGACGACGCCCACGGTGACGCCGGGCGACGTGGCCGTGATTGCTGGGCCGGGCGCCATCGGATTGCTCACCTTGCAGGTCGTCAAGGCTGCCGGAGCGACCGCCGTCGTGCTCGGAACGAACGCCGATGAGCGGCGGCTGGCGCTGGCGCAAGCGTTGGGCGCAGATCACGTCGTCAACGTGCAGCAAGAGGAGCCGCTTTCCCTTGTGCAAAACCTCACCGAAGGCGGCCAGGGCGCCGATGTGGTCTATGAGTGCGCCGGGGCCGGCGCAGCCGCGCAACAATTGTTGACGCTGGTGCGCCGTCGCGGACGTTATGTGCAGGTCGGACTGTTCGGAAAACCGGTGGCGTGGGACCTCGATCAGCTTGTCTACAAGGAGCTGACGGCGACCGGCAGCAACGCTAGCACGCCGTCATCGTGGCTGCGGGCGCTCGAGTTAATGCGCACTGGCAAAGTGCGCACGGCGCCGCTGATCACACATGTTTTTCCCATCACGGAATGGGAAGCGGGATTTGCAACGTTTGAAGATCGCAGCGGGGTCAAAACGCTCTTTGTTCCGGTGTGATGGATTTTGCAGCCGACGGTGACGACATAATCTCGACAAGAATATCGAAAAATCTTCCCGGAAGCTCTACACCGTTTCACAAATTTCTTCAGTAGCCTGTAGGTGCCTGCATTTCCCAAAACCTTGCGGTTCACGGAGGACGTGCGGCTGAGAGCTGCACCTACGGTGCTCCCTTCTCCCCCTCTCCCAGCATTGGGGGAGGGGGGAGGGACCACCCGTGCCCATCGAGAATGTGCGGCTGAAAGCCGCAACTACGATAGTTGCCGGGTTATTTTGTTAGTTAAAGCTTGCTTACTCCACAATCAACCTGCCCTGCATGGCCGGGTAATGGCCGGCGACGGTGCAGATGACGATGTATTCACCGAGTTCGCTTGGCGCCGTAAAGGTCTCCGAATCCTTCTGTCCCGCCTGCAGTACCCCTGCCTCCCAGTAGAGAAGATCTTTGTTCTGATCGGGCATGAAAGGAATCGGCAGCTCTACGCCCTTTTTCACAACAGCCCAGTTGTGCTCCAGCCCGCCCTGGTTGTCGAGGTTGACGGTCACCTCCGCGCCGGCCAGTACCCGCCAGACCGGAGGATTGGCGATGTTGTTGCTGTCGTCGCCGAAGTAGATGTCGTGCATAATCACATCGAGCGTAGCGGCGATCACCTGTTGCGCAGTAGGCGCCGTTGTAGGCGTCGGCGGTGGAGTTGGCGTGGGCGTCGCCGAACCGCCGCAAGCTGCCAGCATCAACATCGACAAGATCGTCGCTACAAGGAATAAACGTCTCATGAGAAACTCTCCATTCATGAAGCAAATTTGTGAAAATTATCGCAAAATTGAGTTTAGCACAAATCTCCTGCGCCTATTGTTTAATTCTTTCCAAACAGGGCATCCAAACTGCGCGAATGGATAGAAAATCCTCCAGACTGCTTCGAGCGTTTGGAAAGGGTTTGCGGTGCAGTCCGGAGGATGTCTTCGATTTGCATGAACGCTCACGGTGATCGCGCCGAACTTGTTTTATCATGAGAAAATGATCGATGGACGAGGGATGTTTCGACTCTCGTCCTTTTTATTCGAAATTTTTTGTGCGAAGAGTGCAGCATCGGTTATACTGAAAGAACTTTTGTTCGATGCTTTTATCATGCGGTCTTATCATGCAGTCGTCTGCATGACGGTGAGGCAACCATGGCGCTGGATAAATTGATCGTGCGCGGAGCGCGCGAGCACAACCTCAAAAACATCGATCTCGAAATTCCCCGCGACAAACTGGTCGTCATCACCGGCCTGAGCGGCAGCGGCAAGAGCAGCCTGGCCTTCGACACCATCTACGCCGAAGGGCAACGGCGGTACGTCGAGTCGCTTTCGGCCTACGCTCGCCAGTTTTTGGGGCTGATGGAAAAACCCAACGTCGACCAGATCGAAGGGCTGAGCCCCGCCATCTCGATCGACCAAAAGGGCGCCGGTCGCAATCCGCGTTCCACCGTCGGCACGGTGACGGAAGTCTACGATTACCTGCGCCTGCTCTATGCTCGCATCGGACAGCCGCACTGCCCTACCTGCGGCGAGCCGATCACGCAGCAGACGCCCACGCAGATCGTGGACAGCATCATGGAGAGGCCCGCGGGCAGCCGGCTGTTGATTCTGGCGCCGATCATCAAGGATCGCAAGGGCAACCACAAGTCGGTCTTCGAGAGCTTGCAAAAGCAAGGCTATATGCGCGTGCGCGTCAACGGTGAGATCTACGAAGTCACCGAAGTTCCGGAGCTGGATCGCTACAAGATGCACACGATCGAGGCGGTGATCGACCGCATCATCGTCCAGCCGCCGGGCGTCGACGCAGCGGGCGAGCCGACCGGCACCGACCTGACGCGACTGGCCGACTCGGTGGAGACGGCCTTGAAGCTAGGCGAGGGCGTGCTCATCGTCTCTGACGTCACCGACCGCAACCATCCGGTCGACCGCACCTTCAGCGAGCACTTCGCCTGCATCAAGTGCGGCGCCAGCTTGCCGGAGATCGAGCCGCGCACCTTCAGCTTCAACAGCCCCCACGGCGCCTGCCCCACCTGCACCGGCCTCGGCGCGTTGCAAGAGTTCGATCCCGACCTGGTGCTCGATGAGGAGCTTTCGATCGAGGACGGCGCCGTCATCCCCTGGCGACGACAGAACGAAGAGGAAAGCGAAGGCTACTATCGCCAGATTTTGCGCGCCGTCTGCAAACAGTATGGCATCCCTGCGCGAACGCCGGTCAAAAAGCTCAGCCTGAAACAGCGCGACATCATCCTTTGGGGCACGCCCACCAAAGGCGAGAAGATTCGCATCGAATACACCAACAGCCAGGGCGAGCTGCGCTATTACGAGACCACTTTCAGCGGCGTCATTCCCAACCTTCAGCGCCGCTATCAAGAGACCACAAGTGAGTACATTCGCTCAAAGCTGGAAGAGTTCATGAGCGTGCGCCCCTGCCCCACCTGCGGTGGCAAGCGGCTGCGCCCCGAGGCGCTGGCTGTGACCATCGCTGGCAAGAACATCTGGGAAGTCACGCGCATGCCGGTCAGCGAGTCGCTGGCGTGGGTGCAATGGCTGCGAGGAGAAAGAGTCGAGAGCAGCGAGAGCCAGAGAACAGGAGAGTGGAGAGCGAGGGATGGGAGAAGAGAGATGGAAGGCGTTGCGTCGGCGAACGGCAACGGCTTGGTCGATTCCGCCATCTTGCCCTCTCCTTTGACGCCGCGTCAGCGCGCCATTGCGCACCAGGTGCTCAAGGAAATTGCGGCGCGACTGCAATTTATGGTCAACGTCGGGCTGGATTACCTGACGCTTGACCGCACGGCGGTGACGCTCTCCGGCGGTGAAAGTCAACGCATCCGCCTGGCGACACAGATCGGCAGCCAATTGATGGGCGTGCTCTATATCCTCGACGAGCCGAGCATCGGCCTGCATCAGCGGGACAACGCTCGGCTGATCGAAACGCTCAAGGGCATGCGCGATCTCGGCAACACGGTGCTCGTGGTCGAACACGACGAAGACACCATTCGCGCCGCGGACTGGGTGGTGGACATGGGGCCCGGCGCCGGCGAGCACGGTGGTCACGTCGTCTGCTCGGCCCCGCGTGAGGAGTTTATCCACTGCCCCAACAGTCTGACGGCCAAATACCTGCGCAGAGAGCTGCGCATTCCGGTGCCGCAGACGCGCCGCGAGGGCAACGGCAAGTATTTGCTCATCAAAGGCGCGCGCGAGAATAACTTGAAGAACGTGGACGTGCGCATCCCGCTGGGCAAGCTGGTGGCCGTCACCGGCGTCAGCGGCAGCGGCAAATCGACGTTGGTGATCGAGGTGCTGTACAAGAAGCTGGCGCAGATCATGTACCGTGCGAAGGACCGACCTGGCGCGCATGACGCCATCGAAGGCGTCGAGCACATCGACAAAGTGATCGACATCGACCAGAGTCCGATCGGCCGCACCCCGCGCAGCAATCCGGCCACCTACGTCGGCCTTTTCACCGACATCCGCGACCTCTTCGCCAGCCTGACCGACGCCAAGGCGCGCGGGTACAAGCCGGGGCGCTTCTCATTCAACGTCAAGGGCGGGCGCTGCGAGGCGTGCCAGGGCGACGGCATCATCCGCATCGAGATGCAATTTTTGCCCGACGTCTACGTGCCTTGCGAAGAGTGCAAAGGCCGCCGCTACAACCGCGAGACGCTGGAAATCAAGTACCGCGGCAAGTCGATCGCCGATGTGCTGGATATGACCGTCGAAGAGGGGTTGGAGTTCTTCCAGAACATTCCGCGCATCCGCAACAAGCTGGAGACGCTCAACGCGGTTGGCCTGGGCTACATCAAGATCGGTCAACCGGCGACGACGCTCTCCGGCGGCGAGGCGCAGCGCATCAAGCTTTCCAAAGAGCTAAGCCGTCGCGCCACCGGCAACACGCTCTACATCCTGGACGAGCCGACGACCGGCCTGCATTTCGAGGACGTGCGCAAGCTGCTCAACGTCCTGCATGAGCTGGTCAACAAAGGCAACACCGTGCTGGTGATCGAGCACAATCTGGACGTGATTAAGAACTGCGACTGGATCATCGACATGGGGCCGGAAGGCGGCGTCAAGGGCGGCTATGTGATCGCCGAAGGCGCGCCGGAGCACGTCGCCGCCAATCCGCGCAGCTACACCGGGCAATATCTTGCGCCCATGCTGCGCGAGGAGAATTATGCGGTGGCGGCTTGAGCGCGCCGGTGGCTGCGAGCCGTCGTTCCGGTTGAGAAATTCTCGTCGGCATGGCGCCATTTATGTGCAATTATGTGTGATTTCTGCGCATTCCCTGGAGGATGAGCGCCTGAGCTGGCGAGTGTTTGGTTGTACGCAACATGAACTCACTGATTCGCATAGCAGGCCGCGACCGTTCGCTGGCGACGGTGGTGGCCGACGCGCAACGGCGCGGTTTGCCCGTTGCGATTTCCTGCGCCGCCGCCTCTTCTGACGAAGATTACGCCCTGCTCGACCCAACACTCAGCGTCGCCAGAGTCAGTTTTGACAGCCCTCTTTCTAACGGGCCTGCGCCGGACGCAGGGCTGAGCTACAACGCTTTCACCTCTCGCCAGCGCGGCCGATTTCTTGCCTGGGTGGAAACGCCGCTCACGCCTGCGCCGCTTGCATTTCAGCAACTCTATCTTGCCAATCTCGAAGTGCGCCTGCTGGAAGGGGGCGAGGCTGCAGACGCCGCTCTGGCCGAGCTTCGGCGTCTGCGCGACAGCGACGCGTGGAGCCAGAACTCGGGCTTCTGGCGGACGGCGCTGCTGGCCGCATGGCTGCGCCAGGACGGCGCGCTGTTGGCGGAGTGGACCGCAGCGGCGCCGATGCCGGTCGAGCTAACCGGCGTCGCCCTTGGTCTGCAGGCGCTGCTTGCGACGCCGCTGAGCGTCGCCGAGGCCAGGCAAGCGCTGGAGGCATGGGGGCACGCGACGGTGAGGCTTCCGGACTCTGCGCTGGCGCTGCGGCTGCATTCACTGACGGCGGCGCTCGGCGAGGATCCCTTGCAGCATGCGCTGAAGATGCTAGGCGAGACGGCGCGCACGCCCCGCCCCTGGCGCTGCCAGCACCGCGACCTGCGCATCCACCTGCCCCAACCTGACCTGCGACGCACCCTGGAGCCGCTTCTCGGTGAACTGACGACCATCGACGCCGCCGAAGCGCAGCCGGCGGACGCCGAGGCAGCGCCCGTCGCAAACGACAATAAAACGCAGGAAGAGCTCGCACTTGCCCACATCATCCTCGAATTTCGTCAGAGCCGCTCCGAATACTTCCCCTTTGTGTTGCGGCTCGCCCAAAAACGTGCAGGCTTTATACAACTGCTCGACGAAGATCGCCATCTGGTCTATCGCGTGGCCTTCCGTAAGAGTGAAATGGGCGCCTTCTGGCAATTGTGGAACTACGTGCAAAGCTGGTCGACGACGCGGGTCTATTGCAAGGGGCAGGAACTGCAAAAGTGGCAGGTGTATCCGTATTCCCAGTATCTGCGGTGAGGATGATTCAACGAGACCGGTCAAGCTTGCAGACTTTTTACCCGCTGCCCATTCTTCGCTATACTACATGCGCCCCACACTCGCAATCATCGTTAACAATGTTGTGGAGCAGGAGGATTCTCAGTGGCCAGATCGATGCATAAACAAAGCGATCCAACTGTGGAGCCGCAGCCGGCCTGGGAGGTGGCGTTGCTCTTCCCTGCCCAGGGCGCCTGGAGCGAGGAAGAATATCTGCGCCTGGACACGAACCGGTTGGTT
>CALFWA010000347.1 GCA_937928035.1 uncultured Caldilinea sp. | reverse complement strand
TCGGTTGATTCACGCTTTGTTGCTGGTCGCCCTTGTGTTGAGCCTGACTGCGTGCACGGCGGTGGCGCCCGTCGCCCCTGCCGGCGAGGCAGGCGGAGCGGGTCAGACCAAAACCGTCGCCGTGGTGACGCCCTACATGGCCAACGCCACCACCAAGTACGCCATCGAGCAGTTCGAAAAGTACGGCAAGGCCAAGGGGTGGAACGTCACCGTCACCGACACCAACGCCGACTTTAATCTGCTGGTCAGCCGCATCGAAGACGCCGTCACGCAGAAAGTGGATGCCATTGTGCTCGGCATGGGCGACCCTGCGCAGATGACCAAAGGGCTGGAGGCGGCGCAGGCGGCCGGCATTCCGGTCTTCGGGCTGGACGCAGGCAACGGCCCCGGCGTGGTGCTCAACATCACCTCCGACAATGGACAGTTGGGCCGAGAAACGGCGCGTTATTTGGCCGAGGCGATCGGCGGCAAGGGCAACGTGGTGATGTTCACGCATGACCCACATCCTGGCGTGCGCGCACGCGCTGAAGCCGCCGCCGCTGAATTCGCCAACTATCCGGAGATCACGGTGAGCGAAAAGAAGCACATCGAGGTTCCCGGACCGGTCGACTTTGCGCGCAGCGTCACCCAAGACCTGCTGACCGCCTATCCCAACGACGGCGACATCGCCGGCATTTGGGCCGGCTGGGACGAGCCGGCGCTGGGCGCCACGCAGGCCATCGAGGCGGCCGGACGCAGCGGCATTGTGGTCGTCGGTATCGACGGCACCGACTTCGCCCGCGCCGAAATCGCCAAGGGCGGCCCCTTCATCGCCTCCATCGCCCAGGACTTCGACGGCATGGCGAAACAACTGGCGGACATCATCGAAGCCTACTTCAACGGTGAAAAGCCCGCCGGAGACAGTGTGCAGATTCCGGGCGTAATGGTGACGAGGGAGTAATGGACGTCATCCTCGCCATTGACGTCGGCACGACCGGCGCCAAGGCGGCGCTGGTCGAACGCAAAGGCGCCATCCTGGTCAGCGCCTTCGCCTCTTATCCGACGCATACGGCCGCAGGCGTGGTCGAACAAAACCCGCAGGATTGGTGGGCGGCGGTCTGCGCAGCGCTGGGCGAACTCTGGCGCAACGCAGGCCAGGATGTGCAGGTTGCCGCCGTCATCCTGAGCGGTCAGATGCAGGACCTGATTCCACTTGGCGACGACGACGCGCTTGGCCCGGCGCTGCTCTACGCCGACAGTCGCGCTCAAGCGGAGGCAACCGCCATCGAACAACTTGTCGGCCGTGAGACCTTAACTATGGTCACAGGCAATGCCCAGACTGCGTCCAGTGTGCTTGCTAAATGGCATTGGCTGGCGCTCCACGAACCGGACCGGCTGGCGAAGACTCGTGCGCTGCTGCTCGGCAGCCACGACTACGTCGCCTGGCGCCTGTGTGGAGTCGCCTCCGCCGACCCCACGACCGCAGCCACTACCGGCCTGCTCGACTGGCGCACGCGCGCCTGGGCGCTTGACCTGCTGGCACAGATCGGATTGGATGCAGGGCTGCTGCCTGCCCTGCATCCGTCCGGCGCTCAGATCGGCGTGGTGAGCGTCCCCGCGGCGCAGATGACCGGTCTGCCCGCAGGGACGCCGGTGCTTCAGGGTGTCGGCGATCTCGGCGCAACGACCGTAGGCGTCGGCGCGGCTGCGCCCAGCGTCATCTACGCCTACCTCGGCACCAGCGGCTGGATCGCCGTCAGCCGCAGCGACGCCGTTCCGATGCCCGAACGCGGCGTCTTCACCATCTGCCATCCACAGCCGGACCTTTGGATTCAGGTGGCGCCGGTGTTGACCGCTGGCGGCAACCTGGAGTGGCTGCGCCGCGCGCTGGCGTCGCCCGCGGGCGAGCCGCTCGATTACGCTCAGCTCAACCGCTTGGGTGCGGAAGCGTCTCCCGGTAGCGGCGGTGTGCTCTATCTGCCCTATCTGAACGGCGAGCGTTCGCCTTTCAGCGACCCGAATGCACGCGCTAGCTTCCTGGGCGTCTCCGCTGCGACGACGCAGGCGGACCTGGTGCGCGCAGTGATGGAAGGGACGGCCTTCGCCTATCGCTCGCTGCGCGAGGCGTTGGGCGTGGTCGAGCGCGACGCTCTGGTGCTGGCGGGCGGCGGCGGGAAGTCGCCCGTGTGGGCGCAGATTCTGGCCGATGCGCTGGCGCAGCCGGTGCAGATCGCGGCCGCGCCAGGCGATGCGCCGGCGCGCGGGGCAGCGATCGTGGCGGGACGGGCGCTCGGGTGGTATGAGACTCTTACGCCGGGCGAGAGGTTCTTCCCTGTACAGACAGTCTACACACCCATTGCAGCGAATGTGCGCATATACGATCGGCTTTATCCGGTCTTTGCCGGCCTCTATCCGGCGCTGCGTGAATCGTTTGCAGCGCTGGCGCAGGCGCTCAACCAAAGAACCTAAACGCCTGTCTGGTCGCTTCTTTCCATTCAACCGTGAGCTTTCCCAGGCGGAAAAGCTCACGGTTTTTTGATCCATCCGCTTAGTTCGTCACCGTGACCTGAATGTCGACCACAACTTCATAACTCACCTTACGCAGCCAGTTGAGTGGGGTTGAGTTCCCGCAACTTGGCATAAGCGGCATGCATGGCGGACAAATACAGTTTGGATTTGAGTGCAAAGTGATTGAGTTTGGGATTGCCCTTGAGCAGTTCGACTTTGATGTAACCGCACAAAGCCGCAAGGAAATGATCG
>CALFWA010000346.1 GCA_937928035.1 uncultured Caldilinea sp. | reverse complement strand
GTTCGACGGCCCGGTCTGGCAGGCGATTCACAACTATTCTCTCAATCGCCCCTTGGACTATCCCTACGATATGGGCAACCAGGAAGGCGCAGCGTACACCGAGCGCTTCTATCGCATCGTCGCCGAGGAGCCGTGGGGCGGCGATGCCTGGCGCGGACGCACGTTGGCCGAGGTCAATCGACTGCGCTACGACCGGCGCAACCCCGGCGCCACCCTCTTCGACGACCATGCCTGTTGGCTCGCCTACGAATATTTCGACGCGCTCAACCGCAAACACCTGGGACGCAGCATCCCGATCCTCTCCACCGAATGCGGCTACATCGTCGGCGAAGACGCCGACCCGCGCTATCCTGCAACGACGCCCGACCTCCACATGGCGCAGACGCTTGAGGCGTGTCGCATCATGATGGGCGTCAGCCAACGCTTCAAACACGCGCCTGACTACTACTTTTGCACCGCCTTCTGGCTGATCGCCAACGAGCGGCTGGGCAGCCCCAGCAGCTGGTGGGAAGGCCACGCCTGGTACAGCGACCGCTGGCCCGGCGGCGCTCTGCCGATCGTGCGTGCGCTGCAGGCCGAACCCAAGGTTCCGCGCCTCCGCGGGGAAGACATCGCCCGCATCACGCTGCGCGGCGGCATCGCCAATCTGGGTGACCGGCGCACGTTGTTGCTCGAACGCGACGGCGTCGAAGTGGCGCATGTGCAGCTCGACGGCACCGGACTCTTTGAATTTCCCGACCTGCCGGACGGCGTCTACACCTTGCGCCTGCCTGAGGCGAATTTCAGCGAAGAGATTGCGCTCGAGCGCGGCCAACGCGAGGTGGTCGTGCAACTGACGTTGCCGGCCCCGATCGAGCTGGTTGGCCGCAGCAGCATCGAAGGGCATGTGCGCGGGGGCGCTGGCGCCGCAATTGTACTTGTCCATAAACACAGCGGCGAAGAGTGGATGACGCTGGCCCACGACGACGGCAGCTATCGTTTTGTGGACCTCCCCGCCGGGGAGTATAGCCTGCGCGTGGAGCCGGCGGGTTCGCAGATCGAATCGCTGCAGCTCGACGGGCGCAACAGAGCGACGATCGACCTTGCTCAAGCCGGCTGGGGCTACACCATCGGCGTCGCCGATCCGACCCCAGGAGTCGGCGCCGTCGTCGTCTCGACGCCTGGCTACAAAGGGTTGCGTGTGCAGGTGCACGGCGTCGAGGGCGGCAGCGAGGTGGTGGAGACCGGCTCTGCGCCGGAATATGGCGCAGCGGCGTGCCGCATCAATCGGCTGGAGGAGGGCCACTACATCGTCACCGTCGACGGCGCGCCGGAGCCGGACGGCCGCACGACGCAGCTCGAAGCGCGCGTCCACATCGACAAGCGTTCGGTGCCTTTGGTGGAGTTTGTCTATACGCCCCTCGCCGAAACGGCCCGGCCGGCGGCCGAATCTACGATCGTCGGGCGGGTGCACGGCGTGCGCGCCGGCCAGCCGCTGCGCATCGCCCTGCTCAACGAACGGGCCGACCGGCGCGAGCAGGAGGCCTCTCCGACCGGCGACTATCGGTTCGAGGCGTTGGAAGCGGGCCGCTACACCGTGCAGGTGGTGGGCTATGAGGATGTCGCCACGGTCGCCGACATCGCGCTTGACGGCTGGAACAGCGTCACGGTGGATCTGGCGCTGCCGGAGGCGGTGCGTCCTCCGTCAGTCAACGGCGAGGAGAGCGGGGAAAGCGTCATCGCAGCGACGGCGCCCAACGCCGTCGGCGCCCTGGCTCGCCTGGTGGATGCCGTCGGCAATGAACGTCGCCAAATTGTCGATGACGAAGGCCGCGTCGTCTTCGAGCGGCTGCCGGCCGGCGTCTATTCGCTTTTGATCGAAGGCGGCTATGCCCAACCCAACCTCGCCGTCGACGGCCTCAACGGCTGGTCGGTGACCTTTGCACCGTTGATCGGCGTGTGGGAAGTGACCACGACCGAGGCTGGCTCTCTGCCCGGCTTCAGCGCCATCCATGTGGAGATCGAAGAGCTGGCCAATCATCCCGTGCACGTCTATCGCGGGGAAGAGGAGGAGTACACCCTCTCGACGCGCAGCAAGGTGGAGCAGGGCGCTTATCACGTGGAGTTCAAGCCGCTGGGGCCGGGTCTCTATCGGGTGGAGCCTGAAGGGTTGGGCGTCTGGGCGATGGTTGAACTAAATGGACTCAATCTGGTGCGGGTCGCATTTCGACGCAAGCAGGAGCCGGTGGACGTGAATCGAGTTGAGCCGCTGGTTCAGGCGAAGGCCGCCGCACCCGCTTCTTCGCCTTCAAGCCGCCGCTCCTCGCTCTATCTCTATATTTCAGCGCCGCCCTCTTCTCACCAAGCCTGTGTGGCGCTGCTGCGTCTGGCCGCCGAGCTTCAGCCTGAGATCGGTGCCGATGTCACTGCGGCCAGCCGCGCCGACCGCGTCCTGCTGGTCGAGGGGCCTGACGCCGATGAGATCGAACGCCGGTTGAAAATGCAAGGGATTGCGGTGGAGCGCATCGCTTTGGAAGTTTAAACAGGAGCGCTGGGCCGGAAAGTTCAACGGGAAAACTTTTGTGTTCAATCTCTCGGGAATGCAGGCGCTGCTCTATAACGGAGCCTTGCTCTTGGCGATGGCGCTCATCTACGATGTCATCGTCAGTTCGGCACACAGCAACGCTCTCTGGCAGCGCCAGGCAGCGTCGGGGATCAGCATCGGGGTGATCGGCATCCTGGTGATGTCGACGCCCTGGGAGTTGACGCCGGGCGTCATCTTTGACACGCGTTCGGTGCTGCTTTCGCTGACGGGGCTGTTCTTTGGCCCACTTTCCAGCGCAATCGCCGTCTTGATGACGGCGCTTTTTCGTTTATATCTCGGCGGCGACGGCGCACTCACCGGCGTGATCGTGATCGTCGTAGCAACGTTCATCGGCGTCGCCTGGCGCCTATGGCGCAGACCTGCATTGCACGCCATCTCCTGGCGCGAGCTTTATGTGTTCGGGATCGTCGTGCATCTGGCTATGTTGGCAGCGATGTTGACATTGCCCTGGCCGCTGTCCCTCTTCGTCTTGCAAACGATCTCTCTCCCTGTGTTGTTGGTCTATCCGATCGCCACCCTTTGCATGGGACTGCTGCTGAAGCAACGCAGACGCCGCGAGCTGGCCGTCGCAGCGCTGGAGCAGAGCGAACTTCGATATCGAAGCTACGTAGACAACGCCCCGCATGGTGTCTTTATCTTGGATGGCAAGGGACGCTGTCAAGAGGTCAACCCGGCCGCCTGTCGCCTTACGGGGTACACCCGAGCAGAGCTGCTGCAACGCCCCTTTTGCGATCTGTCGGCGCCGCAATTGCTGGATGAGGTGCTCCGGCATTTCGAGCAGGTGCGTCGCGAGGGATATGCACACGGCGAACTTGTCTATCGGCGCAAGAATGAGGAGATCGGCTGGTGGTCGGTGGCGGCGGTCAGGCTCACCGCCGACCGTTTCCTGGCATACGCCGTCGACATCACGGCCCGCAAGCAGGCTGAGCAGGCGCTGCGCCGTCGCGATGCCCTGCTGGAATCGCTTTCGTTTGCGGCCGGTCGATTTTTGCAGGCCGAGCGTTGGGAAGACGAGATGCCGGCCATTCTGGAGCATCTCGGCAAGGCTTCCGGGGCCGATGGCGTCTTCCTCTTTCAAAATGAAACCGGACCCGATGGCAAACTTCTGGCCAGCTTTCGATTTGAATGGACGGCGCCGGGTGCAGTTGCCCATCGAGACAATCCGCTTTTGCAACGCGTCTCCTATGAAACGCTCGGCTTCTTGCGCTGGGTGAAGCTGCTCTCGAGCGGCGAGGCGATCTGCGACCATGTGCGCAACCTGCTGCCGAGCGAGCGGGCGCTGCTTCAATCGATCGGCGTGCGCTCCCTGCTTGTGCTTCCGATTGATGTCGAGCGACAGTGGTGGGGATTCCTTGGCCTCTCTTACTCGAGGGCAGAGCACACCTGGTCAGATGCAGAGATCGAGGCGCTGCGCGCGGTCAGCCGAGCGCTAGGCGTCACCATTGAGGGGCTAGCAAGCCGTGCACGTCTGCGCCAACAAGCCGATGAGCTGGCCCAAATCATGGAGGGTGTGCCGGTGGGTCTGTTGTTACTCGACGCCGACGGCTATATCCGCTCCGCTAATCCACAGGCCCGAGAATATCTCCGCTGGTTGACCTCGGACGCTGAATGCAAGCAAGTGAGCGCTTTGGGCGACCAGCCGCTCGCTAAATTGCTCACCTCGCCGACCGAACGCTGGGGGCATCTCGTCAACGTGGAGCGGCACACTTTCGAGGTGCGCGCACAACTGGTGGAGCGAGCCCCGGAGCCAGCGAGCTGGGTAGTGGTGATCCGCGACCTGACCAATGAACTTTTCGTCCAGCAGCAGCTTCAGCGCCAGCAGCGGCTGGCGGCGATCGGACAGCTTGCCTCTGGCATCGCTCATGACTTTAACAATCTGATGTCGGTCATTATCCTCTACGCCCAGATGATGATGCAATCGTCGATGCTGGATAAAAACGATCGCGAGCGGCTGCGCGTGATCGAAAAACAAGGCTTGCGCGCCGTGCGCATGATCCGGCAAATGTTAGACTTCAGCCGCCGCACCGCCATCGAACGCCAGCCGCTCGATTTGTTGCCGTTGCTGAAGGAGCAGGTCAAACTGCTGCAGCGCATCCTGCCGGAAAACATTCAGATTGACCTGGAAACAGCCTTGAACGAATGCTATATTTTCGCCGATCCGACGCAGTTGGAGCAGGCGCTTATGAATCTCGCCGTCAACGCGCGCGACGCCATGCCCGATGGAGGCAAGCTGCGTTTCATCGTGGAAAAATTTGAATTCGCGCATGAGAAAGACGCGCCGCTGCCCGGGATGACGCCCGGGGAATGGGTCCGCCTGAAGGTGAGCGACACCGGCGTAGGTATCTCGCCCGAAGATCAGGAGCACATCTTCGAGCCATTTTTCACCACCAAGCCGGCCGGCGTAGGCGTCGGCTTGGGATTGCCTCAGGTGCACGGGATTGTCGGGCAACATGGGGGGCACATCTTCGTCGCCAGCAAGGTCGGCGTAGGAACGACTTTCACCATTTTTCTGCCGGCGCTTAAAACGTTGGAGGCGAACATTGAAGTGGACGAAATCCCAATGATCTCCCCCCCTGGCAATCAAGAGATCATTTTGCTGGTTGAAGATGAACAGGCGCTGCGCTCCACCCTTCAAGAGGTGCTCGAACGTTGGAACTACCGCGTGATCGCCGCCGCCAACGGCAAAGAGGCGCTGGCAATTCTCGATACAATGGCGTCGTCCCCCGATCTCATCTTGAGTGATGTCGTGATGCCGGAGATGAGCGGCATTGCTCTGTTCAAGACGCTGCGCCAACGCCGGATAGACATTCCGATCATCTTTCTTTCCGGCCATCTGCGCGGGGAAGACCTGGAGGAGCTTCGGCGCCACGGCCTGGAAGCATGGCTGCCTAAACCGCCGGGCGCCGACCTGCTTGCGCAGACGATTGCGACAGCGCTTCGTAAAAGAGCCGGAGCTTCAGACAAACTATGAGTCGCCCTCTACAGCTTCGTTGGCCGACCGCCATTATTGGCGTTCTATTATTTGCCTTGATCATGACGATTCTGATCATCTATCGGAATCAGGAATCTGCGCTGCAAAAGCAGGCCGAAAATGAGCTCACCTATGTGACGCAACTAAAGGTTGAACAGATCGCCGACTGGCGTCAGGAGCAACTGGAAAAAGGGTGGGAGGTGATGGAGCGTCCGCTGCTCTATGGCCAGATGGAGAGATGGTTGACGGCACCACGGCCAGACGCTTCATCGATTTTGCTTGCGGAGCTCGAAGGACTTCGTCGACACAATCAATACGACGACATCCTGCTGGTTGACGCCGCAGGAAATATCCGACTCAGCCTGAGCGGAGCGCAAGACGTTCTTCACGAAGAGGACGCGCTAAAAGGCGCCTTGCGCAATAGACGCCCAACGTTGGGCGATCTCCATATCAGTGAACACAGCCTAGAGCCGCATATCAGCGTTTTCATCCCGCTCATCGGCGCTGCGCAAACTCCGGTCGGCGCCTTGATCTTTGTGATTAATGCACGCAGTGCGCTCTTTCCCCTCATACAATCTCCGTCTATTATGCGCAAGACGATGGAGACGAAACTTGTCCGTCGCGATGGGGACAGTGCGCTCATCCTCAACGAGCTGCGACTGCAGCCCGATCCCGCCTTAACGTTGCATCTGCCGCTCACTCGAACCGAGGATCCCGCCGTTATGGCCGTGAACGGGATTCGTGGACTTGTTCGTGGCAGAGACTATCGCAACGTTGAGGTGCTCGCCTATATCCAACCGATCCCCGACTCCGCCTGGTTCTTGGTGACCAAGATGGACGCGCAGGAGGTCTTCGCCGAGATGAATCTGCGCACCAGCTTGCAATCCCTGCTGGCGTTGAGCGTCGTCACGCTGGTCGGCCTGTTGGCGCTAGTGGTGTGGCAGCGCCAGCGCCATCAATATCTGGAGCGGCTCTACAATGCGGAGCGTGCGCAACACGCCAGCGACCTGCGCTATCGCATCACGCTGCAGAGCATCGGCGACGCCGTGATCGCCACCGACGGAGCCGGCAGGGTCACCCTGCTCAATCCCGTGGCCGAGGCGATGACCGGATGGTCGAACGAGGAGGCGCAGAATCGACCGCTGGAGGAGGTTTTTCAGATCGTCAACGAAGAGACGCTGCGACCCGCCGAAAATCCGGTGGCGAGGGTGCTGAGAGAGGGCAGAGTCGTTGGGCTGGCCAACCATACGCTGCTGATCGACCGCTTTGGCCGACGTCGCCCCATCGCCGACGCTGCAGCGCCCATCCGCGACGAAGATGGAGCCATTCAAGGCGTCGTGCTTGTCTTTCGCGACCAGAGTGCGGAGCGCGCCGCCCAACGTGCCCTGGAAGAGAGCGAGGCACGCATCCGCGGCCTGATCTCGGCGATTCCGGATCTCATTTTCCGGCTGGACCGCAACTATCGCTTCCTGGATTGCTGGGTGAACGATGACAACAACCTGCTGGTGCCGCGTGAGCAGTTCCTCGGCAAAACCACATTTGAGGTCATGCCATGGGAAGTGGCCGAGGGCGGCGCACGCGCGTTGGACCGGGCGCTGGAGACCGGCACAATGCAAATTTACGAATATTCGCTCGGCACGCCGGACGGCGTCGGCTGGTATGAACAGCGCCTCACGCCGATCTCCGCCGACGAGGTGATCGCAATCACACGCGACGTCACAGAGCGCAAACGCCGCGAGCAGGTCACCCGATTGCGTCTGACGCTCCTGGAATTCGCCGCCGAGCATTCCTATCGCGAACTGCTGATGAAAGCACTTGATGAGATTTGTGCGCTCGTCGCCAGCGCCTCAGGACTTTATCTCGCCGTAGAACCCGATCGCCGCGCGCTGTCGCTGCAGGCAAGGCATCCGCCCACGCTCCACGGTCAGGTCTCTTCGGGCAGGCGCCCCTTGCGTTACCCGATCGAGCCGGGAAGTGTGTGGGCGCAGGCGCTTGCTTCCCACAGTCCTATTGTTCATGAGGGATTTGCGCGTTTGAACGGCGCCGACCGAGGTGATTCGGATGAGCAGATTGCGTCCGAACGCCAACTCATCGCTCCGATCATACGTCAGGAGAAGGTTGTCGCGCTGCTGAGCGTATGCAATAAATCAACCCCCTACATGCGGACAGACGTCCTCCTGCTTGAAGAGATCGCCGATATGGTTTGGGAGATTGCCGAACGCAAACGCATGGAGGAGTCCGAGCGCAATCTGCAGGAGCGCCTGGCAAGAGCGCAGAAGCTGGAGGCGATCGGCCAGCTTGCGGGCGGTGTCGCCCATGATTTCAACAACATGCTTGCCGTGATCCTGATGCGCAGCGAGTTGGCGCTGCAAAAGCTAGAGCCTTCCTCGCCCTTGCACCGCCATTTGGCGGAGATTCACAAGACGGCACAACGTTCGGCGGAGCTCACGCGCCAACTGCTGGGCTTTGCGCGCAAGCAGATCGTCATGCCGCGCGTCTTGGACCTCAACGCAGAAATTGCAGCTTCGCTCTCAATGGTGCGTTCGTTGGTCGGCGAAGCGATTACGGTCGAATGGCTTCCTGGAGTCGATCTGTGGTCGGTGCGCATGGACCCGTCGCAGTTGAACCAGATTTTGGTCAACCTTTGCGTCAACGCGCGCGACGCCATCGACGGCGTCGGCAAGATCGTGATTCGCACTGAAAACAGCGTGCTCGACGCGCTCTTCGCCGATCCGCCGTTCGATTTCTCGCCTGGCGAGTATGTGTTGTTGACCATCAGCGACGACGGCTGCGGGATGAGTCGGGAGGTGTTGGCGCATCTCTTCGAGCCGTTCTTCACCACCAAAGAGTTGGGGAAAGGCACCGGGCTGGGGCTGGCGACGGTTTACGGCATCGTACGTCAGAATCAGGGCTACATTCAAGTCTACAGCGAAGAGGGGGTGGGAACGACCTTCAAAATCTATTTCCCACGCTATTCTGAGGCGCCTCTCTCGATTGAAGTGCCGTCCGACGTTGTTCCACAGGGGGCCGGCGAGACGATTCTTCTGGTCGAAGACGAACCAGCTGTGTTGGAGATGGCCGCCGAAAGCCTGCGCAGGCTCGGCTATGCAGTGCTGACGGCGGCCACGCCATCGGAAGCGCTGAACGTGGCTGCGACCCATCCGCATCCGATCGATCTATTGATCACGGATGTCGTTATGCCGGAGATGAACGGCCGACAACTGGCGGCGGAGATTGCGCTGCATCAGCCGCGGATTCGGCGACTTTTCATATCCGGGTATCCGGC
>CALFWA010000345.1 GCA_937928035.1 uncultured Caldilinea sp. | reverse complement strand
CCGTCTGGGAGCGGTCGCCGCCGCCGTCATGCAACACAACGACGCCATCGGGATGCGCTCGACTGATCACGTGGTGGGCGATGGCGCGCACTCCAGGCCGCGCCCAGTCGCGCGGATCGATGGTCCACAAGACGAGCTGATACCCCCATCCCTCTGCGTTCTTCGCCACTTTTGACGTGTAAGCCCCATAAGGAGGACGTAAGCAGCCGTTGTCTCGGCCGCCGATTGCCGCCGACGTATTGAACACCTCATAAGCCATCCACTGGCGACTTACCTTGGGCAGAAATGGGTGCGAATAGGTATGGTTGCCCAGTCCGTGCCCGGCTTCGTAGATCGCCTCGATTAACTCCGGATGGCGGGCGGCGGCGCGGCCGATCACAAAAAAAGTGGCTTTGGCGTCGTATTCGGCGAGGAGATCCAGGATGGGCTGGGTGTAAGGAGAAGGCCCGTCATCGAAGGTGAGATAAATCACCTTTTCGGCTGTAGGCTCCGGTTTTTTGTATTCTTGCGCCAGGGCTGTGGAGGTCGGCCATACGCCGACCAGCAGCGTCGTCAGCAAGAACAGACATATCTTTATAGGACGGCGGCCCTCTAAAGGATAGCGGAAGCGTCGAGGGAAGAAGGATTGCATAATGGATGGCAAGTGCATCATCGTAAAGGATCAAAGAAAGAGCGGCACAATCTCGAATCGCTCCACGTCCACCAGCCCCTGGTCGGTGAGCTTGAGCTTGGGAATCACCTCGAGCGCCATGAAGCTCATCGCCATGAAAGGATCGTGCAGCGGCGAACCGAGCGCCTGGGCGGCTGCAATGAGTGCGTCGTAGCGGCTGCGCACCTCCTCGATGGGGCGGTCGCTCATCAGGCCGGCGACAGGCAACGGCAGCGCAGCAAGCACCCGGTCGCCATCCACGACCGCCAGCCCTCCGCCCATGTCCGCCACAGCGCGCGCTGCCGCCATCATCGAGGCGTCGTCGGCGCCGATCACCACCAGGTTGTGATGATCATGCGCCACCGTTCCCGCCATCGCCCCGCAGTGCAGACCGATGCCCTGAATAAAGCCCAGCCCCATCGCTCCGCTTGCCTTGTGCCGATCGATCACCGCCATCTTGAGCACGTCGTTGGTTGGGTCGGCCACGGCGTAGCCGTCGACGATGCGCGGCGGCAGGATGCGCTCTTCGGTGATCAGTTGACCGGGCAACGAACCGATCACGCGCATCCGCTCGCCGGTCGCCGGAACCCTCAGATCAACGGCCTCCCACCGAATGTTGACGGTGCTGCTCACCTCAGAAGGAAGGGTTTCGGTCGACCCGATGGGGACGCTGAGGGCGCCGTCCCGGGCGACGAGCCGCCCACCCGCAAAGACAAGGCGCGGCTGAGGCGCCGTCAGATCATCGAAGACGATCAAATCTGCGCGACGTCCGGGCGCAATAGCGCCGCGGTCATGCAGGCCGAACCACTCGGCGGGATTAAGTGTCGCCATGCGCAGCGCCGTCACCGGGGCTACGCCAAAGCGAATCGCCTCGCGCACCATGGCATCGATCGACCCTTGGTCGAGGAGGTCGCCAGGGATGCGATCGTCGGTGCAGAAGCAGAGGCGTCGGCTGTTAGCTTCGGTGACGAGGGGCAGCAGCGCGTGCAGGTTATGGGCGTTGGTTGCCTCGCGAATCAGGATGTAGAGGCCGCGCGCCAGTTTTTCCTGCGCTTCCTCCACGGTGGTGCATTCGTGCTCGCTGCCGACGCCGGCCGCCACGTAGGCGTTGAGCATTTTGCCGGTGAGCGCTGGCGCGTGGCCATCGCGCGGCCTGCCCTCGAAGGCGGCGATCTTTGCTAATACGTCCGCATCGCCGTAGACGACGCCGGGGAAATTCATCACTTCGGCCAGGCCATGCACCGTGCCTTCGGCGAGCAGCTGCGCCAGCTCCGTCGCCGTGAGCGTGGCACCGTTGGTCTCCATGTGCGTCGCCGGCACGCAGGAGGAGGCCATAATCACGACACTGAGGGGGAGCGCAGCGCTGTTCTGCGCCATAAAGCGCAGCCCGGCCATGCCCGCCACATTGGCGATCTCATGGGGGTCGATCACGACGGTGGTCACCCCGCGCGGCAAAACCGCACGGGCGAACTGCATCGGGATGCAGAGGCTGCTCTCAATGTGGACATGTGCGTCGATCAGGCCGGGTGCCACATATGCGCCGTCGAGATCGATCACTTCTTGCGCCTGGTAGTCGACGCCTAAGCCAGCAATCCGGTCGCTGGCAAGTGCAATCGACGTTTCCTCGACAGCACCGGAAAAGACATTTACAACGCGCGCCCGTCGCAACAGGAGATCGGCGGGCGTTTCCCCGCGCGCAACTGCCAGCAGCCGTCGTCTATCCATCGTTTGTTCGCCCCTTTCGTTCTGTGCACTCTGCCTGTAGAGAGATACCCATCGAGAGAAAGTAGGCAACGAGTGCATGTTCCACCGTCAACTCACGATCAAAAACTGCGGCGCCCCTGCAAGGATTGTACCGGGATCGCGTTGGAAGCGTCAATCGATCCCATGTCAATAATTCTCACGATTTTCATAATAATTGACACCGATCCACCTGCATGTTATACTCGCAACGATTCGAGGCGCACAACAGCGTGAGGTGAAAAACCCTTGTGGGGCGCCGCTCAAGAAGCGAATGATTTGAGGAGCAGCGATCGTGAGATTTTCATGGCCTTGGGGCAAAAAATCATCCGTCAAGCCTAAAATTCTCTGGGTGGACCTAGGCGATCTGGGCGACCTTGTGCACCCCAGCGGGCCGCATGAGCAGTGGCAGGATCACGGTCTTGGCCTGTTGCGCACGATCATGCACAACCACGGCATCCTCACCGACCTGGTCTCAACACGGGCGGTGACAGCCTGGGAACAGCTTGCAAAACAGATGCAGGGCTATGAGATGCTCTTGATGAACGTGCGCAGCTACACCTTCCCGGTCGGGAAGAAATCGGCCGAGATCTTCAAACAGGTCAATCCGAACGGCATTGTGATCGCCGGCGGCATGCATGCGACGGTTGCGCCTCACGAAATGCTTGCCATCGATGCGTTCGACCATGTGGTGCAAGGGCCTGGAGAGCTGACGATCGTCGATCTGGTCAAAGACCCGGCGGCCTATCCCCGGCTGGTGCACGGCGTCGGAGCCAAATCCATGGCCGACTGGCCGATGATTAATCGTGAACTGTGGCCCAAGCCGGTTGGCTGGCGCATCAAGCGACGCTGGAAGTGGCGCTGGCCGCTCGAGCCGGAGTGCGGCTGGGGGCCGGGCCCGGTCGCCACCATCCTCACCAGTCGAGTCTGTCCGTGGCAGTGCGTTTTTTGCAACGAAAACTCCTACATCCCCAACATGGGGCGCAAGCCGGTCGATCAGGTGATCGACGAACTGAATTACCTGGATCGCAAATACGGCATCGGCTCTGTCGTGATCCACGACTCGATGTTCTTCCAAAATCCGAAATGGCTGCGCGAGTGGATTGAAAAATACCCACGCAAGACCAAGCGATGGACTTACTGGGCGGCGGGCCGCGCCGATACCGTGCGGCAGTGGCCGGACCTCTTCGAGGCGTTGGTTCGCGAGACCAATTGGCGCACGATCTCGATCGGCTTTGAATCAGGCAGCGACCGCATTTTACGGTTGCTCAACAAAGAATGCACCGAAGAGGACAATTACTTCACCATCGATCTGGTCAACCGCTTGGGCGACGAGTTGGAGGCCAAGGGGGAGCAGCCGCCGAAATTCTGGTCGAACATCATGTTGGGCATCCCCGGCGAAACGCCTGAGGATGCCTTCAAGACCATGCGCATGTTGAAGCGTATGAAGCGCGTTTTCCCGTCGATCTCCTACTACGCCCCCTATCCCGGCTCGGCGCTGGGCTTCCAACTGATCGCCGAGGGGAAGAGCCTGATGTCGCAAGACAATTACCATCGCTATCCGGACGACGAGAAGGTCAAGGGCGTGAACTATCAGTTCTACCGAGACCTGCTCGCCGGAAAATATGACGATGAAATCAACAAAGGGCTTCACGGCGTCACGCGTGGCGCCGAACTCTATCAGGGCACGCTTGTGAAGGCGTAAAAGGCTTAGCGGCGACGAAACGCAAGTCTACGAATCACGCAAACAGGAGGAGGCTTTGATATGAGCAGCTTTTCCAACCCACATTACATGTATCTATTCTCGCTCAAGAACGGCAAAAAGAAACTGGCCTACGGGCAGTCGCCGGAAGACGCGCTGGAAATCTTGCGGATTCGTCTGACCGAAGAGGAGATGAACGAAATCCTGCCCGACCGATACATCAAGATCAACCAGCGCGAACTACAGCAATACGTTCATGAACTCGGCTAGCCGAGGGCCGAGACCGGCCTGTCAGATAGGGGCGGAAGAGCGTCCGGGGGCGGAGGAAGGATGCGTCTTTCGACAGAACAGCGGGATGTTCTCATCGCCATGCAGCGAGGCGACCGGCTGAAAGTGCATCGCACGGTCGATGGCGTCAAACAATATCTGCTCCATCGTCTCGACGAGACCGGCGCAGTGGAAGTCAAAGCCGGCGTGGTGGACGCACTGGTGCGCGCCGGTCTGATCGAGAGCAACATGAAGTTTCCGGCGGCCACCTTTCTGTTGACGGACAAGGGCGCCGGGCTGGCCGCACGCCTCACAGGTGACGAACGCACACCGGTCGGCCCGCGCAATTTCGGATGATCGCCATTGCCTAGATATTTATCATAAATTTTATAAAAATTGACGCCCTGGCTGTTCTGTGCTATAAGAGGGTTGACCGACAGAAGCATACTACAGTTATTTGGTTATTTTGCGCCACGCCGACTGCTTGTGGCGAAGCGAGTTTGCATAGGCTGCAAGTTGAAGATAGGCTTAGATCGTGCACGCAGTTCGCAAGCATATTCTGGAAATTTTGAAGGAGAGAGGCGGCGCCACCGTCGCCGAGCTGGCGGAGTGGCTCGATATGGCGCCGGTTTCGGTGCGGCACCATCTGGACATTCTCCAGGGAGACAATCTGATCTGCGTCGGGCGCTTGGAGCGCACGGGCGGCGTCGGACGCCCCCAACAAATTTATCAGTTGACCGATGATGCGATTGAGCTCTTCCCCAAGAATTTTGCCGTTCTCGCCGCAGGGATGGTGCGACAGCTCAAGCAGAGATTGCCGCCTGAGCAGGTCGACGCCATCTTTGAGTCGTTGGCCGACGAGATGGCGGCGGAGGCGCCTCTCGCCGACCTTGAAGCGCTCCCGATGCCTGAGCGCCTGGAGCGCGTCACGGCTTTTCTCAATGAACGCGGATACCTGGCGCGTTGGGAGCCGGCGGCGGACGGCGAGGGCGAAGTGTACATGCTCTATAAACATAACTGCCCCTATGCAGGCATGTCTGATGAACATCGTGAGCTGTGCATGATGGATCAATGGTTGATTGACCGGCTGGTGGGCGCACCTTGCAGTCGCACGGCTTCGGTCGTCAACAACGACCGGTGCTGCGCTTATCAGATTGAGGCCGAAGGGGAAGCCAAGCGCTCCGGTGAGGCCTTGTGTTGCCAGGAAATTCTGCTGGCGGCGTAAGGTGGAGGATGCTTGCGCCAAAGAGCCCGAATGTGAGGAGCAAGTGATAGGCAAAGTCACCCTCTACACGAATCGCCGAGACAAAGTGACGGTGGCGCCGCTGCCGGAGGGCTTTGCGATCGAGCCGACCTTCGACAGCTACGGTCGGCGCATCAACTATCTGCGCATCAGCCTAACCGACGCCTGCAACTTGCGCTGCGTCTACTGCATGCCGGAAGACATGCATTTTCGACCTCGTCATGAGCTGATGAGCGACGAGGAGCTGCTCTATCTGGTTAAAATTGCGGCGAGCCTGGGCGTCACCAAAATTCGGCTGACAGGGGGCGAGCCGACCATCCGTCCCGGCATCGTAAATCTGGTGCGCGCCATCGCCGCAACGCCCGGCATCCAGGACCTGGCGATGACGACCAACGGCATCCTGCTCGACAAGCTGGCGCAACCGCTGGCGCAAGCAGGGCTGAAGCGGGTCAACATCAGCATCGACACACTCGATCCGGAGAAATTTCATCGCATCACGCGTTGGGGGGATCTGGAGGACGTGTGGCGTGGAATTCAGGCGGCGGAGGCGGCGGGGCTGACGCCGATCAAGCTCAACGCCGTGATCGTGCGTCACTTCAACGACGGGCAAGACATGATCGATCTGGCGCAGTTGACTGTGGAGAACGACTGGGAAGTGCGCTTTATCGAGATGATGCCGTTCGGCGAAGTGAGCGACTTTCAGCAGACGAACGTCGTCACCTACGCTGAAATGAAGCAGCGCATTGAAGCGCACTTCGGGCCGCTCGGGGAGGTGGGCTACGATTTTATCGATCCGAGCCGCCCTTTCCGCATCCGCGGTGCAAAAGGGACGGTGGGCTTCATCAGCAGCGTGACCGAGCCGTTCTGCCAGGGGTGTGGTCGCGTGCGCTTGACGGCGGATGGGAAGCTGCGTCTCTGTCTGCTGCGTGAGGACGAAGTAGACTTATTGACGCCGTTGCGCGCAGGGGCTTCCTGGGAGGAGCTGCGCGCGTTGATGCGCGAGGGCGCCCATCACAAACCGTGGGGGCATGAGCTCTCCGCAGGAAAATTCGCCCAAAATCGGGCGATGAATCAAATCGGTGGGTGATGAAGCGTGTTGCGTATTCCGTATGTGTATTCCGTAGTTGTCACGAAACATGCAGCACGAAACACACGTAGCACGAAAGAAATGAGCATTTTGTAGATTCAAGGAGACGGGGAACTATGGTTACATTGACTCCAGCGGCCGCAGAAAAATTGGGCGGCATCATGGAACAGAAGGGCTTGAAGGAATCGCACGCCCTGCGCGTCTTCGTCAAGGGCGGCGGCTGCGGCGGCATGCAGTACGGCATGACCTTCGACCTGCCGCGCGAAGGAGACGAAATCTACGAACAGCACGGGCTGCGCGTCGTCGTTGATCCGACAAGCCTTTTCTATATTGATGGCTCAAGCATCGACTACGTCGACAACCTGATGGGCGGCGGCTTTCATATCGACAATCCACAGGCCGTGAGCTCCTGCGGCTGCGGCAGCAGTTTCCGCACCGCGCGCAGCCACACCGGCGAAGAGATGCCGCAGAGCTGCGGTCATCATTGATGCGCAGATAGCAGATGCGCAGCGGTTGGGATTGAGATTCTCCGTTTTACCGCTGCGCATTTTCTTTTCGGCAAGCGTCTTGCGAACGCGTAATGCGCTCTTTCACCTATCTGCGGCTCGGTTTTCAGAACAAACATTGCAGCGCATCTCCAGGCATTCCAGATGAAGGCGCGCTATTTCACGCTTCAAGAAGCGCAGGCGACGCTGCCACAAGTGAAGAAATTGATGGAGCAGGTGCAGTCCGCTCGGCGTGAAATTTTACGCCTGCGTCCCGACGCATTGCCGGCAATCGAGCAGGCGGCGTTAAACGGCGGCAACAAGCTGCTGGGCGAGCTGGCGATGCACGCCATGCGGCTGGAGGAGGGCGTCCGGGGGATTATGGCGCTCGGCGCCGTGATCAAAGACATCAACGCCGGTCTGGTGGATTTTGTCGGCCTGCGCAACGGCCGTGAGATTTTTCTTTGCTGGCAGTACGGCGAAGAGGAGATCGGCTACTGGCATGAACTCAACACCGGCTTCGCCGGACGGCGACCGTTGGATGAATACATCCAGTAGCAGTTTAGCGACATACTCTCATCCCGTGAACAGGCTGAGGCATTAGATTTTCTTGCAAGAAGCAGAGCCGCCTTGTACGCTTGTACGGATGGGAGCATCGGAAGGATCGGTCATGAGTTTATTTATAGAAACATCGCTTGAACAGCGCATTCAACAGGTTCTGGACGAATATCGACCAAACCTTCATATGGATGGCGGCGACGTCGAGGTGTTGAAAGTGGACGAAAACGGCGTGGCGCATCTCAAGATGCTGGGGGCCTGCATCGACTGTCCGATCAGCCTGCTGACGATGAAACTGGGCATCCAACGACTCCTCAAGGAACATTTTCCGGAGATCACCGGCGTTCACGCCATCACCGACGTCAGCATTCGCGACCTGTACGATCGAGAAGCGGTGATGCAAAAAAGCATCGCTCGAACACGGAACGCATAATTTTTCTAAACTCTTTCATAAAATTTGGACGCTGCGCCGTCGCCGTGTTAGAATGCGCACCGTCTTTGTTAGACAACCATCCTGATTGAAGGAGGAACAACGTGCGAGTAGCACTGATCAACCCAAGATTTCGACTCCCGATCGACACGCGGACGACGCCGCACTTGGGACTGGCCTACCTGGCCGCCATGAGCGAACGCCGCGGAGACGAGGTGGTAATCTTCGACGCTGACGTCGAGAGCAAGCCGGTCTCCGAGTTCGTGCAGGAGTTCAAGCCCGACCTGGTCGGCATCACCGCCAACACGCCGCAGGTCAAGCAAGCCTGGCGCACGGCGCGCGCCATCAAGGAAGTGCACGACTGTCTGATCGTGCTAGGCGGGCCGCACGTCAGCGTGTTGCCGGAGGAGAGCTGCGAAAAGCCTTACGTGGACATCGTCGTGCGCGGCGAGGGCGAAGAGACCTGGATCGATATCTCCAACCGGTTGGAGGCGTATCTCAAAGACCAGCCGCATTACTCCACCCAGGCTTTCATGCATCCGGAAAATGAAATTTTCAACGACTGCCTGGGCATCACCTACAAGACGAGCGACGGCCGCATTCACAACAACCCAGACCGCCCGCCGATCGCCGACCTCGACAGCCTCCCTTGGCCGGCTTACCACCTCTTCAAGATGGATCGTTACACTAATCTGCAGCCCGCCACCGACCATGTCGACGGCGCGCGCAGTTTCAGCATCCTCACCAGCCGCGGCTGCCCCTATCGCTGCACCTTCTGCAGCCAGAGCATCATGCCGATCAAATGGCGCAGCCGCAGCCCGGAAAACGTGCTGGCGGAGTGGCGTCACCTCGTCGAGGACCTTGGCGCGCAGGAGATCGGCGTGCTCGACGACAGCGCCAACATCCGCGTCAAGCGATTGGAAGAGCTGGCGCATCTGTTGATCGAGCATAAACTCAACCACGTTCCGTGGATCTTCGTCAACGGCATTCGCGCCAACCTGGCCAGCAAGGAGCTGCTGGCGCTCCTAAAGAAAGCAGGGCTGAAGCGCACCGCCTTCGGCGTCGAAAGCGGCGATCCGGAGATTTTACGCTCCATCGACAAGAAGATCGACCACGACACGATTCGCCAGGCGTTCAAAAACGCCAAAGAGGTCGGCCTGGAGACAATCGCCTTCATGATCATCGGCCTCCCCGGTGAAACGCGCGAGACCATGCAGCGCACCATCGACTTTGCCATCGAGCTTGACCCGGTCATCGCCAACTTCTCAATGATGACGCCCTATCCCGGCACCAAAGTCTACGAAATGGTCAAACGGCAGGGGCGCTTCCTGATTAACGACTGGGAGGACTACGTTTTCTTCGAGCAGAAGGCGCGCTACGAGATGGGCGAAATGACCGCCGAGCTGGTCGAAGAGATGTATCGCAAGGCCTATCGGCAGTTCTACTTGCGGCCTTCGCCGATCCTGCGTCGTATCAAGACCAAGGATTTCTGGCTCAACCTGCCGCGCAACGTGCGCATCGCCATGAACACCTTCATCCCGAAGAAGGAAAAGACCGCTTTGCGGCGAGCCGTCGAGGCGGAGGGGGCAATCTAAACCATGCGCGTTATTCTTGCAAGTCCCGAAGCCAAAGTCTGGAGCGTGCGCAAACACATTCCGCTAGGGTTGGGCTACCTTGCCGCTGTCTTGCGCGAGGCCGGCCATGAGGTGATGATCTACGACGCCTCGATCGAAGATGTAGGCGTCGAGTACTACCTGGATAAGGCTGAGGCTGAGGGGCGCCCGTATCGCTTGATCGGCATCACCGCCACGACGCCGCTGATGCCCGACGCCTGGGCTATGGCGCAACTTGCCAAAAAGCGCGGCCTGATCACCGTATTGGGCGGCCCGCATCTTACTATTATGCCGCTCGAGTCGCTGCAGCCGCCGCACGATGAGTACGTAGATTATGTTTTCAAAGGCGAGGCTGAATACAGTTTTCTCGAGCTGATCGAGGCGCTGGACGCAGGTCGCGAGCCAGGTGTCATTCCGGGCATTCATTTCAAGCGCAAAGGGGAGATCATCGCCAGTCCGGAAAGCCCGATGATTCCAGACCTGGACGCGCTGCCCTTCCCGGCGCACGATCTTTTCAAGATCGACAAATACACCAACCTGCAGCCGCTCACCGACGGCTTTGATCCCCATGCACGCAGCTTCACGATCCTCACCAGCCGCGGCTGCCCTTATAAATGCACCTTCTGCTCGAAGCCGGTCACCGGCGACACCTGGCGGGCGCGCTCGGTGGAAAGTGTGGTGCAAGAGTGGAAATGGCTGGTCAAAGGGTTAGGCGCCACCGAGATCGGTGTCACCGACGACATCTGGAACCTCAAACTGCCGCGCGCCAAAGAGCTGTGCCGCCGCCTGATCGAAGAAGGGCTGAACACCGTGCCCTGGGTCACCGTGCATGGCATGAAGGTCAACCACACCGATCTAGAGCTCTTTCAGCTTATGAAGGCGGCCGGCTGCAAGCGTGTTGGCTTCGGCGTCGAGAACGGTGACGAAAACATACTGCGTAACGTTATCCGCAAGGGGCAGACGCTCGACCAAGTGCGCGAGGCGTTCGCCAACGCCAAAGCTGCCGGTCTCCAGACGATGGGCTTCTTTATCTTCGGTATGCCTGGCGATAACGAGGAAACGATGGAAAAAACCATCCAGCTTGCGTTGGAGCTGGATCCGAAGCTGGCCAACTTCATGCTGGCGGCCCCTTTCCCTGGAACTGTCATGTATGACATGATCCAGAAGGGCGGCCAGGTCTTCGCCGACAACTGGGGCGACTTTGCTATCCACGAGCAGAAGGCGCGCTTCACGATGAACGAGGGCTACGATCCCGACCTGGTTGTCAAAAAGTGGCGCGAGGCGTATCGTCGCTTCTATCTCTACCGGCCGGAGCGCGTGCTGGAAAAGATGATGTTCAAAGAAAACTGGACCAATCTGCCCAACACGTTTGCCCAGATCAAGCGCTTCTTCATCGGCTCGAAAGATCAACAGCCGTCTCCTCAGAAGACGGCTGCCGCAGCAGATTGATAAGTTGTAGCATGAAGTGGAACGGTCTGACGCGATGAACCCTTGCGACAGAATACCCATATGCTCGGGTTGATTCCTAGGTTGCCTCTTTATTGGGCCTTTCGCACTTTTGGGTGGCCGACGGTTAAGCCCTTTTCGATCGTGATCAGCGTGTCCTTTCGCTGCAACTCCAAATGTCGCACCTGCGACGTGTGGCGCAAGCCTAACGACGACCTCTCGCTGGAGGAATGGGACAGAATCTTCGCCAGCCTGGGAAAGGCGCCTTTCTATATGACGTTCACCGGCGGCGAGCCATTCCTGCGCCCTGACCTTGACGACCTGGTGATCAGCGCCTATCGCCACTGCCGGCCGGAGGTGATCACCATCCCCACCAACGGAATGTTGACCGAACGCATCGCCGAAAAGACGGCGCGCATGTGTCGCGAGTGCCCGAAGAGCAGCATCGGCGTCAACCTCAGCCTGGACGGCATTGGCGAGGAGCATGACGACATCCGCGGGGTGGAAGGCAACTGGAAGCTCGCTATGCAGACCTGGCGCCGCCTCAAAGAGCTGCAAAAAGAGCACAAAAATCTGGTGCTCACCGTGCACACCGTGATTAGCCGTTTCAACGTCCATCGTTTCCGCGAGATTCAGGAAGGGTTGAAATTTCTGGAGCCGGACTCCTACATCACCGAGGTGGCCGAGGAGCGCGTCGAACTCGACACCATAGGGTGGGGCATTACGCCGTTGCCGGACGACTACGACGAGATCGCCGATTTTCTCAGCCAGCAGGCGCGCCAGGCCCCGGCCAAAGGCATCGCCCGCTTCACCCAGGCGTTCCGCGCTCAATATTACCAGCTTGCCAAGCGCGTCCTGCGCGAACGCGACCAGGTCATCCCCTGCTATGCAGGCTGGGCGAGCGCCCACATTGCGCCCAATGGCGACCTGTGGAGCTGTTGCATCCGCGCCGAATCGGTCGGCAACCTGCGCAAGACCAATTATGACATTGCTCCTCTTTGGCGGAGCCAAGCAATGGCGCAGTTGCGCGGCAGCATCAAGCGCAAAGAGTGTGCCTGCCCGATGGCCAACGCCAACTACGCCAACATGCTGCTCCATCCCCTCACCGTGGCGAAAGTGATACGCGACGTCTACTTTCCGTAGCGCATCCCTCACCCGAGAGAGAATTGTCTCATCCAAATCTTTCCGGAAATTCCGTGGGTTTTAACAAATGATTCTGAGAACGCGTAGGCGCAGCTTGCAGCGGCAGCGACGGCGCGCCCTTCTCTCCCTCTCCCGGCCTTGGGAGAGGGGGCGGGGGTAAGGGCCTGCCCTGTCGCAGCCCGATTTCAGACTTATGTGCAGGATATTACATCGTTGCGCCGAGTGTCCGCGTACGCTGTTCTGCGATCGCCGGAGATGCACGGGCGGAAGCGTTTCGCTCCGCATGAAAAGCGCTGGCGCACGCCGATGGACGCACCAACGTCCTACCAGCACAGGCCCCCAGAGAAGGAGTCGGACGTTTTCATGTTGGATCATACGCTGCGCGTCTACAAAGATGACTTGCTCAGACCCCTGGCCATCCGTTTTTATGGCGTCTCGCCCAATCTCATCACGACGGCGGCGCTTCTCGTCGGGCTGCTCGCCGCCTGCGCTGCCGCCTTTCAGTGGCAGTGGGCGGCGCTCGGCCTATGGCTGGCGAATCGCTTTCTGGACGGTCTGGATGGCTTGGTGGCGCGCATCCACGCGCAGCAGAGCGATTTCGGCGGCTATCTAGACATTGTGTCCGATTTTGTAGTGTACGCCGCCATCCCGATCTGCCTCTACTGGTGCAATCAAAGCCCGACCAATGCGCTGGCGCTGGCGCTGCTGTTGGCGAGCTTCTACGTCAACGCTGCCTCCTGGATGTATCTTTCGGCTATTTTGGAAAAGCGCGCCCTGGGCGCCCGCATGCGAGGCGAACTGACCACCGTCGCCATGCCGGCGACCGTGATCGGCGGCGCTGAGACCATCCTGTTTTACTGTCTATTTTTGCTCTGGCCGGGTGCGTTGCCCTGGCTCTTCACGCTGATGACCATCCTGGTCTTGGTCGGCGTGGGGGTGCGCTTGCACTGGGCGAAACGCTATTTGGGGGGCAAAAACGTAAAGTGAAGGAGAGAAGAGATTTCGAGTGAGGAGGAGAGCAGAAAGGTCGCGCCAGTTGAGACGACTTGTATGGGCGCTTTCACTGCGGTAATCCCCGGAAACAGCTTCACGTGGTGGAGCTCGTTCCAGAGGAGCTCTATATCCCATGTCAGTGTGTGAACAGCTTAAGAAGGTTTTTCAAGATCAATTTGGGGTTCAAGGTAGTGACCTTGGAGAATCTTGAAAAATGTTGAAACTGGGGGCTTGAAAATTTTCATCGAATATGTTATAAGCATTTACACAACTACTTGGTCTATACCAGTCTATACGATTTTTTATGCAACTGCAGCGCGAGGCGCCCGACCCACTCTACCAGCAGATCAAAGAAAGCCTGACCGCCGCCATCCGCGCCGGCGAGTTCGAGCCACATCAGCGGCTGCCCTCGGAGCGAGAGCTGTCCGAGCAGTACGGCGTCAGCCGTATGACCGTGCGCCAGGCGCTTCAGGCGCTGGTGCGAGACGGCCTGCTCTATACACGCGTGGGCAAGGGCACCTTCATCGCCGAGCCCAAGATCGATCAACAATTGCGCCGTTTGACCGGCTTCAGCCAGGACGTCACAGCGCGCGGGGGCAAACCTAGCAGCCGCGTGCTCGAAGCGCAGGTCGTCGAGGCGACGCCAGAGGTGGCTGCCGCCCTCCGCATGACGCCCGGAGGCGAAGTGATCCGCCTGACGCGGCTGCGTCTTTCTAACGGCACGCCGCTGGCGATCGAGACCGCGCACCTTCCTTTTGCGCGGTTTTCTGGGCTGCTTTCCCATGATTTCGCCGTGGAGTCGCTCTATATGGTGCTGGGACAGGAATACGGCGTGGCGTTGACGGAGGCGGAGCAGGTGCTGGAGGCAGCGGTGGCGGACGTCGACGAGGTGCGGCTGCTCGAGTTGACGCCGCCTGCGGCTGTGATGCGCATGCAGCGGCTCACCGTGGACAGTGAGGGCGAGCCGGTGGAATATGTGTTGTCCACCTACCGCGGCGACCGCTACAAGTTTCGCTTTCATCTTCAGGCAGGACGGTGAACGTTCAAGCAGGACGGTGAACGATGGTGAGAACCGGATTGCAGCAGTTGATTGAAGAGCGCCCGGAGCTGCTTCGAGGCCGGCGCATCGGTCTGGTGGCGCAAGCGGCCGCCGTCACCCCTGACCTACGCAGCGCTGAGGATGCGCTCCTCACCGCCGGCGCCACGCTGACGGCGCTGTTTGGGCCGGAGCATGGCTTTGACGGCGCAGCGGCGGACGGCGCCCCAGTGCAACACGCCGTCCATGCGCGATTGGGCGTTCCCGTTTACAGCCTGTACGGTGAGGAGCGCGAGCCGACCCCCGACATGTTGGCCGAAGTGGACCTGCTCGTCTTCGACATGCAGGATGTGGGCGTGCGTTTTTACACCTATCTCAGCACGCTCTATTTCCTGGTGCGCGCAAGCGGGCGCACAGGCATCCCTCTGTTGGTGCTCGACCGTCCCAATCCGATCAACGGAATAACTATCGAAGGCCCGCCGGTTGAGCCGGGGCTGCGCTCTTTTATCGGCATCATCGACATTCCTATCCGTCATGGCATGACGCTGGGCGAGCTGGCGCTCCTCATCAACGACGAACAAGGCTTTGGCGCCGACCTGACCGTCCTGCCGATGCAGGGGTGGCGGCGCTCATTGTGGTTTGACCAGACCGGCCTCCCCTGGGTTCCCACCTCGCCGGGCATGCCGCACCTTAGCACCGCCACCGTCTATCCGGGGACTTGTCTGGTGGAGGGGACGAATCTTTCCGAGGGTCGCGGCGCTGCGTTGCCCTTCGAGATCGTCGGCGCGCCGTGGTTGGACGGCTATCGGCTGGCGGCGACGCTCAATCACCTCGATCTGCCGGGCGTGCGCTTTCGACCGGTTCACTTCGAGCCGTCGGCCAGCAAACACGCCGGAAAACGCTGCCAGGGGGTGCAGGTGCATGTCCTGAATCGCAACGCCATCCACCCTGTCGCCGTCGGCCTGCATGTGATCGCCGCCTGCCGCGCACAAGACCCGGAGCAATTTGCATTTCTGGAATCGAGCTGGGAAGGCAGGCCGCCCCATTTTGATCTCTTGATCGGCAATTCGACTGTCCGGGAGGGTCTATCGGCGGGTTACGACGTTCCCAGCCTGACCGAATCGTGGCGCACGAACGAATCTGCGTTTCGGGAGCGACGCGCGCCTTATCTGTTGTATGCCGAGGCGCATTAAGGGCTGGAACGCGCAGACTGCGAAGCTATATGGCGTGGTGAGGGACGGAAGCTCCCTCGCCTGTGCCCCCGGGATGTCGTTATAACACACGACTTGAGCCGCTTTGCGGTGCGAACGCAGAGAACAGCGGCTTACGTCGATGCTCGCCCCACGGACGAACTTGCGGCGCCATGGAAAAGGAGGTGAGACGCCCTGAGGAAAGAACAACAGTGTTTTCTCTCGCATTGTCGTTAAATCTTACTATGTTACTGAAAGGAGAACTGTCATGAAACGATGGTACGGAGTGTTCGCCGGATTGATTGTGCTTTCGATGGTGGTGAGCGCCTGCACGGCGGTGGCGCCGTCTGCGCCAGGCGAGGTCGCGCCGGCCAAAACGCGCATCGTCTTCTACCAGCGCGGCTACGTCGAGGGAGGCACCGACGCAGGCTCGGTCAACACGGCGAAGGCGATCGAGATCTTCGAGCAGAAGAACCCGGACATCGACGTGGACATCGTCGGCATCCCGTGGACGGCGGAAGGCGACACCAAGCTGGAGACGGCGCTGGCCGGCGGCAGCGACATCAACATTTTCCGCGTCACCAGTCCCAACCTCCCTCGCTATGCCAAGCAGGGCATCCTCTCCGAGATTACGCCCTACCTGACCGATGAGGACAAGGCGGACTTCTACGAGAGCGCCTTCCAGGTGGCGACGGTCGACGGCAAGGTGTGGGCGTGGCCGCTGTGGGTGACGGCGATTTCCATCTTCGCCAACACCGACATTCTGGCCGAGCGCGGGGTCGAACTGCCCACCATCGAAGACCCGTGGACATGGGATGAGTTCGTGGCGGCGGCGAAGCAGCTCACCTTCACGCGCGACGACGGCACGCAGGTCTACGGTTTCACCTCCTCCTCCAAATGGGGCGCAGTCGAATACTATCCGCTCATGTACATCGACGGCGGGCGCATCCTTAGCCCGGACGGCAAACGGTTCGTGCAGAACGAGCCGGAAGGCGTCTCCGCGCTGGAGAAAATTGCGTCGTTGGCACTGGAGCACAAAGTGACGCCGCCGGACTTCGGCACGGTCGATCAGGCGACGGTGCGCTCGCAGTTCAAGGAGTTGCAGAGCGTGGCATTGCTGATGAGCACGCCCGGCTTCATTCCCGACCTCGAAAACAGCGGCTTCCCGCTGGCCGTGCTGCCCCCGCCGACGGGCGACCTGGGCAGGCTGGTGACAAACGGCGCCTTCGGCCTCTTCGCCGTCGTCGACGTCGATGACAAGGCGAAGGTGGAGGCGGCGCACAGGCTGGCCCGCTATCTGACCAGCAGCGAGGTCGCCCAGGATGTGGAGGGCTGGCAGTTGGCGCCGGGTCTGCGTCGCAGCAACATGTTCTACGCCACCACGCCCAACCGCGAGGTTGTGGCCCGCTTGGTCGAATACGGCATCTACGAGGCGCCGGTCGCCACCTCCGCCGAACTCGGCTCCATGTACGGCGCCGCTTTGCAGGCGATCATTCTCGGCGAAAAGAGCGCGCAACAGGCGATGGATGAGATCGCCCCGCTCTATCAGGCGGAGCTGGATGCGCTGAATCGGTGACGGAGAGGCTAGAGATTGGAGATTGAGGTGCAGGCGCGTTGGGCGCCCTCAATCTCCAATCTTTTTCCAGCGGAGAATAGAGCTCATGACCAAGATTGCTCGCTTTTGGCATCGTCACAAATGGAGCTATTTTTTCATCGCGCCGGGGATGTTCTTTTTTTTCGTGTTCCTGGGCTATCCGGTGCTGCGCGCAGTGGCGCTCGCCTTTCAACGCGTGACTCTGCGCTCGAGCGAGTGGGTGGGCCTGAAGAACTTTATCGACGTCTTTAGCAGCCAGCTCTTCCGCGATGCGATGTGGCACACCTTTCTTTACGCCTTTTTCGTGGTGGCGGCGTGGATTCTCAGTTCGTTGGCGGTGGCTGCGCTGCTGCAGCCTTTCTCCAACCGCGTGCAGTCGCTCTTTCGCGGCGCTTTCTACCTGCCCTACGTGACCAGCATCATCGTCATTTCGCTGGTGTGGATCTACATTTTCCAGCCGGAATACGGCTTTTTGAACTGGCTGTTAGGGCTTTTCGGTCTGCCGCGCGTGCTCTGGCTGCAAAATCCAAACATTGCGCTATGGAGCATCATTCTCAGCACGGTCGTGGTGGTGCCAGGCACTGGCGTGGTGCTCTATTCGGCGAGCATCGGGTCGATCCCGCGTGAGCTATATGAGGCGGCTGAGGTGGAGGGCGCCAACGCCGTGCAGAAGTGGATGCGCATCACCGTGCCGCTGCTCAAGCCGACAACACTCTATCTGATGGTCATCTATACCATTGCCGGCTTTCAGGTCTTCGAGCGCGTCTACATCATGACCGGTGGAGGGCCGATCAATCGCACGACGACTATCGTGCAACTCATCTACATGACGGCGTTCAGCGACTTCAATTTTGGCCGCGCTAGTGCGCAGGCACTGGTGCTCTTCGCCATCATTGCGGCGTTTTCGTTCATACAGTTCCGCTTTCTGAGCACCGACGTGGAATACTAGGAGGAACCTGATGGCGACCGAACAGGCTATGGAACCGTCCGCCGCTTTGGGGCGCACGCGCGCGGCCGGCCGCACTTGGGGCGACCGCTTTTGGCAGATCGTTATTTTGCTCTTTTTGATCCTTTCTGCGTCGATCAGCCTCTTTCCTCTATATTGGCTTTTCGTGACCGCCATCACGCCGGCCTCGGCGACGGTCAAGCTGCCGCCGCAGTTGATTCCCTCCAACCCGACGCTGGAAAACATTGTCAATCTGATCCAGTTGAGCGGAACAGGTGGTCTGCGCGTGGTCGGGCTGGAGAACGTGCGCATGTCGCGTATGGCGCTCTGGTTCGTCAACACGCTGCTCCTGGCGCTCGTCAGCACCGGCATCCATGTCGTTTTCGACACGATGGCGGGCTACGCCTTCGCCAAGCGCAAATTCCCCGGCTCCAATCTCTTTTTCTGGATGATTCTGGCTGCGCTGATGATTCCGGGCCAGGTGACGCTGGTGCCGCTCTACCTGATGATCACCCAGATGAAGCTGGTGAACACCTTTCCCGGCGTATTGCTGCCCGGTCTCGCTGACGTGATCGGCATCTTCCTGCTCAAACAATACATCCAGACCATGCCGAGCGAGCTGGAGGAGGCGGCGCGCATGGACGGCGCTTCAGAGTGGAAGACTTTTACAAACGTGATCGTGCCTCTGGCTGCGCCTGCGATTGCGGTCACCGCCATCTTCGCCTTCCAACGCTACTGGAATTCCTTCTTGTGGCCGCTGGTGGTGCTACAGAATCCCGACCTTTTCACGCTCCAGGTTGGCCTCTCCTATCTCTACACGAGTGAGTTCGGCACCAACTATGGGCTGCTGATGTCCGGCGCTGCGCTGGCATCGATCCCGATGATCCTCTTTTTCTTCGCCTTCCAGCGCTACTTCATGCAGGGCTTGCGCGTCGGCGCCATCAAGGGGTGAACGGCTACGCTTGAGGGGTTGACAGGCCTGTAGGGCGGGTCTATAATGCCGCGGCTGGAGCGTTGCGGCGTTCTCCGCTCGCATCAGGCCTTGCGCCTGCGACGCCGTTGCAACAGGACGCCGTCGCTTTTCAAAAGGAGCCAACCATGTATCTGAAAGACATTCGCGCTTGCGTGGATCGCGTGTTGACGGGCCCGCGCCGTCAGCGCGCGATTCGTCGTTCGATCGAGCTCAACCCGTCCAACGCCATGATGGTGGAGGCGCCGCTGGCCCTCGCCGGCGTCGAGTTGCCTATGAGCCTGGCGCTGGTCACCAGCAAGCTCTGGAAGCCAGGCATGACTCTGCGCGTGCGGTTTCTGGACGGCGACCCCGTTGTGCAGCAGCGTCTGCAGCCCTTCGCCCACGTCTGGAGTCGGTATGCCAACCTGAAGTTCGCCTTCGTCGATGATCCGGACGCCGAGATTCGCATTTCGTTCAAAAGCCGCGGCTCCTGGTCGTATATCGGCACCGATGCTTTGGGAATCCCAAAGAACCAGCCTACGATGAATTTCGGCTGGCTGACGCGCGACAGCGACGATCGTGAATATTCGCGCGTCGTCACCCACGAGTTCGGCCACGCCATCGGTTGCATTCACGAACACCAGAACCCCGCCAGCTCGATCCCTTGGAATAAGCCGGTGGTCTACCGCTACTACGCCGGTCCCCCCAATTACTGGACAAAGGAGCAGACGGACGTCAATCTGTTCCAGACCTATGCGCGCAACCAGACTCAATTTTCCGAATTTGACCCAAAGTCCATCATGCTCTATCCGATCCCCAAAGAGTTTACGATCGGGGGCTTCGAGGTCGGCTGGAACACCGAGCTTTCGGAAACGGACAGGCAGTTCGTCAGCACCGTCTATCCTTTCCAGGAAAAGATGGAAAAGGAGTTGGTAGTGGATGGGGAGCCGCTGAGCGAATCCATCGGCCAGCCGGGCGAACTCGATCGTTTCCAGTTCGTCGTCCGCGAGCGAGGTCGCTACCGCGTCGAGACGTTGGGCAGGCTGGACTTGGTGATGGGTCTTTATGGGCCGGACAACGCAGAGCAGTTGCTCCAGAGCGATGACGACAGCGGCGTTGGCCTCAACCCGCGCATCGTTCGCACGCTGGAGCCTGGGGTCTATCACGTGCAGGTGCGCCACTTCAGCTCCAGAAAGACCGGCCAGTACCAGATTCAGGTCAAGCGAGAGCAATAGACAGGTTTTCGGCTATGCAAGAAGAGAGGCTTGACGCGATCCGGCCTGGCGTGCGTAGCGCAGGGCCGGTACGTCGCGATCGCGTCGATGAGGCGCTGCATCGACTGCAGTGGAACGAAAACCCATACGACTTCCCCGCCGATCTCAAGGAGGAGGCGCTGCGCAGGCTAGCGAGCCTCCCCTGGTCGCGCTATCCGCTGAGCGGCCGCCCCTGGCCGCTGATCGATGCACTGGCGGCGCGCTTCCGGCTTTCGCCGGAACAGGTGGTCGTGAGCGAAGGGTCGTCCGACCTGATCCGAGCAGTGATGGCCGCAACGTTGCGGCCCGGGGACGTCGTCGTCATGCCGACGCCGACGTTTATGCTCTATCGGCTGAACGCGCATCTGTATGAAGGAGGCGCCGTGCAGCTTCCGCTCGACGCAAACGCCGGCTTTTGCCTGCCCGTCGAAGCGCTGGCCGAGGCCGCTCGCAAGCACAACGCCCGTCTCGTCGCTCTCTGCGCGCCGAACAACCCGACCGGCACTCGCTATGCGGAAGCCGATCTGCGCCGTCTGGCGGCGTCGATCCCCTCTCTGCTGGTCATCGATGAAGCGTACGCCGAATTTTGCGACCAGAATCTCACAGGCTTGCTCGAGTTGGGCAACGTGATCCTGCTGCGCACCTTCAGCAAGTTTTATGCAATGGCGGGCGCGCGCGTCGGCTATGCGCTGACCGCGCCGGCGCTGGCCGCCGAGCTGCAAAAGGTCGTCACCGTCTTCCCCTTGAGCGTCTTCAGCGAGACGATTGCGCTCGTGGCGCTCGAGCACCATGAGCGCTTCCTGGCGATCCGAGATCGCGTCGTCGCCGAGCGCGAGCGCTTGGCCGCAGCGCTGGCTCAATTGCCCGGCGTCGTCGTCTATCCAAGCGCGACGAATTTTCTGCTCGTGGCCGTGAATGGACGTAAACAAAAGTTGCTCGAATATCTGCGCGATCGGCGGCGCGTGCAAATTTCAGACGTCGCCGCCTATCCAGAGCTGGCCCACTGCGTGCGCATCAGCGTCGGGACGCCGGAACAAAACGACCTCGTGATCCAGGGCTTCAACGACTTATTCGGCGAGTGAAGGACGGTGCAACGTCGCATTCTGACAGGCAGTGAACAGCGGTCGAAACCGCACCGCCTGGATTTGCGCCTTTTCCCCTTTCCCTCTACACTCGCGCTATGACGCGTCGCAGCGCAGCATGGTCCACTGCATTCGCCTCGCTCATCGGCGGAGGAGCGCTCGTGTATCTGGTCATGAACGTATCCCCGTACGCCGCCGAGGGGCGACTCAATCCCGCCGCTTTGCTTGTGTTTATGCTCGCCTTGTTTTTGCTGGTCGGCGGTCTGGGCGGGTTGATTGCGCTGCGTCTGCATGAGCGGTGGCCGGGTTTGGCCGGCGTCAAAACGCGTCGGCTGCAGCAACCGTTGCCCGCTGAACCGGCGTTGCGCCAGGGCATTTTGATCGGGTTGACAGTTGTCGTGTGGGTTGCGCTCGCCATGGCGCGCATGCTGGACATTGCCGTCTTGCTGGTCACGCTGTTGATCGCAGGTCTGGCAGAGGCGTATGCCCAGAGTCGAGGCTGACACGCAGCTGGATTGGATTTGAACGCATCGGATGAAACGCTCAAAAAGGTGAAGATGTATCGAATTCGTGTGGTCGGGTTGGGGCCGGGGCCGCTGGACCAGGTGACGATGGCCGCCT
>CALFWA010000344.1 GCA_937928035.1 uncultured Caldilinea sp. | reverse complement strand
CTGACGCTGCTAGGCTTCATGGGGCCGATGCTCTTCCAAGGGCTGGTTTCGGAGAGCACAACGGCGGTGAGCCTGGAGGAGCCGAACTACATCGTCGCGCAGACGACGCTCTTCTCCTGTGATCTCTCCGGCCTGTTACAGATGGCGGCTATGACCGGCGCGCTGCCGGCTGAGGAAATGCCGTCAGGCGCTTCGCTGATTGAATTCTCGACTTCGGTGGTCAATTCCGCCTTCAACGAACCGCAGACGATCGTTGCGCCGGCCGACGCCGCCATTGTCCCCGCCGAATCCATGATGGCGGCGCCGTAAGGATGCCGCCTTCAGAGGGTTCGCAGCCGTCGAGCCTTCTGGGGAGATGTTGGTGCATACGAGACTGATTTGAGCAGGGGGGCGTCAGACCGACGCCCCCCTGTTTTCAATTTGTCGCCTTCCGATCAAGAGATGTAGTGAGCCACTGTATCGATCACGACAGCGCTGATGCGTGAGATTGATAGTTTTAGGTTGTGCTCCAGCTCGTAGGCGGCAGGAATCTCTGGAAGTTGCGTTTGGGGTGAAGTTTTTGTTGAGTTGACAGCGCCGTATGATTAGATATATGATAGTCTATAGTGGTATAGACCATTATTCTAGCATCCCATTCATTGATTGCATAATTTCGTCTATTTTTCGCTGAGGAAATCTGATGACGAGTCTTCATGCACCACCCGAGCGTCCGCAGGAGCGGCTGCCTGGCGCCACTCGCTATATGGAGCAGGTGCAGCGGCTTCTGCAAGTTATTGCAGAGACGCAGATCGCAGCCATCGACGCTGCTGCAACCGCCATCACCCAGGCGCTGCGCAGGGGAGGACAACTCTATCTGTTCGGCACCGGACACTCCCATATGCTCGCCGAGGAAGGCCACTACCGCGCTGGCGGTTTGGCGCCGGTCTGTCCTATTCTCTCCTCGGCGCTCATGCTGCACGAAGGCGCGGTGACCAGCACGCTCATGGAGCGCACCAGCGGCCTGGGCCCCGCCGTTCTGGCGCGCTATCCGGTGGGCGCGGAGGATGTGATCATGATTTTTTCCAACAGCGGCGTCAATGCAGTGCCGGTCGAGACGGCGCTTGCCGCCAAGCAGCGCGGGATGACCGTTATCGCCGTCGTGGCGCGCGCATACGCAGCGACGGTGGCGCCCGGCCCCAGCGGCAAAAAGCTGGCCGACGTGGCCGACATCCTGATCGACAATCAGGGCGTCCCGGGCGATGCTTTGGTGGAGGTAGGGAGCAGTGGACTGCGCACGGGGCCGAGTTCAACAGTGGCGGGCGCCTTTATCCTGAACGCCATCCTGACCGAGGTCGCCTGGCGTCTGGCGAACGTGGACGGAGAGGCGCCGATTTATATCAGCGCAAACATGCCGAACGCCGCCGCGCACAACGCAGCCTTGGTCAAACGCTTTCGTAGTCGGAATCCGCATCTGTAAGGATCAGGATAGAGTTCAATCGTAGTCGACGTTTTGGGTCCCTCAGAGTTCACTATAAGGAGCCAAACAATGAGTCGTCACAAAAGTTTCATGCCCTGCGCGATCGTAGTCGTATTGGCAACGGCGGTGGCGTTGTCCGCCTGTGCGCCCGCCGCCCCTCCGGCGCCCCAGCCGGCTCCCGCCGTCGAAAGCCCTGCGCAGCTGGTCAGCGTCAGGCTCTGGCACATGGAGCAGCCGCCTCACCGCGTGCAGCGCATCCAACAGCTCATCGATGAATTCAACGCCGCCAACCCGGGAATCGTCGTCAGCCAGGAGCCGCAAAACTGGGGCGAGATCTACACCAAGGCGCCGGCCGCCGTCGCTGCGGGCAACGCGCCGGAGCTGCTCTTTGCCATTCCAGACTTCACGCCTATCCTGAAGGACCTCGGCAAGGTGCAGCCGATGGAAGATCTGGTTGCAGAGATGGACGCCCTCTATTCCTTCTATCCCACTGCGGTCGAGCCGTACGCCTACGATGGCCACACGTGGGCGCTGCCGCTGTACAACATGGCGCATTCGCTCTGGTACCGTCCCAGCGTTTTTGCGGAGGCGGGCGTCGAACCGCCAAAGACCTGGGAAGAGTGGGAGGCCGCCGTGGAGGCGCTCACCAGAGATGGACAGTACGGCATCGGCCTGCCTGCCAACAAGCATCTGTACACAGACCAGGTGGTCTATGATTTCATGGTCAATGCAGGCGCTGATGAAATCTATAACCCGGATGGCACGCTGCGTTTCAACAACCCGCAGACGGTGGAGGCCTATGATTTCTACAGCAAGCTGTATCGTTTTTCGCCGCCGGATAGCCCGAACTGGACATGGGGCGAGGCCGAAGCCTGCTTTGCCAACCGCACCTGCGCCATGATCCTGCAATTCACCGTCATCACCACCTACGACACCCAGGCGGAGGGAGACCCGAACGATCTCGGCGTGATAGCCATCCCTCACTCTCCGAACGTCGAAGAGAGCGGCACCATTGCGTACTCGAACGCAGTGATGCTGTTGACCGAAGATCCGGCCAAGCAAGAGGCTGCCAAGGAATTTTTGCGCTTTTTACTCAAACCGGGCAACTATGGTCGCTTCCTGAACATGGAGCCGGGCCTGTTCCTCCCCGTCACAGAGGCAGGCAGCCAGGATGAAACGTTCTGGAACGATCCGCTGGCCGTCAAATATCGCAGCCAGATTGAAACGATGATCGCGAACGCCAGGAATGGCCGCCTGTTTGGCTTCACCAACGGCAACACCTTCCCCAGCATCGCCGCCATCTCCGCCCAGAATCTGCTGGCGCAGACGCTGCAGATGGTGGTCATCGACGGCAAGCCCGCCGCCGAAGCTGTGGCCGCTGGCCAGGCGTTGATGGAGGAAGCGATCGGCGAGTAACGCGGTCTGTCAACGGCATCTTCCAGGAAGCCTGTTTTGAAAAGAGTCAATGCAAAGGCGCAGAGATAAACCAGAGTGCGCTTGATGAGCCTGGCGATTGGATGCAGTTTTCATCCTGCAGGGGTCGCCAGGCGTCATGACTTCCTGGAAGATGCTTCAGCGATCGTTCTTGAACCACAAAGGCGCCAGGAGGGCGAAAGCCCCTGCGATCACAATGGATCACGCCAGTTCTTCTTCATCAAATGACGCAACGCAGAAAAAGCGTCGCGCAAGGGCGAGGCGCAATCGATTGGGGGGCTATCTTTTCGTCGCGCCACTCTTGCTCTGGCTGGCTGCGACCATTCTATACCCTCTCTTTTCGGCGATCGCGCTAAGTATGCAGGACATCCGCATCATCGGGACGGCGGGCAACTTCGTCGGCCTCGATAATTACATGCGCATTCTGGGATCGGAAAGCTTCTGGCAGGCGTTTGGCCGCAGCGCAATTTGGGTGGTGGGCAACGCAATTGTGCAGACCCTGGCGGCGTTTACGGCTGCATTGATTCTGAATCAACGCTTCCCTGGCCAACAGTTTGCGCGCATTTGGATCATCCTCTCCTGGATCGTGCCGACGGTCGTGGTGGTGATCATCTGGCGGTGGCTGTTGAGCAGCTCCGGCGTAATCAATTACCTTTTGATGGCGATCGGCCTGACTGCAGAGCCGGTCGGCTTTTTTGGCGCGCCGACGACCGCTGCGACATCTGTAATTCTGATCAACGCATGGCGCTGGTTTCCCTTCCTGGCGGTGACCTTGCTGGCTGCACTGCAGAGCATCCCTCAAGAACTGTACGAAGCGGCGGCGGTGGACGGCGCCACAGCCGTGCAACGTTTCTGGCGCATCACCCTGCCGCTGTTGCAGCCGGTGCTATTTGTGCTTGGGCTGGTGGGCACGCTTCTGTCGTTCAACGTCTTTGACGTCATTTGGCTGTTGACCGGCGGCGGCCCCTCCAATGCGACGACGACGCTGCCTGTGCTGATCTACGACACAGCGTTCACCCGATATCGCCTCAGCCAGGCGGCGGCCATTTCTGTGCTTTCCGGCTTGGCGCTCCTGATCTTCGCGCTGCTGTTCATTCGTTTCATGGCGCCCAAGCAGGAGGATGAGTCATGACCCGACGCATTCGCAACCGCGCCTTCTTGGCGCTTGGCGTCTTTCTGCTGCTTTTTATCGTCATTGCACCTTTTTATTACGTGATCACGTCGAGCTTCAAGGCTCCGCAGGAGATCATCGCCAGGACGCCTACGCTGATTCCCCAGTCGTTCACGCTGCAGCATTATGAGAAGTTGTTTCGTTTTTCCAATTTTCCGATCTATCTCGTCAACAGTCTGATCGTCGCTTTGGGAGCGATGCTCATCTGCGTTGCGCTCAGCACGCCGGCCGCCTATGGACTTTACCGGTTGCGGCTGCCGGGCGGTAAGCTGCTTTTCCGCGTCATCCTTGTCACCTACGCCTTTCCTGGGGTGCTGTTGCTGATTCCCCTGTACGGCATGTTGAGCCAACTGGGGTTGATCGACCGGTTGCTGGCCTTGATCATTATCAACGTGACCTTTACGGCGCCTTTCGCCGTCTGGATGTTGCG
>CALFWA010000343.1 GCA_937928035.1 uncultured Caldilinea sp. | reverse complement strand
GTCGGAGCGCCCCAGCACCAGAAACGTCTCGCCGGCGCTCGCCAGCCGCACAATCGAGTTCTGCGTGCCTGGGCCGCTGCGGATGTTGAGCTGATCCACGGCGACGCGTGCAAACTGTTGGGGCGTCGGCGTGGGCTGCGGATCGCTCGGCGCAGCCGGTTGCGCCGGGGCGGCGCTGTCGGTCTGATTGCTTGCGGGCGCGATCGTCGGCGTAGGCGTCGCTTGCGCCTGCGCAGCAACTGGCGTCTTGGTGGGTGTTGGCGTTGGCTCACCGCCGCCGCAGGCGGCCAGGAGCAACGCCGTCCCTATGAGCAGAACGAACAACCTCAGTGGAAGTCGCATGATCTTCATCCTTTTCGTCTGGCCTAGCGCCCCATCATGGCGCGCAATGCGTCGAAGGCCGGGCGCCCTGCGACGGCAAACGCGCCCATCTCTGTGTTGCGCGGATAGTTGAGATTCCACAGCATCGGCACGGCGACGTAGCCTGAATCGGCCATGATGCGGAAGGACTCCACGATCCAGCGCGCCTGCGTCGCTTCATCGATGCGCACCTGATACTCATAGCCCGGGAAGGGATTGGGCGTCGAGCCCCAGCCGAATTCGGTGGGCCACAGGCGCTTGTTGACGTCGCCGAACTCTTCCATCACGCGTCGAGACTCGCGCAGCGTGCTCAGGAAGTAAAAGCTGCGATGGTTGACGTGCGAGGGTGCATCGTAGCGGCCCGCCTGCCAATCCTCGAAGGTCACCGAGGGTGGATTGGCGAAACCGCTGGGATGGATGCCCACGCCGTCGCTGTATTGTTTCAAGCCGTGTTGATACATGCCGCGCAGATAGTCGATGTCGTCGTAGGCGACGTCGCTGTAGCCGGCCGGCGTCGGCGCGCCGCTGATCACCAACATCGAAGGGCATGCAGCCTTGATGGCGTTGTAGGCCCGCTTCAGCAGATCCATGTAACTGGCCGGTTCAAGCGGGAAACCTTCCCACTCGCGGCGCAGATTTTGTTCGTTCCACACCTCAATCGCCTGCACCCGTCCACAGTAGCGGCTGGAGATAGCGCCCAGGAAATTGGCGAAAAGCTGGAAGTCCTCCGGCGGGCCGCCGGTTCCCCCCAGGTTCGGCCGCGTCCACGCCGGCGCCGTCACCACGCTAAACATCAGATTGATGCCGTTGCCGTGCATAGCGTCGACGATGGCGTCCATCTCCTGCCATTGAATGGCGCCCGGTTCCGGCTCGGCGAACTCCCAGCGAATCTGTTGCTTCGCCCAGCCGAAGCCCAACTGCTTGAGCAGGTTGGCGACGCCCTGCTTGTCTCCCTGCCACATGTTGACCGACATGCCGTAGCCGAAGCCGGTCGATGTATTGGGCGCGGCCACCGGAGCAGGGGCCGGCGCAGCAGCGGACGCCGAGGCGACGGACGCGGGCGGCGCAGGAATCTCCGCTTCCGGAACTTCGGGGATGCTGCCCAGGTCGCCGCTGACGCTGGTCAGGCTGGCAAAGATCCATGCCGGCTCCTGACGATTGGGCAAACGAACCTGGTACCAATTGCGCGCTGCGTCGACGCCGATCACCTGATAGCGCGAGCCGGCCGACGCCGAAGCGACCACCGGATAATTGGTTCCCGGCCCGCTGCGCACATTTGTGCGGGGAGGATTGGTGGTCGCCACGACTGCGCCTTCTGGGAAGGTGATCGTCGGCGATGCGGCCGCAACAGCCGCTGTGGACGACGAGGCTGCGGCGGCAGAGGGTGCAGTTGCCTGAGGAGCAGCCGCAGCAGCCGGCGCGGCGCTCCCCGCCTGTGCGCCGGTGGAGACGTACATAGCGACGAGCCAACCGCTGACGTTGTCGCTCGTCGTCACCTGATACCAGCGACCGTCGGCGCTGACGGATTGAATCTGCACCACGGCGCCCTGGCTGAGGCGGGCGACGATCGGCGCTGTGATGCTGGGCGCCGATCGCACGTTCAGGCGCGCCACTGCGACCTGCCCTCGCGTAGGCGTTGCATTTTCGCCGCTGCTCTGGGCCATCGCGCGCGGAGATGCGTTCACAAACAATAGCCCGATCAGAAATAAGGTACCCAGCAGATTCGGCAGTGTGCGAGGAAATGGAGAACGCAACCTCAAACTCCTTTCATCAAAGTACACGGCAGGGGCGACGCATGCGTCGCCCCTGTGTCCCTGTGTTATCTTTAAGTCCGTCAGACATTGTCGACTTCAGGCTATTTGGGCATCTGCTTCAGCGCTGTATAGACAGGCAGAGGATTCCAGCTCCTGTCCACAATGCCCCACTGGGCCTTTTCGGTGCCGTCGGCCACGACCCGGAAGTTCAGGTTCCACAGGAAAGCCGGGCCGACCCAGCCCCAGTTCTTCATCATCTGGAAGGCCTCGACCGTCCACTGCGCCTGTTCGGTGAAGTCGTTGTCGTCGGCGTAGCGATAGCGCGGGTCATAGGCGCCACCCGCCGCCCAGCCGAACTCGGTGGGCCAGATTTTCTTGTTGCCTGCGCCGTAGACGTTCATGATGTTGCGATACCCTTCCATGGTGCTGCGGAAGCTCCAGGAATGGTGGGGAGAATCGCAGGCGCCGTTGAAGGTGTTGCCGTGCTTCTGGATCGCCTCGCAGGCGTTCTCCCACGTGACGGACGGCGGCACGTTGTAGCCGCTCGGGTGCGCACCGACAGCGTCCAGATAGTTGTTGGCACCGGCCTTGAACATCTCTTCGAGATAGGTGAAGTCGTCCATGGCGTAGGGCGGGTTGTTCCCGGCTGGCGTGAGCGCGCCGCTCACCACTGTCATGGAAGGACAGGCGCTCTTGATGGCGTTGTAGGAGACGGCCAGCAATTGCACATACTCGGCGGGGTTGAGCGGCTTGTTGCCCCACTCGTAGTGCAGGTTCTGCTCGTTCCACACCTCGATCGCCTTGAGCGACTTGCCACAGTAGCGGCCAGCGATGGCGCCCAGGAAATTGGCGAAGGTCTGCGGGTCTTGCGGCGGCCCGCCGACGCTGCGATCGAAACCCGGCTCACGCGCCCAGTCCGGCGCGTTGACGACGCTGAAGAGCACGCTCACCCCGCGACTGCCCGCCGCCTCGACGATTTCGTCCATGTTCGGCCAGTCGATCTGGCCGGGGCCGCCCGCCTCGAAGCGTTTCCATTCGATCTGCTGCTTGATCCAGTTGAAGCCCAGGTCATTGACCGCGTCGAGGATGCGCCAAATCTGTCCGTTGTCGACAGCGTGCACCTGGATGCCGTAGCCGAAGCCCTGTCCTCCGGAAGGCGCCGCCACAGGCGCAGGAGCGGCAGCAGCCGCCACCGGCTCCGGCGCAGCTGCTTGTGCAGGCGCAGGGGCCGCAACCGCTGCAGGGGGCTCCGGTATGTTTTGCGCTACGGCGATTGCATCGCGGTTGCCGCTGATGGTGGCGAGCTGGGCAATCACCCAGCCATTGCGGTTGCCAAATTCAATCTGCCACCAGTCAGCGTTGGGGGTCTTGCCGGTGACTTTGTAGGATTGCCCCGGCGTCACCTGGCCGAGCACATTGAAGGTAGTGCCTGGCCCTTCGCGCACGTTCACGATCTGATCGACGGAAAGCATGGCGGCGGCGACCGCCTCTGCAGAAACGTCGGCTTTTCTGCTCGCAGCCAGAGCTAACATAGCCGATTTGGGACCGGTCAGGGCAGTGCCGTTGGCGTTGACCAGCTGTGCGTCGACGCGCAGCGAACCGCTCGTTGCAGGCGAGACTTGGAACGCCGTCCTGGGGCTGTCCAGCGGGCGAATCTGTTGGCCGAGCACACTGCCGTCTTCGGCGTAAAGCGTGTACGCCACCGCCATCTGCGCTGCGGGCGCCGACGAAGTGGCCTCGCCCATCTGGAAGCGCTGCAGCACCTGTAAAGTCGCCGGGTCGATATCGCCGTTCGCCGGCATCTGCAAGGTCACATTTGTGACGTTGTACCTGCGCAGCAGATCGAGTTTGCGTCCCAGGCTGCCGGCGGTCTCGATGTACACGGTGCGCTGCAGCCCTTGATCGTCGATGTACGTGTAGTAGTAGATGCCCAGGTTGTCGTCCCACTGCACCTGCCCCTGCAGGCGGGGATTGTCGAGGCTGATCACGACGTTGCCGTCCTCGCCGGCTTCGGCGGCGATCGAACCCAGGAGCGGCGCAAGCGCCTCCTGATAGCCTTTCAGGAGCAGATAGTTGCCGCTGCGTTCGACCGAATGGGCCGGCAGCTCGATGGCTAATTTGCTGGGGCCGATCTCATCTGTGGCATAGGCCAGCAGCAGCTCCATTTCGCCGCCCGGCGCATAGGCGCGCGGGTCGATCGGCGCCGGCACGATCACCGTTGTGGCCGCCTGGCTGAGCGCGCGCCAGTCGTAACCGCCGGTGTTCCACTGCTCCGCAGAGATGGGAATGGCCGGCTCGACGCGCACGGCGAGCGTTTTGTTGTGGGGCGCCAGCCGTTCCGCCAGGCGCGCAATGAAGCGAGCGTAATCCGCCCGCGCGCTCGGCACGGCGTCAACGCCGCGGTAATCGATCAGCAGGCCCGGATAGCCGTTGGCGAGGACCAACTGCTCCAGGGTCATCAGCTGATTGTCCTGCAGACCCGGATCGATCAACAAGTTGTTGATCAGGTCCGTGCGCACCGTTTGCCCTTCGACGTTGGTGATGATCGGAACGGTGTTGCCGGTGTTGGGAGGCGCCTGACCGTCGAGGCCGCCATCTCCACGCAGATTCAACACTCCGCGCGCTTCGTTGGTGACCACTGCGCCCTGGGGCAACTGGCCGTCCAGGCCGAGGTTGAGCGTCACCGAAGGCACGCCCGGAAGCGTCTGCACCACGACAAAATCGCGCGGCACGTAATCCAGGCGAGATTCGATGATGTCGGCTTCCGGCAAAACGCGCGCAGGCATATGGCGCCATGTCTCGCCAGTCCACTCGTAGACGGCGAGCGTCTCATAGGGCAGGCTGTCATTCGGAATCGGGATCGTGACGATCGTCTGCAGCGGTGCTCGGCCGCGCACTTCGACGTGATAAACCGGGCTTTTGACAATCAAGGTGTCCGGCAAATTCTGCGCCGCCTTATACATCCGCTCACCCGCGCGGCCTTCAATGAAATTGACGCGAGGCGTGCTGGTGATTTTGGCCTGAAAATTGGCCAGGACGCCTTCCGCCGGGAAATTGACGGTGGTTCCATCGGGGTCCATGATGGCACCGCCAGTGGCGGCGTTGATGCGTTCAAAGGTGAACGCCTGCAGGCGATCGAGGAGGCTGACCGGGGGAAGCAACAGGATGGCGACGAGCAAGCCAGGGATCAAAATGAAGGTCACCACCCAGGCTGTTGGCCCTTCGAGCATCCGACCCAAACCGCCGGACGACGGAGGGCGTCGATCAAGCCGAGTATTCTGCATATTTCATCCACTCCTTCAAAACGAATTCACCGGTTCACGATGCACGGGAGAATCAGACCTGCAAACGATGTCCCCATAACCCAGATGAGTCCTTTTCCACCGGCGAGCGCCTGTCCCCTGACCTCTCGACGCGTCTCGGTTCTCTCCACGCACAAACCTCAGGAACGCGGTCAAGCTGCTATCTTAGCATACGGTCAGATGTGCGCCAAAAAGGTGGAGGATGGTTGAAAATTCGTCCCCTGTTTTTTCTCGATGGTATACTTTACGATATGTCCTATGAATTGTCTGACGATCTGTCGCATTTGGATTCGCCGCTGCGCCCCCACCGCTGGCTTGAGCGTCTGCTGCTGCTGATTTTTCTTCTCTGTTTGCTCGTCGGCCTTGGCGCACTTGCGCTTTTCTTCGTCGTTCGCAACAGCGCCCAGCCTTCTTTGAACGTCGATCCGTTGCGTTCGGTTCGCGTGAATTTGATCAGCCCCTCGATCGCTCTGCGTCAGTTGAGCGGAGATGGGGCAGCGGCTCTGGCGGCCCAGACGATCCAGGCCGGATATTTGGAGACCGCTCGCGCCATATTGATCTATGCGACGGACATCTCGCCGGTGGAGCGCAGCGGTCGCCTGAGCCATCTTGCGCGCGCTTACCTGGCGGCCGGTCAAAACGACGCCGCCGCTCAGGTGTACGCCCAGGTGATTTCTGCCGCCGTTCTGGAAGACGCAATACCGCTCACGGAGCGGGTTCACCTGCTTAAATTGAGCGCAGATGGCCTGTACAAAACAGGCTTTGAGGACGCCGCCATCGACGCCGCCACGCAGGCGTTGCGCATCGCAGTGCAGGCGCCCGGGCTTCTCCCCGCCCAGCGCAGCGCACTTTTCAATGACCTGCGCGCCATCGTCGAACGGTTCGACCGTTCCAATCCCGCTGTGGAGTCACTGCGCCTCCAGTTGCGCGACTATGCGCGCAACCCTTATCTTACCGGCGTTGGCCTGGTCGTGACCCCAACTTTGGCGACGTTTCCTCAACAGTTCGCCTACGATTCTCTGACGCAAGAAAAGATCACCGTGCGACGGCAGGCCGCTCGCATCCTGGCGGATCGCATCGCTTTCACCAGCGGCGTCGACATCGAGCCGGAGCGACAGGCGCTCGCACAGGCGTTGTTGGAGGAAGACCAGGCGCGCGCTCGCTTTTATCAAGACCCCGGCGAGCTCTCGCGCGAGCAACAGCTATGGCTCTGGCTCGATCGTCGCGCTTGGCTGGTGGAAAAAGCGCGCATCGCCCTGCAGGGGTATGGGCTCTCGATTCTGCCGCAATGGGAGAGCGAGCTGGATGTCATTCTCAACCAGTTGAGCGCGGACCACGTCTTTCTGAATTCACTGATGATGGCTTTTGTGGTCGATCAGCCCACTGCAACGCAAAAGCTGCTGCTTCAGGTGGAAATTCATCACTGGGCGGCGGCGCAGGCCATGCGCGGCCTGTATCCGAACGCGCCGACAAACGACATCGGCGAGCTGCTGCGCAGCCTTCAGGAGGAGCTTCGGCGCGAGGGAACGCCGTTAGCGCTGCCCGTGATCTTCGACCCTGCCGCAACGCCGCCCGGGTTTCGCATCCAACCGGCCTCGTGACCGGAGAATGCCCATGAGCGAACTGGACAATCTCGAGCTTTACGCTTTCAGCCGCCTCTATGACCGCGCCGGCGACCCGACGCACCCTGCGTGTGGGCTGAAAGCGGCGCAGGAGTGGCTCGCCCAACAACCGAGGCAATGCTGCACAGCACGCCTTGCTCTCCCCTATGACGTGCGACCGCTGGCCAACGCCGTTGCACACCTGTGCTCGCTTGGAGCCGAGTCGGCGGCGACGGTTGGAGATGACGCAGACGCGCTCGACCTGCGGGGTCTTCTTCATTTCGACGATCATCCTGCTTACACTTTCATCTTTCTATGGACGCTGGCCAGAGCGGCACTAGGGCAGGCTTCGGCGCCGCCTGCGCTCGACCTGGCCTGGTTGCAGAGCCTGACGCCGGCGACGCCCTTTGTGACCAACCCTGCCAAACAACTGGCGCAACGCTGCTATGCGCGCGTTCCACTGCTGTGGGCGGAAGAAGGCTGGCAGAGCGAAATCGCCCACGATTGGCGGCTGCGCATCTTGCGCTACGCCGAAAGCGCCGCCATTGTCGCCGATCTCAGCGAAATGCAGCATGGATGGAGCATGGCGCGCTTCCCCAATTTTTGGATCAACGCCCTCTGCGTGGTGAAGATCGGTGCCGTCGCCTCGGACAATGAGGCGCAGGCGAACACGCTGCAGTCCATTTTGCAGAAAAGACGATTTAATGCGATCCATGTTGATGCGCCTGGCGGCGACCCTGTGACGCGCGCGGCGCACCTGCTCTACTTCGGCGAATGGGCGGCGCTTTACCTGGCCGCTCTATACGGCGTCGAGCCGGAAGCGCGCGTGCCGCTGCAGCTGCTTGGCCTGATCGACGGGCGAACGTCATGAAAACGTCGGATAGGAGGGTGGCAAAAGGCGTTTGACAGGGTGCAGACTTCGGCGTATACTGAAGCTGCAAGGTTAACAAAGGGTTAATTCGTTAACAAGAGGTTGATGCTTCCCTGCGAGCTTTTGTGGCTCCTTCGATGTTTGTGCTGCGGCGATGAATCGTTGTGCGTCAAGGAGGGCGCAGAGGTGTGACGATCAAAACGCCAATTGCAAGTGTTCGACCGATACGTCAATGAACCGCCCAGTGCGCGCTTGCGCCTGGGTTTTTTTGTTCTGTTCGCTTAGGAACATAGCCAATCCATTCAGGTCTCTCATTCAACGAAAGGATCGAATCATGGACTCAGCGGTGAGCAGAATCCTCAAGGCCAGACAATATGCGGCGGAACGCGACCATCGCGTCAAGATGCACAGCTTCGAGGTCGAACTGCACGGCGACAACCATACGCACCTGATCCGCTACGACCACGGGCAGTGGCTGTGCGACTGCGAAGAGTTTCAACTGCGTGGGGTCTGCGCTCATGTCATGGCGATGGAGGAGATTCTCGGCGATTCCGTAGAGCCTGCCACCTATGCGGTTGCGCGCTGAACCAGCCGATGAGCTAAACGGCGCGTCCCTCTATTGAATCAACAGCAACTGAATTGAATAGCAACTGAATATTGTATTGTAGTGCAGGGGGGCAGAACACTGCCCCCTGGTTTTTTGCTTTAGTCTTTTGCGGTCGTCGTTGGGTGTCAGATTCGCAGAAAAATTTTCACAGAAGGTTTGGATGCTACTCTTTGTCTGTGATATGCTGCACTTTGGCTCGTCAGGCGCATAAGGGGAGTAAAACTGGGCTTGAAACGAAATCTACAAATAGCGCTGGGTCTGGTCATCAGCGCACTTTTTATCTACTGGGCGCTGCCTGGCCTGCATCTTCCCACCGTGATGGAGGCGCTGCAGACGGCGAATTACTGGTGGCTCTTTCCCGGCGTTGCCGTCTATATGATCGGACTGGGGGTGCGCACCTGGCGCTGGCAATACATCTTGCGGCCGGTCAAACAGGTTCCCGTGAAGACGTTGTTCCCAATGGTCTGCATCGGCTACTTCGGCAACAACGTCTTTCCCTTTCGGGCTGGAGAATTGCTGCGATCTTATGTGCTGAAACGGCGCACCGCCGTCGCCATCACCACGAGTCTGGCGACGGTGATTATCGAGCGCGTCACCGACGGGCTGGTGATGTTGCTTTTCGTCTTCCTGGCGCTTCCTTTTGCGCCGATGCCACCGTTCTTTCGCAACATCGTCGTGGCGACAACGGCGCTTTTTTCGCTGGCGACGTTTGTGTTCATGTGGATGGCGATCCAACCGGAGCGCGTGGAGCGTTTTTACGCGCTCTTGGCGGACGCCGTACTGCGCGGCCGTCTCCGTCAGCGCGCAGATGCGCTGTACGAGCGCTTCATGCTCGGGCTGCGCAGCCTGCGCCACCCTTCGGACGTGATTATGATCTTCTTCACCAGCGTTTTGATCTGGCTCCTGGAGACGGTGAAATATTGGTTCGTCATGCACGCCTTTGATTTTTCAGTCAGCTTCGTTGTTTTGATGTTGATGAACGGTTTGGTCAATCTGGCGACGACGCTGCCGGCTGCGCCTGGCTACATCGGCACGTTCGATGCGCCGGGCATCAAGACGCTGGAGGCCTTCGGAGTGAACGCTTCGGTCGCCGCCAGCTATACGTTCACGCTCCACGCTGCGCTGTGGGCGCCGGTGACGCTGCTCGGCGGCTATTATTTCTGGCGCGAACATCTGCGTCTCAGCGACATCGAGGCAGCCCAACGTCAGGTCGAAGCGGCGTCGACGCCGGTTGAAGCATCCGAGAGCGAAAAGTCGGCGGACTCTTCTGCGCAAATCTTCTGTGTGAAGAAGTAAGTTTATAAGATCAGCACTGGGGTGGAATGAAACTATGTGTGCACAACAGAACGGGAGAAGAAATATGCGCAACATCGCAGTGGCAGGCACCGGCTATGTGGGTCTCTCCACCGGCACCTGTTTTGCAGATATGGGCAACAACGTCACCTGCATCGACATCAACGAGGAAAAGATCGCCATGTTGAAGCGGGGCGAGTCGCCCATCTACGAGCCGGGGTTGAGCGAGATGATCGTGCGCAACATGAAGGCCGGACGTCTGCATTTCACCACCAGCTATGAAGAGGCGCTCAAGGACGCCGAGTTCATCTTCATTTGCGTAGGCACGCCGAGCGGCGTCGACGGCGAGGCGGACCTCCAATATGTGCGCATGGCTGCGGAGTCGGTCGCCCGCGCCATGACTCATCCCCTGATCGTGATCAATAAGAGCACCGTGCCCGTCGGCACCGGCGACTGGGTGGCCGACATCATCCGCCGCAGCCAGCCCGAGCCGATCGATTTCTCCGTGGTGAGCTGTCCTGAATTCACGCGCGAAGGCTCGGCCATCTACGACTTCATGAACCCCGATCGCGTCGTGATCGGCAGCCGCGATCCGGAGGCGGCGGAGCGGGTGGCGCAGCTTCACCTGCCGCTGCGCACGCGCATCATCATGACCGACCTGCGCACGGCCGAGATGATCAAATACGCCAGCAACGCCTTCCTGGCCACCAAAATCAGCTTTATCAACGAGATCGCCCTCATCTGCGAGAAGCTCGGCGCCGACGTGCGGGAAGTAGCGGAAGGGATGGGGTTCGATCGCCGCATCGGCTCGCAGTTCTTGAACGCCGGCCTCGGCTACGGTGGGAGCTGTTTCCCCAAAGACGTCAAGGCGCTCGAACACATGGCTCTGGTGCACGGCTCGCATCCGTCCTTGCTGCGCGCCGTGATCGACATCAACCGCGACATGCGGCGCTGGGCGGTCTACAATCTGCGCGAGCTGCTCGGCGGCAAGCTGGACGGCAAGCGCATCGGACTGATGGGGCTGGCCTTCAAACCTAACACCGACGACATCCGCGAGGCGCCGGCGCTGGAGATCGCCCACATGCTGCGCAACGAGGGCGCGCTCGTCTCCGGCTACGACCCGGTGGCGATGGCCAACGTGGCGCGCGTGGATAAACAGATCCGCCTTGCCGAGGATGCCTACGACCTGGCGGCGGGGGCCGACGCCCTCCTCGTCTGCACCGAGTGGAACGAGTTCAAGCAGCTCGACCTGCTGCGGCTGCGCGACCTGATGGCGCAGCCGATCCTGGTGGACGGCCGCAACATCTACGAGCCGGACATGATGGTCTCGCTCGGTTTCAAATATCGAGGCGTCGGCCGCGTGCCGCGCAACGCCAACGGCGCGTAATGCCAGCCCCCCGCTTGCGGATGCGTTCTATGCTCGATTCTCTGATTCAGACTACGCTTGACAATGGCTTGCAGGTCATTGCGCGCCCAAGCCGTCGCGCGCCGGTCGCCAGTTTTTGGGTGTTTTACCGCGTCGGCAGCCGCATCGAGACGCCGGGCTGCACCGGCGCCAGCCATTGGGTGGAGCACATGCTCTTCAAAGGCACGCCGCGCTACCCGCGCGGAGAGTTCGACAAAGCCGTGGCGCGCGCAGGCGGCGTCTTCAACGGCATGACCGCGCAGGACTGGACGGTCTATTTCGAGACGTTGCCCGCCGACCGCATCGAACTGGCGCTGCAGGTTGAGAGCGACCGTATGGTGAACGCTGTCTTCGACTCGCAAGAGACGGAGCTGGAGCGCACCGTCATCCTGAGCGAGCGCGAGGGGAGCGAAAACAACGAGTTCTATCGCCTGCATGAGGAAGTCCAGGCGGCGGCCTTTTTAGAGCACGGCTACCGCAACCCGATCATCGGCTGGCCTTCCGACCTGCGCACCCTGACGCGGGATGCGCTCTACGCGCATTATCGCACCTACTATGCACCGAACAATGCAGTCGTGGTCGTGGCCGGCGACTTCGAGCCGGAGCCCATGCTGGCGCAGGTGGAGCAATATTTTGGAGGGTTGAAGCCCGGCCCCACAGCGTCGCCGCTCTGCATCGAAGAGCCGCCGCAGCGCGCCGAGCGGCGCATCCTCTTGCGCGGGGAAGACCCCACCGCTTATTTCTTGCAGGTCTTTCACGCACCGCCCGCCCTGCACCCGGACTTTTTCCCCTTCGTCGTGCTCGACTCGGTGTTGGGCGGCGCCAAGGGCATGGGGCTCTTCGGCGGCAGCGCCAACAACCGCAGCAACCGCCTTTACCGCGCGCTGGTGGAGCGGCAGCTCACCGTGGATGTCGCCACCAGCTTCGGCCCCACCGTCGACCCGGGCCTCTTCTCGATCAGCGCAACGCTGGCGCCCGGCGTCGAACATCGGGCGGTCGAAGAGACGATCTGGAGCGAACTGGAAGCCATCCAGCGGCATGGCGTGACCGCAGCCGAAATGGAAAAAGCCATCAAACAGACGCGAGCGCAGTTCGCCTACAGCAGCGAAAGCGTCACCTATGAGGCGTATTGGCTGGGCTTCAGCCAGGTCGTCGCTACGCTGGACTGGCTGGCGAACTGGAGCGAGCGGCTGCAGGCGGTTACAGCTGAAGATGTGCAGCGCGTCGCCGCTTTGTACCTGCAACGTCGTAGCCAGACGGTGGGCTACTATATCCCTGAGAGGGAGGTGCAGGAGTGAACGCCTATGCCACTACGCTGCCCGGCCCGGAAACCATTTTTCAGACGACGTTGTCCAACGGAGTGACGATCTTGGTGCGGGAAAATCACGCCTCGCCGGTGGTCGCGCTGCAAGGCTCGCTGCGTGTCGGCTCTGCGCACGAAGCGCCGCACCAAGCGGGGTTGGCGGCCTTTGTCGCCAACATGCTCACGCGCGGAAGCGAGCGCTATGACTACGACGCCTTCAACGCCGCAGTCGAAAACGTGGGCGCCTCGCTCACCGCCTCCGCCGACATCCACAGCACGGATTTCTCCCTCACCTCGTTGTCCGAGGATTTTGAACGTCTGCTGGCGTTGCTGGCCGACCTGATGCGACGTCCCACCTTTCCCGAAGAGCACATCGAGCGGCTGCGCCAGATGAAGTTGGTGCGCATTCAGGAGCGGGAACAGGATACGGCCAGCGTCGCCGCGCGACGGTTCAACGAAACCCTCTTTGGACGCAACCATCCGTACGGGCGCATGACGGAGGGGTATCTGGAGACCGTGGCCGCATTGAAGCGGCAGGACATGGTCGATTTCCATCGGCGCTATTTTTCGCCGCAGGGCGCCGTGCTGGCGATTGCCGGCGACGTCGAGGCGCAACGCGCCGTGGACGTGATCGGCGAGTTGTTCGGAGACTGGGAGGCGCCCCTCGTCCCCCCGTCGCCGATCGAACGCGTGCGCATCGACGGCGGGCGTCGACTGCATGCAAGCCTGCCCGGAAAGGTGCAGAGCGACATCGTCATCGGCGCCTACGGCGTGCGCCGTCGCGACCCCGACTTTTACGCCGTGCGCGTGGCCAACTCCATCCTCGGACAATTCGGCATGATGGGGCGGTTGGGCGAGCGCGTGCGCGAGCAGCAAGGGCTGGCGTACTACTGCTACAGCACCTTCATCGCCGAACAGGAGGACGGCGTCTGGTTCGCTGCGGCCGGCGTCAATCCTGCGGACGTCGAAGCCGCAGTCGAAAGCATTCTCGATGAATTCAGACGCCTCTGCACGGAGCCGGTCAGCCCGGAGGAGCTTTCCGACAGCCAGGCGTATCTCACCGGCGTCGCGCCGTTGACGCTGGAGACCAACGAAGGCGTCGCCTCCACCTTGCTCAGCATGGCGTGGCACGACCTGGGGCTGGACTACCTCCAGCGCTATCCATCGCTGATTTACGGCGTCACTGCAGAGGATGTGCAGCGCGTGGCGACGGAGCACCTCCAGCCGGAGCGCTGCGTAGTCTCGATTGCGGGGCCGGATGCAGACGAACTCGACGCCTTGCAGGAATAGTGCAGGCTTCCATTGCCGCCAAGGATGGACTGCCAATGGTGCGCACCGGCGTAGACATCATTGAGATTGAGCGGGTGCGCGCCGCCATTGAGGCGCATGGAGAGCGCTTCCTGCGCCGCGTCTACACCGAGGCAGAGCGAGCCTGCTGCGGCGAGCGCGTCGAGTCGCTGGCCGCGCGGTTTGCCGCCAAGGAAGCCGTTGCCAAGGCGCTCGGCGTTGGCGTCTGGCGCGAAGGCGTGGGGTGGACGGACATCGAAGTGCTGCGCGACGAACGAGGCGCGCCGACGCTGCATCTGCATGGCGCAGCGGCTGCACTTGCCGCCGAACTGGGGCTGACCACCTGGTCGATCAGCTTAAGTCATCACCGCACGCAGGCGATTGCCTTTGTGATTGCCATGGATGAAGCATGAGAGGTTGAAAGAGGATTATGGCGGACTTTATTCAAGTCATCACCACCGTAGACAGCGAAGAAGATGCGCAAAACATCGCCGGCGCCGTCGTCGGCGAACGGCTGGCGGCCTGCGCACAGATCATCGGGCCGATCTCCAGCGTCTATCACTGGAATGACACCATCGAGAACGCCGAAGAATGGATGCTCGTGATCAAGAGCCGCAGCGACCTCTTCTCGGAATTGAGCGGCCTGATCCAGCAGCTCCATCCCTATGATGTGCCGGAAATTTTGGCGACGCCCATCGTCGCAGGCGGCGCCAGCTATTTGGAGTGGATGGCCGGCCAGCTCAAACGATCTGCCAACCGATTGTAAACCGCAAGCCGATCATATAAAGCTCAGTTGTATAGAGGATACAAGTCCATCCAGGTTAGGCTGACGGCGTCAAATCGGGTATAATTTGATGCTGAAGACAGAGATCACGGTTGAGGTGCAGGAGCCTTTTGGATGGATGACAATTTGGATTTTCCTCGCAACGACTCGTCTGACTCCGGCGCCAACGGCGGCGCTGTGGGCGGGGCGTCTAAAGGAGGGAGCGGAGCAACAGGCGTCACCGGCAACGGCGCAGCAATAAACGGCGACAACTTCCATATCGGCAACGTGCGCAACGTCCTGATCGAGCAGGAGATGCGCACCGCCTACCTCGATTACGCCATGAGCGTAATCGTGGCGCGCGCGTTGCCCGACGCCCGCGACGGCCTGAAGCCCGTGCATCGGCGCATCCTGTACGCCATGCACGACATGGGGTTGGGGCCGACCAGCCCTTACAAGAAGAGCGCCCGCATCGTCGGCGAAGTGCTCGGCAAATATCATCCGCACGGCGACTCCGCGGTCTACGACGCCATGGCGCGCATGGCGCAGGACTTCAGCCTGCGCTATTGCCTGGTCGATGGTCAGGGCAACTTCGGCTCAATCGACGGCGACAGCCCGGCGGCGATGCGTTACACCGAGGCGCGACTCTCGCGCATCGCCGAGACCATGCTCCAGGACATCGACATGGACACGGTGGACTGGACCAACAACTTCGACGACAGCCTGCAGGAGCCGACCGTCCTGCCCGCCATGCTGCCCAATCTGCTCGTCAACGGCACGAGCGGCATCGCCGTCGGCATGGCCACCAACATTCCGCCGCACAACCTCGGCGAAATCGCCGACGCCGTCGCCTATGTTATTAACAACTGGGAGCGCCGCAACGAGATCGGCCTGGAAGAGCTGATGCAGTTCGTCAAAGGGCCGGACTTCCCGACCGGCGGCATCATCCTCGGCTCGGAAGGCATCAAGCAGGCCTTCGCCACCGGCCGCGGCAAAATTTTGGTGCGGGCGAAAACCACCATCGAAGAGCTGCGCGGCGGGCGTTTCGCCATCATCGTCACCGAGATCCCCTATCAGGTCAACAAATCCAACCTGATCGAACGCATGGCCGAGCTGGTGCGCGAGGACAAGCTCGACATGATCAGCGACATCCGCGATGAGTCCGACCGCACGGGTATGCGCATCGTCATCGAACTCAAGCGCGGCGCGGCGCCTAAAAAAGCGCGCAACCGTCTCTTCAAACAGACGCAGCTGCAGACTTCCTTCGGCGTCAACATGCTGGCGCTGGTCAACGGCGAACCTGTGACCCTGAGTCTGCGCCGCGCCCTGGTCGTCTACATCGAACATCGCTTCGATGTGTTGACGCGGCGCACGCAGTTCCAGCTTGCCAGGGCGCGCGAGCGCGCTCACATCCTGGAAGGATTGCGCATCGCCCTCGAATTCCTGGACGAGGTGATCGCCACTATTCGCCAGAGCGAAAGCGCCGACGCCGCTCGCACTGCGCTCATGGAGCGCTTCGGGCTGTCGCAGGTGCAGGCGCAGGCGATCCTTGACATGCAACTGCGCCGCCTGGCTGCGCTCGAACGTCAGAAGATCGAGGACGAATATCAAGAGACGCTGGCGCGCATCGCCTATTACGAAGACCTGCTTGCGCACCCGGAAAAAATCCGCGGTCTGATTCGGGAGGACATCCTGTCGCTGAAAGAACGCTTCGGCGACCCGCGGCGCACGCTCATCGTCCACGACGCCAACGGCGATTTCAGCGACGAAGACTTGATCGCCCAGGACAACGTGCTGATCAGCTACAGCGCTGGCGCCTATATCAAACGCATGAGCGTGGAGTCCTTCCGCGCCCAGAATCGCGGAGGGCGCGGCGTAAAAGGCATGACCACGCGCAATGAAGACGAAGTGGTCGATCTGCTCTTTGCCCGCACGCTCGACCATATCCTGTTCTTCACCAATAAAGGCCGCGTCTATTCCAGCCGCGTCTATGAACTGCCCGAAGGCAACCGCACTTCGCGCGGCATGCACATCGCCAACGTGCTCAACCTCATGCCGGACGAAACGGTGACGACCATGCTCGTCGTGCCTGATTTCGAGATGGCGGAGTACATTACCCTGCTGACGCGACAAGGGCGCATCAAGCGCATGGACCTCAACGCCTTCGCCAACATCCGCTCCACCGGTCTGATCGCCATGACCCTGGAGGAGGGAGATTCACTGGACTGGGCGCGGCTTACCAAAGGCGGCGAGGATTTCATCGTCGTCACCCGCCGCGGACGCGCGCTTCGCTTCAACGAGGAGGATGTCCGCCCCATGGGCCGCACCGCGGCGGGCGTGATGGCGATCCGCCTGCAAGGCGACGGCGATGAGGTGGTGGGCTTCGATGTCGTCAAACCCCACGCCGACCTGCTCGTGATCCACGCACAGGGCTACGGCAAGCGCACCCCCCTGCGCGAATATAGCGTCCACGGCCGTTACACACAAGGCATCTGGGCGACCGACTACACGCGCCTGGAGGAGATCGGACCGATCGTGGCTGCCCGCGTGGTGGAGCCGCGCGACCAGATCACCGTCATGACCGCCAACGGCATCGTGTTGCGCACGCCGGTCAGCGGCATTCGCGTCGCTGGCCGCATGACGCGCGGCGTGCGCGTTGTCAACCTGCTTGACGGCGACAGCGTGGCCGCCGTGGCGGTGATGACGCACGACGACCTGAATCGCGGAGTCGACGACGGCGGCGAAACCGGCGTAGACCTCGCCCTGAACGGCGGAGACGGGACAGGCGAAACCGGCGTCGAGCCGTCCGGCGAAGGCGTCGCAGCCGTTGGGGAAGCATCTTCTTTCGACTTGGAGTGATATGTCGGCCTCCTTCGCGACGCTGCTCCAGAAGCCAGGCTACCAATGGGCCTACATCCCCTCTCGTCAGCCGGCGCTGATCGCAGAGACGTTGGTCGCCTTCGCCAACAGCGAAGGGGGCTGGTTGGTGCTGGGCGTCGACGCCGACGGCGCGGTGGGGGATTTCATGACCGACGATGAGTTGGCCGACGCCGTGCGCGCGGCGGAGCGGATGTGTCGCCCTCCGGTGCGTACGGTGGATTGGCAGCAGCGCGAGCTGGCGGGTGGCGCCGTCGCCATCGTGCGCGTCGAACGCAGCGCCGAGCTGCACGCGTTGGAGGACGGTCGCGTGCTTGTGCGGCGCGGGGCGGAAAACGTCCCAGCCAGCGGCGAAGAGATCGAGCGGCTGATGGCCAGTCGCCCGGTCGGCGATTTTGAGCTGCAACCCGTGGCCGGCGCCACGCGCGACGACCTGGACGACGACATCATTGACGAATACCTGGAGCGCCGTCAGAAGCGCAACCCTCGCCAGGCGATCTTGCCTAAGGACAAGCTGTTGCAGCAGATCGGAGCGCTGACAGCGGATCGCGTCCCGACGGTCTCCGGTCTCTTGCTCTTCGGCAAAGAGCCGCAGCTCTTCATGCCCCAAAGCCGCGCCGTTTTCGTGAAATTCTCCGACACCCAACCGCGAGGCCCGGAAGGCGCGCTCGGCTATGGCCGTCGCGAGGAGTTCACCGGCGCCTTGCCACTCATCATCGACCGCGCCTGGCGCGTCATCTGGGAAGAGATGGACAAGCGCGCAGTGGTGCGCGGTCTACAGCGCCATGAAGAGACGGAATATCCTTCCACTGCTGTGCGCGAGGCGCTTGTCAACGCTGTAGCGCACCGCGACTATCGCATCACCGGCCGCGGCATTGAAATCCGCATGTACACCGACCGCATGGAGGTCACCAGCCCCGGCGGACTGCCTGCGCACATCACGCTGGAAAATCTGGTCGAAGAGCACTACAGCCGCAATCCTCGCATCGTCAACGGCCTCTATCAGTGGGGATACATTGAAGAGCTAGGCTTGGGCATCGACCGCATGATCGAGGACATGGTCAAGGCCGGTCATCCGCCGCCTAAATTTGAATGCCCCGGCCATCGCTTCACCGTCATCCTCTACAATGCTCGCGACCAGGCGCGTGCGGCGCAGCCCTGGGAAAGCAACATGAACGAGCGCCAGCTCAAAGCGCTTGAATATGTCCAACAACACGGCGCCATCACCAACAGCGAATATCGCCAGCTCTGCCCGCACGTTGGCGCCGAAACACTGCGCCTCGACCTGGCCGACATGGTCACGCGCGGCATCCTGCTTAAGATCGGCGACAAACGCGGCACGCGCTATATCCTGAAATAATCTCTAGGAGTCGCCCACGTAGTAGGTCGTGACGCCGTTGACCGTCGCCGTCGTAAACGAAGCCGGCGCTCGCCGCCCCGCTCACCCCCCCACCAGGCGGTTCTCGACGTCGTAGGCGTAGTCCATCGCTGCGTCATGCGCCCCCACACCTTGCGCATTCGCCGTCTGCCACTGCAGCAGCTGACCAAGGCCGCTGCCTAGGCGAAGCCATTACGAGCAGGCTCGCCAACGTCGTCACACGCAGCAGCCAAAGCAGGCTCCGCACTGGCGTCCAGAACGGGGGTGAAAAGAAACCAAAAAACACGAGGATTTGATGGCTTTCCCTCTCTTCTTTTGAGTGTCCTTTGTGCCTTTGCGTCTTGGTGGTTAACTATCTCACCCAGACTTCCTGCGGCGCCTTCGGCGGTTAGAGTGAGGGGATGAGGAATTTGCAAGCGCTGACGCCGACCGAGTCGCCGGACTGCGCAACGTGAGTATCCCAAATATCCCAATTGGGAAATTGCAATAATTGCAGATGAATGACCTGGGCTTGATCGTCGAGGCGCAACATGATCAGCATGGGCCGCGGAGGCCGACTATGAAGGTCGTGCGCGGTCG
>CALFWA010000342.1 GCA_937928035.1 uncultured Caldilinea sp. | reverse complement strand
ATGCCCTTCGACGTTCGGCTCGGTCACGACGCGCACGTGGCCGTCCTCCAGCTTTTCAACGATGGCGGCCTCTACGCCGGGCAACGGCTTGCCCATCGAGCCGGGGCGAATGTCCATGGCGGCGAAGTTGGCGATCATGATGCCGCCGGTCTCGGTCTGCCACCAGTTGTCGTGGATGGGCAGATGGAGCTTCTTCATGCTCCACGCCACAGCCTCCGGGTTGAGCGGCTCGCCCACGCTGGCGATGAAGCGCAGGTTGCTGAGGTCGTACTGCTCGAGCGGTTCGATGTCCATGCGCATCAGGCGGCGGATGGCGGTCGGCGCCGTGTACCAGACGGTGACCTTCTGCCCCTCGAGGATGCGATACCAGCGTTCGGCGTCGAATTCGGCTTCATCGACGATCATGGTCACGCCGTGGCAGAGCGGCGCGCTGATACCGTAGGAGACTCCTGTCACCCAGCCGGGGTCGGCGGTGCACCAGTAGATGTCCTCCGGGTGCAGGTCGAGGGCGTAGAACGCGGTCATGTAGTGCATATAGACCGCCTTGTGGACGTGGATGGCGCCTTTGGGCCGCCCGGTCGTGCCGCTGGTGAAGTGCAGCAGCGCCATGTCCTCCGGATCGGTGGGCGGGATCGTGAATTCTGGCGAGGCTTCCTCCATCAGCCGCGGCAGCGACAGCACATCCTCGTTGACGTGGCTTTTGGCGTCGGTCAGCAGCACGAACTCCAGCGACGGCAGCCGTTCCCACATCTCGGCGATCTTGCGTTGCCGGAAGAGGCGCTCGGTGGTCACCAGCACTTTTCCCTCGCCGATCTTCAGCCGCTGTTCGACCGGCTCTGGCCCAAATGCGGAGAAGAGCGGACAGAGCACGCTGACGTTTTTGAGCGTCCCCAGCACAGTGATGTAGAGCTCGGGGATGCGGCCTGCCAACACGAAGACGCGCTCCCCTTTGCCTACGCCCAGCCTGCGCAAAACGTTGGCAAAGCGGTTGCTCTGCTCGGCCAGATCGGCGTAGGTGAAATCGCGCACGTCGCCATCCTTGCCCAGCCAGCGCAGCGCCAGATGGTTGCACCTTGCGCCGCGAGCGTGGCGATCCACCGCTTCATGGGCGATGTTCAGCCCCTGTCCGTTAGGCAACCCGTCCAACATGCGCTCGACGCGTTCCCAGGTGAACGTGCGATAGGTCTCTTCATAGTTGACAAGATTGGGCGGAACCCGCAACATCTGTGGGGTCTTATGAATCGGCTCCCATTGCATGGCGCTTTCCTCCTTTCCCGGCGGAGATGAACCCAGGCCGACCCATACAAAAACGGCGTCCTCGATGGATGAAACCAACGCAGACGCCGCGTACACAGCGAAATCGGTGGGATATGCGCAGAGTACGACCGGCGCCGTTGCCGAGTCCTCCTTCTGGCGGCGCTTTTCCTGGAGGATCGACCAAGAGCTGCGCACGCCCGATTACCCCCGCCCGCTGCGGGAGTTTTGTGTTTTTAAGTGTAGCAAACTTTGCGGCTTCGTTGAATAGCCAGATGACCAGGTTTGTGAAAAATTTTACGAGCTTGAAGGGTTGTCGATCCACACGCCGGCTAGAATCCGACGCCTGGTAAGAGGAGGCGGCCCATGGAGACCGGTTTGTTCTCTTCGCTCTGCCGGGCGTCAGGTCAGGCTACGGTCAGGGGCGATGATGGTAGATGCGGCTCCCAGCCGTACGTTCTCGACGGCCCCGCAAGTCCAGGCCCTCACCCCCTGGGAGAGGGGCAGGGGGGGTGAGGGCCTGCGAGGCATTGGGAAACTCAGGGAAGCGCAGCTATAAGCCGCACCTGGCGTTGTCAAAGGCGCCGACAGGCTCTTCACCTCCGGCGAGACAAGGCTGTCCGCCGCCTTATCAACCGGCCTCCTTGGCATACGCCTCCATAGGCAGACAGGCGCAGACCAGATGGCGGTCTCCGTAAACGTTGTCGATGCGCGAGACGTAGGGCCAGAATTTGCGTTCGCGCACCCAGGGCGCTGGGAAAGCGGCCTGTTCCCGACTGTAGGGGCGATCCCACGCTCCGGCGATGACGGCGGCGGTGTGCGGCGCATGTTTGAGCGGGTTGTTCTGCGGGTCGCTGCGTCCGTCGCGCACGGCGACAATCTCAGCGTGAATCTGAATCATCGCCTGACAGAAACGCTCCAGCTCCGCCAGTGATTCGCTTTCGGTCGGCTCGATCATCAATGTGCCCGGCACCGGGAAGGAGAGCGTCGGCGCGTGGAAGCCGAAGTCCATTAAGCGCTTCGCCACATCCTCGGCGGTGACGCCTGTTTCATGTTCGAGTGGCCGCAGGTCGATAATGCATTCGTGCGCTACGCGGCCATGTTCGCCTTTGTACAGCACCGGGAAGTAAGGGTCGAGCCGCGCAGCAATGTAGTTGGCGTTTAGGATGGCGACCTTGGTGGCCTGGGTCAACCCTTCGGCGCCCATCATGGCGATGTAGGCGTAGGGGATCATCAGGATGCCGGCGCTGCCCCACGGCGCCGCCGCAACCGAACCGACCGAATGCGCCCCGCCGACGCCTGAAACGACCGCACTGCCGGGCAGGAAAGGCGTCAGATGCGCAGCCACGCAAATGGGGCCAACCCCAGGCCCGCCGCCGCCGTGAGGGATCGTAAACGTCTTGTGCAGGTTGAGATGACAGACGTCCGCCCCGATAGCCGCCGGGCTGGTCAGGCCGACCTGCGCGTTCATGTTGGCGCCGTCCATGTACACTTGTCCTCCGCGGGCGTGGATGATATCGCAGATCTCGCGGATGGCGGCCTCGAAGACGCCATGCGTCGATGGATAGGTGACCATCAGCGCGGCCAGGCGGTCAGCGTAGGCGTCGGCCTTGACGCGCAGATCCTCGACGTCAATGTTGCCGTTGCGGTCGCACGCCACCACGACCACCTCCATGCCTGCCATCACCGCGCTGGCCGGATTTGTGCCATGCGCCGATGAAGGGATGAGGCAGACGTTGCGATGCCCTTCCCCACGTGAACGATGGTACGCGCGGATCACCAGCAGGCCGGCGTACTCGCCTTGCGAGCCGGCGTTCGGCTGCAGCGAGACTGCGTCGAGGCCGGTGATCTCCTTCAGCCATCGCTCAAGCCTCCGGAACAACTCTAGATAACCCTGCGCCTGGTCGAGCGGGGCAAAGGGGTGGAGGTTGGCGAACTCCGGCCAGGTGACGGGCAACATCTCGGTGGTGGCGTTGAGCTTCATCGTGCAGGAGCCAAGCGGAATCATCGAGTGCGTCAACGAGAGATCGCGCGACTCCAACCGCTTGATGTAGCGCAACATCTCATGTTCGGTGTGATAACTGTTGAAGACCGGATGCGTCAAGAAAGCGCTGCTGCGCGCCAAAGGCGCCGGATAGGCCAGGTCTATTGGGCGCGCCAGCGCCTCCAGGTCGGTTGCGCCGTCATCGCCGAAGATTTCGAGCAACACCTGCAACTCTTTAACGGTGGTCGGCTCGTCGAGCGAGACGCCCACGCCGCCGTCGGCGTAGAAGCGCAGGTTGATCTGATTGGCGCGCGCCAACCGTTCGATTTGCTCCTGCGTGTGCGGCCCGCCGCTGATCTTGAGGGTGTCGAAAATCGGCCCAGCATTGACGGTGTAGCCCAATGTCCGCAGTCGAGTGCGCAGCAGCTCGGTCAGCAGGTGAATGCGCTGCGCAATGGCGGTTAGCCCTTGCGGACCGTGATAGACGGCGTACATAGAGGCCATCACCGCCAGGAGCACCTGCGCTGTGCAGATGTTGCTGGTCGCTTTGTCGCGACGAATATGCTGTTCGCGCGTCTGCAAGGCGAGGCGCAGAGCGGGGTTGCCTTCTGCGTCGATCGAGACGCCCACCAACCGTCCCGGCATCAACCGCTTGAACTCTTCTCGCGTCGCCATGAACGCCGCATGCGGCCCGCCGAAGCCCATCGGCACGCCAAAGCGTTGGGCGCTGCCGACGGCGATGTCGGCGCCGAACGCGCCAGGCGGCGTCAACAACGTCAACGCCAGCAGATCGGTGGCGACGACGACCAGCGCGCCCGCAGCGTGGGCGCGTGCACAGAAGGCGCTGAAATCGTGGATCGTTCCTTCAGTGTCGGGATATTGCACCAACGCGCCGAAAGTCCGGTCGCCGAAGTCGTAGCTCGCGTGGTCCCCCACCACGACCGTGTAGCCGAGCGGCTCGGCGCGCGTGCGCACCACGTCGATCGTCTGTGGATGGCATTTTTCCGACACAAAGAAGACGTTGCCGGTGTGGCCGCGCTTCTGGGCGCGCTTGGCCATCGTCATCGCCTCGGCTGCGGCGGTGCCCTCGTCAAGCAGCGAGGCGTTGGCGATGGCCATGCCGGTTAGGTCGATGACCATGGTCTGAAAGTTCAGCAACGCCTCGAGCCGCCCCTGCGCAATCTCGGCCTGGTAGGGCGTATATTGCGTATACCAGCCGGGGTTTTCCAGGATGTTGCGCTGGATCACGCCAGGAGTCAGCGTTCCATAGTATCCCATGCCGATGAAAGAACGGTAAACGCGATTGCGACTGGCCAGGCTGCGCAGTTCGGCCAATACTTCGGACTCGCTGCGCGGCGGCTCCAGACGTAGCGGCTCTTGCAGCCGAATCTGCGGCGGGACGGCCTCATCGATCAGCGCATCGAGGCTCTCGACGCCTAACACTTCCACCATGCGCTCGATGTCGAAAGGCGAGGGGCCGAGATGGCGTCGAGGAAATGTATCCAGGGGCTTGAGCAGTTCAATCGGATCGAAGTGCGGCATGATCGGATTCTCCTTTGTCCAGAATCAACGCGTTCTCACTATCAAATGTTCTCACCATCAAAAATGAAGTGCAGCAACGCTGTGGCGCCTATGTAACTTAGAACAAAAAACGGGCGCCTCGAAAGAGATGCCCGTTGCCTCTGTCCTTGACCTGAGAGATTGACCGGGATCGACCGGCTTGCCCCGTGGGTGGCGGCGGTCAGCGTTGTCCCCCGCTCTTTCCAGAGTTGCCAGCACACTGCGATCCTTTTGCCTGAGAGTGTCACCGTGCAGCCGTGGCGAGCTGCGCAGCTTGCACCTTCGGCGACCGGGTTTAAACCGATTCTCTCTCACAGTGTGTATGGCGTTGCTATGCAATTGTGTGCATACAGTATATCACAAAATTCCGGGTTGCAATGAAAAATATTCACAAAAGGCGGGAAGGAACAATACGCGATGGGAGATTTCAACCCGACGCTTTGGCGGAATCATTCTGACAGCGATCGGAGCGAGGCCTGCAGCCCCACGTTTCGACAAACCTGGCGTCCCCAACAACATAAAGAAGCGCAGCTACGAGCAGCGCCTACAAGGTTGCTTGATGCGATGAGAAGAGACTACACACAACGCAAGTGCGGCAAACTTTTCTGTCTCCGAGACAGAGGGTGCGGAACCGATCTGGCTTCCGCACCCTCCAATCGCTTCTCGTTGGCTGCACGGAGAGATGGAGGCGCCATGCCTCATTTCAGCTCGTTGCGCGTATATCCGAGGATTTCGCGCGCAACAATCAGCGTGTTGATCTGGCCGGTGCCCTCGTAGATGTCGTTGATCTTGGCGTCCCGCATCCACTTTTCGACCAGGAATTCGGTGCTGTAGCCGAGGGGGCCGAGCAATTCCACCGCTTTTTGCGTCACGATCGTCACCGCGCGGCCGGCCTTGACCTTCGCCATGGAGGATTCCAGTTTGTTTTCCTTCCGAGCGTCCAGAAGTGCGGCGGCCTTGAGCGTGAGCAGCCAGGCAGCGCGCAATTGCGCCTCCATCTCAAGGAGGTCCGCCTGGACGGCGCTCAACTTCCAGCGCGGCTTGCCGTATTCCATCTTGACGCCTTCTTTAGCCAGCGTGTCACGCGTGAACTCAAAGGCGGCGCGGCCGACGCCGATGGCGCTGGCGGCGACAATCGGTCGCGTGGCGTCGAAGGTTTTCATTGCGCCCTTGAAGCCTTTATCGCCTACGCCCGTTTTAACTTCGGCGTCGCCGAGGATGTTGTCCGCCGGAATGCGGGCGTTGTCAAAGATGATTGTGGCGGTGTCGCTAGCACGGATGCCGAGCTTCTCTTCGACCTTGGCCACGACGACCCCCGGCGTGCCCGCCTCGACGACAAAGGGTTTCATTCCGGCGCGGCCCGCCTTTTTATCCACCGTCGCCCAGACCACCACCAATCCATCCGACTCTTCAAGCGCCAATTTCCCGTTGGTGCAGAAGATTTTCTGGCCGTTGAGAATCCACTCCTGAGTCTCCGGATCAAAGGTCGCCGTCGTCTGGATGTTGCTGGTGTCGGAGCCGGCCTGGGGTTCGGTCATGGCCATGGCCCCCCATTTCGGCTCCCCTTCGGTGTAGCGCGTGAGGAAGCGTTCGATCTGCTCCGGCGTGCCCACCGCCTGGATGGCTGCGCCGCCCAGCGCGCCGCCGGGAATGCATAGATAGATGCCGGCGTCGCCCCAACTGAGCATTTCGATCATATGAATGAGCGAGAGATTGGCGATGTTTTCGCGCTCCTGCTCCTCTTCAGCGGGCGGCGCCTCCGCCACCGCCACGCCATGGCCGTTCGTCTGCGCTGCGCGCAGCGCTTCTTGCTTTTTGAGGGCGCGCTTTTTCGCAGCGGCGATATTGGCGCGCTCCATTTCTTTCATCCTGGGCCACATGGCATGGATATAACGCCACGGCCGTTCATGCTCATGCTCGTCCAAATACCGGCTGTCTGGCCGCATCACGTGCTCGGCGATGACCTGCACATCGCGCAGTTGACGTTCGATCGATTCCGGCAGCTTAAATTCGATTGGCATTGTTTTAATTCCTCTTAACCGAAGTGTGAGACCTCTATTCACCCGATTACGCAACTACTGCCCCGTCTAGGGTCGCAAAGCCGCGACCGTTGCGCAGCCATAGCTCGACCGGATGATCACGGATGTAACCATGTCCGCCCAACACCTGCACGGCGCCATCGGTCACCTCAAGCACCATCTTGTCTGCATAGGTCTTGGCCAGGTAGGCGGCTTTGGTGGCATCTTCACCAGTATCATATTTGTAGGCGGCTTCCCACACCATCAGCCGCGTCGCCTCGATTTCGATGCGCATGTTGGCGAGCATGAAAGCGATGCTCTGGCGGTGGGCGATCGGCTCGCCGAAGGCCACGCGCTCTTTGGCGTAGTTCAACGCGTATTCATAGGCTGCACGTGCAACGCCCACCGCCAGTGCGCCGAGCGTAATGCGGCTCAACGTCAACAGGCGTTGGAGGCGAATGCCTTTCAGCCCACCTAATCGATTGGCTTTCGGGACGGCGACATTCTCGAACTCGACTTCGTACATCTCCAGCGCCTGCACGCCCATCAACTTCACGCGCTTGCCGACTTTCACGCCGCCTGCGTTCCCGGGGACAATAAACGCCTGCGTGACGCCGTTTTCCTGGGCGTAGACGAGGAAAAGCTCAGCCTGTTTGGCCAGGGGAACATAGGTTTTCTTGCCGTTGATGACGTACTCGTCGCCCCGTTTCTCTGCGGTGGTGCGCAACTCCGCCGGGTCAAACTGCACGACCGGCTCGACGATGGCGGCGGTGGCGCGCGGGAAAGCATCCCCGCAGAACATCGAAAGATACTGCGCTTTTTGTTGGTCTGTGCCAAACTGAGCAATGGGGATGGCGAAAAGGTTGGGCGTCAGCAGGTGCAGCGTAATGCCCAGGTCGCCCCATGCCATCTCTTCCAGATAGAGAGCGCTGGTCAGCGCCGAATATTCCCCATAGCCGCCATACTGGGCGTCGATCAGGCCGGGCAACAGCCCCAGCTCCCAGCCCATCTGCACAACCTTCTCCGGCGTCTGCTTAGACTCTTCCGCCTCGCGATAAACGGCGCGCAGATTCTTCTCTGCATATTTGTGGACCGTGTCCACCAACATTTTCTGTTCCGGCGTCATGTCGAACGAATACATAGTGGCTCCGTTTGGAAAAACTTGGACGAAGGTCGGTGTTGTTGAAGATTCGCCGGCACCTCCGT
>CALFWA010000341.1 GCA_937928035.1 uncultured Caldilinea sp. | reverse complement strand
CGCGGCTGACGTGGACGATCGCCTCTGCGCCGCCGGATGATTCAACGCGGATGGCCGCAGTGATGAACCGGGAGGTTCCACTCGACGCCCTGGTCGAGACCTGGGAGCCGCAGATGGGCTTTTTGACCGACCACCGTTATCACTACCCGCCGCAGTTGCTGCTCAACCGCGCTGTGCGCCAGGTGTGGCTGGGTGAAACGCCCGTCGCCGAACTGTATGATTTCACCGAGCTGGCGCCGGACTTTGTGCTGATCGGCGAGTTTAGCCGGTGGGTGAACGTTTATCCGGTGGAGCGGCTGCAGCAGGCCAACTATGAACGGGTCGAGACGTTGGGGCAATTCGAGCTGTATCGCCGCCGCACCCCATGACAGGATGCGGCGATTTGTCGTGGGTGGCGCCGTCGGCGGCGCGCCGGGCGCCTGCAAGCGAAACCCGACGGAGCAGCCATATTTTTACACAGACAAGACATTGACGCAGAGGATATTTATGCAGAGCACAACGGTAAATTTGAATCGAAGCGAAGTGGTGAACGTCATTCTCTCCGCCTTGCGCGATGTGCTGGAAAGCCAGGGCGTGGAGGAATTGCCTGCGCTGGATGAAACCACGCGGCTGATCGGACGCTCGGCGGCGCTCGACTCGATGGGGCTGGTGACCTTGATCGTCGAGGTGGAGCAGCGGCTGGAGGAAACCTTCGACCTGGTCGTAGTCCTGGCGGACGACCGCGCCATGTCACAGACGCGCAGCCCCTTCCTCTCGGTGGCGACGCTGGCCGACTATGTGATGCAGCTGGCGGCGGAGCAAGGGTGATGGAAGGCTCTGTGGTGTTGGTCACCGGCGCACGCAAAGGCATCGGACGTTTTCTGGCGGAGCATTACGTTCGCCGCGGCGCACAGGTGGTCGGTTGCAGCCGCAGCGAGCCGGACTGGTCGCTGGAGCGCTACCGACACTTCTGCGTCGACGTCACCGACGAGGCGGGCGTGCGCAAGATGATGGCGGCGATCGGCAAAGAGTTCGGCCGGCTCGACGTGCTGATCAACAACGCCGGCGTTGCCTCGATGAACCACGTGCTGCTGACGCCGGCCGCCACCGCCGAGCGCATCTTCGCCACCAACATGCAGGGCGTCTTTTTGCTCTGCCGGGAGGCAGTGAAGCTGATGCAGCGTCGCCGCTACGGCCGCATCGTCAATATCAGCACGGTGGCCGTGCCGTTGCGGCTGGAGGGCGAGGCTCTCTATGCCGCCTCGAAGAGCGCCGTGGTCACCTTCACGCAGATTCTGGCGCGGGAGGTGGCTCCCTATAGCATCACGGCCAACGTCGTGGCGCCGACGCCGATCGAGACCGATCTGATCCGCAATGTGCCGAAGGAAAAGATCGACGCCATCATCGAGCGGCTCGCCATCAAACGGCTAGGGCGCTTTGAAGATGTGGCGAACGTGATCGACTTCTTTATTCGACCGGAGAGCGACTACATCACCGGTCAGGTGATTACACTGGGGGGTGTGGGGTGAGGCGATTTTGGATGTATGCAGGCGTGGCGTTGATTTCGGCCAGCGTGTTGGCGTTGCAGGTGATCTTCACCCGCATCTTTTCCATTATGATCTGGCATCACTTCACCTATCTGGTGGTGGGGGTGGCGCTGTTGGGCGGCGGCGCGGCGGGCGTCTTCCTGGCCGTGCGGCAGTGGCGGCATGAGGTGATTCGGGAGCGACTGGGGCCGTTGGCGCTGGCCTTCAGTCTGAGCATCCTGGCCATGCTGGCGATCATTTCCTTTGTGCAGTTCGATCCTTTGCGCATGGAAGACTTGCCGCGCACGCTGGCGGGGCTGGCGATCTATTTCGCAGGGCTGTTCACAACCTTCACCCTGGGCGGCCTGGTGATCGCCAGCGCGTTCAGCGTGTGGTCCTATCACGCGCATCGACTGTACTTCGCCGATCTGCTGGGTGCGGGTGTCAGCACGCTCGGCGTGATCTGGGTGGTTCATCTTTTGAGCGCGCCGAGCGCCATTCTGCTGACGGCTCTGCTGGCGGCTGCAGCGGCGTTGCTCTTCGACGTCAATAGGCGGTGGCGCATCGCAACCGGCCTTGCTGCGGCGGCGCAGGCGACGTTGCTGGTCGCCTCGTTGGTGCAGCCGATCTACCTGCCCGTGCCGGAATCCAAACCGTTGCACTGGGCGTTGCAAGCCAGCGGCGCCGAGCGACCGGAATACACGCGCTGGAATCCGGTGGCGCGCGTGGACGTCACGCGCGCGGTCGAAGTGACCGAGCCGATGATCGTAGGCGGCGTGAGTCAACGGGGGCTCGCCCAGCAGGGGGAGGATGCAACCTATCGGCTCAACTTCGTCACGCTGGACGGCACCTCGATGACGGGGCTTTTTGCGTATGACGGCGACCTGGCGAAATTCAATTTCCTGCGTCATGCCATCATCAGCGCTCCCTACCTCCTAAGCGAGCCTCAACCTTCGACGCTGCTGGTGGGCGTCGGCGGCGGCATCGACATTCTGCTGGCGAAGCTCTATAACGCGCGGCGCATCGTGGCGATTGACCTGAATTCGGACGTCATCGATCTGTTGGTGAATCGCTACGCCGACTTCACAGGCAACCTGGCCTCCGGCGAGACGGAGGTGTTGACCGCCGAAGGGCGCAGTTTCCTCACCCGCACGAGCGAGCGCTTCGACGTGATTCAGGGCATCGGGCTGGACAACATCGCTGCGCTCAACACGGGTGCTTATGTCCTCTCCGAGTCCTATCTCTACACGGTCGAGGCCTTCGAGCTGGCCTTGAATCGACTGACGCCCAACGGCGTTTTCTCCTGGACGCGTGCGGCCACCGACCCGCCGATCGAGACCCTACGGCTGACCGGGCTGGCGGCGGAAGCGTTGCGCAGGCGCGGGCTCGACGAGCCGGCCGCGCATATTCTCGTCATCGAAAACGATACGCAGTCGGCCATCAACCTGCTGGTCTCACCCTCGCCCTTCACCCTGGCTCAGGTCAAACGGTTGGAGGCGTGGGCGCTGGAGAACAATTTTACCGTGCTGCACGATCCTTTTACCCCGCGCGGCACCGCTTATGCGCAGTATCTTGCGGCGCGCAATCCTCGCGTGTTTGAGGAGCGTTATCCTTTCAACATCTATCCGGTCACTGACGACCATCCTTTCTACTACAATTATTTCAAATGGGATCGTCTGTTGGAAGGAGGGGCGCGCACCGGAAACTTGAGCGCGCGCGTGCCGATGGGCAACATCATTTTGCTGACGATGCTGGGGTTTAGCCTGGCGGCTGCCATCTTGTTCATCGTCTATCCGCTTTGGCGCAACCAGCGCGCAGGGTTGGCGACGCCCAACGCCGGCAAAATGCTCGCCTACTTCAGCGCGTTGGGGATGGCCTACATGTTCGTGCAGATCGTGCTGATCCAGCGCTTCACGCTCTTCATCGGCTACCCGACGTTGGCGATCACGACGACGATCTTCAGCATGTTGTGCTTTTCGGCGTGCGGCAGCCTGCTGGGGCGCCGCCTGTTGCAAGTGAATGCACGGCTTCCGCAAGCGATCCTGGTCGTCTCCGCCCTGATCCTGCTCTATGTATGGGCGCTGCCTGCCGTGTTCTCTGCACTGTTGGGGCTATCTGACCTTGCCCGCGTGATCTCCAGCGTCTTGTTGATTGCGCCGCTGGCTTTCTTCATGGGCATGCCGTTCCCCACCGGCATCCGCGAGGTCGGGCAGGTTGCGCCCGCGTTGGTACCCTGGGCGTGGGGCACCAACGGCGTCTTTTCTGTGCTGGGCTCAACGGCGGTGATTCTGGTGAGCATGATGTCGAGCTTTACGGTTTCCTTAATTGCGGCGGCGCTGATCTACGGCGTAGCGGCCTGGACGGCGCCTGCGCTGCGCGAGACCCGAGTGGAGAAAGTCTATGCACCGGCAGCATATTCAGTGGTTGATTGAGCGCATGGCCGGTTGGGCGACGGAGCCTGCGCTGATCTGGAATGATTGCATCACCTCCTATGGCGAGCTTCTCGAGCGCGTGCGTTTTTGGAACGCTTTCCTGGACGAGCATCGAGTCGCTCCTGGCGGGGTGGTGACGTTGGAGGGCGATTACTCGCCCGCGGCGGTCTCTCTGTTGTTGGCGTTGATCGAACGCGGGGTCATTGTCGTGCCCTTAACCAAAGCGGTGGAGGCGCACCGCGAAGAGTTTCTGGAAATTGCGCAGGTCGAGTCGATCGTCCATATCGACGAGCAGGATCGCTGGCAGTTCACGCGCACCGGCCGCGCGGCGGACAATGCACTCATTGTTGCGCTGCGCGAGACAGGCGACCCTGGGCTGGTGCTCTTCTCGTCCGGCTCGACCGGCAAGAGCAAGGCCGCGCTGCACAATTTTGCGCGGCTGCTCGAAAAGTTCAAGACGCCTCGCCAGCGTATGCGCACCATCACCTTTTTGCTGCTCGACCACATTGGCGGCGTCAACACGCTGCTCTATACGCTCTCCAACGGCGGCGTCGTGATCTCGCTGCGCGACCGCGATCCCGAAGTCGTCTGCCAGGCGATCGAGCGCTACAAGGCGGAGATGTTGCCGACGTCGCCGACCTTTCTCAACCTGTTGTTGATGTCGCACGCATACGAGCGCTATGACCTTTCATCGCTCAAGCTGATTACCTACGGCACCGAAGTGATGCCGGAAAGCACGCTGACCCGCCTGCACGAGCTCTTCCCGCACATCAAGCTGCAACAGACCTACGGTCTTTCGGAGCTGGGCATTTTGCGCTCCAAATCCAAGGACTCCGGCTCGCTTTGGGTCAAAGTGGGCGGCGAAGGCTTCGAGACCAAAGTCGTCGACGGCGTGCTCTGGATCAAAGCGCATTCGGCCATGCTGGGCTACCTCAATGCGCCCAGCCCCTTCGACGCAGAGGGCTGGTTCAACACCAACGACATGGTCGAGGTGGACGGCGAGTATATTCGCATTCTGGGCCGCAAGACCGAGATCATCAACGTCGGCGGCCAGAAGGTCTACCCCGCCGAAGTGGAGAGCGTGCTGTTGCAGATGGAAAACGTCGTAGACGCCGTCGTCGTCGGCGAGCCGCACCCGCTCACCGGCGCCATCGTCACCGCTCGCGTGAACCTGGCGCAGCCCGAGCCAGCGCAAGTTTTTCGGCAACGTATGCGCACCTTCTGCCGAGAGCGACTGGCTGCCTACAAGATTCCCGTCAAGGTCGAGATCGTCGACGACGAACAGTTCAACGCCCGCTATAAACGCGTGCGTCGATGAGGGGTGCTCTTTTCATTTGCGCAGAACCGAACCGCGCAAGACGCCGGGTTGTTTTGCCGAAGTGCGCCGATCTGTGCGCCTCCATTCCTCAATATACTGTCAGCGAACTGTAAGTTGTTGACGTTGGAATCCATGATACGCTGTGCCAGACGCTTAGTAGGAGCCGACTGGGCGCGTCGGCGTTTCCTCAAACTCACCATTGCTCGACAGGCGCATGGCGAGCGCGTGCTCTGCTTGAAGGCGTGTCCGGCGCCCTTTACGAATTCAATGAAGGAACCTATCCATGGCGCACACGGGCCAGAACAGAATGTTTGCCTGGAGAAAGAGGGCAGCAATGCATGCGAACGTTATGCGCAAGCTGGGAGCCTTGGCCACAATCTTGGGGTTGCTGGCAGCGTTGGTGGGTCTGCGCATCCTGCCGATCGCAACGGCGCAGGCGCAGCAGAGCGGCGTCATCGTGCATGACGTCGCCGCCGATTTTTCTCCCACCTGCGCCACCGCAACGAACGTCACCGTGAGCGATGCGCTCGGCGGCGAGTTGCGTCTGGCGGCGACGCTCGAAGATTACTTCAACGGCTCGCAGGTGGATGGAAGTCGCTGGCTCGTCGGCAGCGCCAACACCTGGTATACGGCGCCTGTTACGGTCACCAATGGGACGGTGACGCTGGACGCCGTGTATCTGCGCTCCCAGATGAGCTTTGCAGGGACGCAGCCGCGCTTTTTTGAGGCGCGTGCACAGGCGCGCAGCGACGGCGGCACAATCGGGCCGGTCGACCTGGGGTACTATCGCGCCCTGCCTCCGCTAGACCCCAATGCGCCGACGGCGACGACGGCGTTTCGTCTTTTCATCACCCGCACCGACGGCGCCCTTTATGTTGCGGCGCGCGACGGCGTCAGCCCCAGCCCCTACTACAGCGTCGATCTGCCCACCGTCGATCTGGCGCAATATCATCTTTTCCGTATTGAATGGGACGGCGCAGAGACGCGCTATTTCGTCAACGGCGTGCAGCAGGCGACGACGCCCGGCGTGGCCGCGCTCGACACCTACGCCTTTCTCTACAGCCAGATGCCCTCGACCTATGGGGTCAGCCCGCTGCGCGTGGACTGGGTGCGCGCCGGACAGTATGCGACGAGTGGCAGCTTTGTCTCCTGCGCACAGGACGCCGGTCAGCCGGTCGACTGGCTGACGCTGACGCTCGACGCCGACCTCCCTGCGGGTGCGGCGGCGACGGCCTGGACGCGCACCTCCAACGATGGCGTGAATTGGAGCGATTGGGCGCAGACGAGCGGCGCAACCATCGTCAGTCCGGCCGGCCAATATCTGCAGTATCGCCTCGATCTGACCACCACCGATGTGTTGCGCTCGCCGGAGGTGCGCAGCGTCACGTTGCAAAATGCGCCCGTCGGATCGGCCACCAACACGCCGACGCCGACCGAGACGCCCACCGGCACGCCGACCGACACACCTACGGCGACACCCACCAATACTCCCACGAACACCCCAACTGACACACCGACGGCGACGCCGACCAACACGCCCACCTTTACGCCGACGCCGGCCTTCATCCCCGTCGGGCCGGGAGGTTTCATCCAGACCTCTGCGAGCGAGTTTGCTGCGCCATGCGCTGTCTTAAGCACGGTCAGCATCAGCGACGCCGACGGCGGCGAGGTGCGCCTGCCGGCTACGGTCGAGGATTACTTCAACGGCGCCTCCATCGATACGAACCGCTGGCTGATCGGCTACGCCAACACCTGGTACACTGCGCCGCCCGTGGTCTCGAACGGCGCGGTGACGCTCGACGGCTCGCTGCTGCGGTCGCAGATCAACTTTCAGCCGTATCAGCCGCGTTTCATCGAGGTGCGCGCCCAGCAGCGCGTCAACGGCGGCTACGCCGGCTGGCCGGACATTGGCTTCTATCGAGAGCTGGCGCCGCTTTACTACGGTAGCACCTTCCCGGCGGACAGCGCGCTGCGCATCTTCGTTACGCGTGACACGAACACGACTTACATCCGCAGTCGCGACGGCAATGAGACGCAGCCGCTCATCGACATCGACATTCCCACCATTGACTTGACGCAGTACCACGTCTTCCGCATCGAGTGGGATATGGCTGAATCGCGCTTCTATGTCAACGGTGCACTGCAAGGAACGATCCCCGGCGTGCCCATGCTCAACACCTGGGCGTTTATCTACCATCAGACGCCGACGATTTTCGGCGCCAGCCCCATGAACGTGGACTGGGCGCGCGTCGGGCAATATCCTTCGGCTGGCTCATACACTTCCTGCATGTTCGACGCAGGTCAGAGCGCGCCCTGGAACGCCATGGCGCTTGATGCACTGACACCCGCCGGGACGGGGGTCGCAGCATTCACGCGCACCTCGGCGGACGGCGTCAACTGGAGCGATTGGGCGGCGGTGAGCGGCGGCCTCATCACCAACCCACCTGCGCGCTACTTCCAGTATCGTCTGGACTTGGCCTCCTCTAACGTGCTGCAGTCGCCTGAGGTGCGCCAGGTTAGCGTCCAATTCAGCGGGCCTACGCCGACTCCTACGGATACGCCCACGCCTACGCCCACCTCGGTTCCGCCAACCGCAACGCTAACGCCCACGTCAGCCCCCGGCGGCAACTTCGCCCTGCAGTTCGACGGCGTGAATGACTTCCTGAGCGCAGGCGCTACAGTCGGCGGCGGGCCTGTGACCGTCGAAATGTGGCTGCGGCCCGCTGCGGCCGATCAAACGGGAATCGTCGTGTTGGGCGGCGACGACGAAAGCGGCTGGTCTTTGGAGATGGAGAACGGGCGCATCGTCTTCTGGGTGCGCACCAATCAAGGATGGCAATCGAACACTCATCCCACGGCGTTGCAGGCGGGCGTCTGGCACCATGTCGCCGCTACCTACGGCGCCGGTGCGATCCGCACCTTCGTCAACGGGCAGGCTTCCACCGCCAGCGCCGCCGGCCCGACGTTGACGCAAGGGCCGCTGGTGCAGATGGGTGCGTTTGCAGGTTACCCCGCCTTCGCCGGTGCGCTGGACGATGTGCGCATCTCCAATATTGTGCGCTACACAGGCAACTTCGCCGTTCCGACGATGCCGCACGCTGTGGACGCCAATGCGGTCGATCTTTGGCGCTTCGATGAAGGGACGGGACAGAGCGCTGCGGACAGCGCCGACGCGCCGAACAACGCCACGCTCGGCGCCTCGAACCAGCCCGACGCCGCCGACCCCACCTGGGTGACCGGCTATCCATTCCCCGACATGGGACCGACGGCGGCGCCGACGAACACGCCCACGGCGACCAACACGTCGACGCCCACGAACACTCCCACGCCAGGACCTTCGCCGACGCCGACGAATACGCCGGTTCCGCCGGCCAACTCGGCGCTCAGCTTTGACGGCGTCAACGATTTTGTGAGCGCCCCGCGCTCGGTGAACGCCTCGCGTTTCACCGTCGAAGCCTGGGTGCGGCCGACGAACGCCAACAGCTATGGGGTTGTCGTCGCCGAGGCCGATGACGACAACGGCTGGGCGCTGGAGCTGGACGCCAATCGCCCCATCCTCTGGGTCGCCACCAATGCGGGCTGGCAGGGTATTCTTTATTCCACGGCGTTGACCGCCGGGCAGTGGGCTCATGTAGCTGTCGTGTATGACAACGGTGCAGTGCGCCTTTTTGTCAACGGCATTGCCAGTACCCCTGCTATCGTGGGCGGCACGCTACGCATCTCGGCCAACAACTCGCGCATGGGAGGCCTCCCTGGCTACCCCTTCTTCGCCGGCGCGCTAGATGACGTGCGCATTTCATCTTCGGCGCGCTATACGGCGAACTTTACGCCGCCGGCCTCTCTACCTGCGCCGGACGCTGAGACGTTGGCGCAGTGGGCGTTCAACGAGGGGAGCGGGCAGACGGTCTCCGATTCGTCCGCTAACGGGCGCAACGGTGTGCTGGGTGCATCAACGACTGCCGGCGCCGACGATCCGACCTGGATCGCTGCCAATCGTTGATTTGTTCACCTGTAGACATGATGCGGCGCCTGGCGGCAGCGCTTCTCATTGCACTCATAGTGAGCGGCTGCACTTCCGCTCCTTCGGCGATGACGCAGGAGACAGTTGAGATGCAGCCTGCCGTATACATCGATCCGCTTACGGGCGACGCCGTTCCCACGCCAGCGCTGGAAGAGATTACGCGAGAGCGGCGCGAAGTGCGTTTTGTCTCCGGAGACGCAACGCTTGCCGGCGAGCTTGATCTGCCGCTCGGCGAGGAGGAGGCGCCGCTTGCCTTCATCATTCATCATTCTGGCCCGGCGACGCGCGACGCTTATGGTTACATGGCAGAGCTATTGACCCAGGCGGGGTTTGCCGTCTTTCGTTTCGACAAACGCGGCGTCGGCCGCAGCGAAGGGGAGTATGGTTGTTGCGAGGAGAAGGATGCGCTTGCCGCATATCAGGCGGCGGTGGCCCAGGCGGGCGTCGATCGCATGCACGTGTTCATCATTGCGCAAAGCATTGGCTCTGAGTACCTGGCAGCCCATTTCTCGGAATTTGCAGCCGTTCAACCGCCCGCAGGCGTGGTCTTGTTGTCCAGTCTGCTGGGTCCAGAAGATAGCGTGCGCATCGAGGCGCCGCTGCATATCATCGTCTCAGACAGTGAGCCCAACCTGGACGCCATCACCGTGCAGGCGGTCAAAGCACATCGCAGTCGGACAGGTCACAAAAGTAGCTATTATATCGCCGAGCACAGTGAGCACACGTTGTTTGACATCAAAAATGGCCCGATTGACTGGAGCGATCCAACGTGGGTGAAGCGGTATCACCGCGGGGCGATGCAGAGCATGTTGGAGTGGTTGAAAACGCAAGTGTTAGGGAGCGAACAAATGTTAGGGAGCGAATCTGAATAGGATGAAGCCAGGCATCACCCGATCCTGTATCCATCCAGAGATTTGCAACTCGTTTCGGAGGAGGGAAACATGATGTTCCAACAGGGGACTTTACGGGGGATGCAAAGTGTGTTACTCGGCGTCGCGTTTGTAATGCTAGGCAGAATCTTGGTGGACGATTTTATCCTCTCTGTGCATGCTCAGAGAGAAGACGGATATTCGCTTCGCTTTTTCGGACACGGCGTCGATGACATCGACCGTGTAAAAATTCCTGTGCAAAGCTCTGTCGGTAGCTTCCCCACTGACGTGGGAGACGCCGATTTTACGATCGAGTTTTGGATACGTGGGCTGCAGAGCGAAAACCGCGGGGCGGCAGTAATTTGCGGTCAGAACGAGGATTGGATTTACGGCACAATTGTATTCGATCGAGATCGCTTTTCGGAAGGGCGTAAATTTGGGCTTTCGATCGACGCCGGCGGTCGTGTCGTCTTCGGCGTCACCAACCAACAGCTCGCTGCACGCACCCTTTGTGGAAGCAGTAATGTACTCGACGGCGTGTGGCGGCATGTGGCGGTACAACGCCGGCTTAGCGATGGCCGACTGTGGCTTTTCGTGGACGGACGTCTTGAGGCGACGGCGGAGGGCCCGACAGGCGACCTTTCATATCCGGACGGCGTGGAAGTCTCTTTCCGCGGTCCCCAGTATTGCCAGGGACCGGCAGGCGCATGGGGTGGATACTGCCGCAACGAGCCCTTTATTGTTCTGGGCGCAGAAAAACACGATGCCGGCGCTGCGGAAGGCAACCCTGCCTCCTATCCCTCGTTTAGCGGTTGGCTGGATGAGCTTCGCCTTTCAAATGTTTTGCGCTATGCGATCGATTTTACACCCCCTTCCACTCCCTTTATGGCGGACGCGGCGACTGTTGGCTTGTATCACTTCGACGAAGGGCCGGCCGGTCCATGCACCGGCGAGGTGTTCGACAGCGCCTTGGCTTCCGGAGGCCCCACCCATGGCGCTTGTTTCTATGGAGGCGCAGGCGATTCGGGGCCGGTATATTCTCAGGAGACGCCATTTACCCAGAGTTCTCCAACGATTGCACCGCCTTCCGCAACCAATACAAGCACATTGACTCCGCTACCTACGTCGACGAATACTCTTCCGCCTCCAACCGCAACAGCCCCATGGACGAATACGCCCTTGCCCCCAACTGCGACGAATACACCCCTACCATACACCCCCGCTGCGACCTCCACAGCTCCCATTGCCGCCACAAGTACGCCACCATCTGCTCCTGTTTCTAATTACGCCTTGCAGTTCGACGGTGTGGATGACGTTGTATTGCTGAACCCTGTCAACCACGCCAGCGTGCTGACCGTCGAGTTCTGGGTGCGTCCGGCTGCCAGTCAGATGGAGGCCGTGATCGTCAGCCAGGCGGACGATGTGCGTGGATGGGCTATGGAGTTGAATGCCGGGCGCCCTGCCCTGTGGGTGTCCACATCGCAAGGCTGGGAAGTGGTGCGCCATTCCACCCGCTTGAGCGCCGGAGTGTGGTATCACGTGGCTGCCATCTACAACAACGGCGCCGCACGAGTCTTTGTCAACGGTCAACCGGGAAGCGCAACAACCCTGCGCTCTGGCCTTACCGTTGCTTCACAGTTGCGCTTTGGGGGATTGCCGGGCTACTCCTATTTTGTCGGGCGCCTTGACGATGTTCGTATCTCACAGAGCGCGCGTTACACTTCCTCCTTTGTTCCGCTGGCTGCTTTACCTACGCCTGACGCAAACGTGCTAGGGCAGTGGGAATTCAATGAAGGATGGGGACAACAGACGGCCGACAGGACATCTATGTCCAATTCGGGTCAGCTTGGCCTTTCCGCCGAAGTGGACGCCGCAGACCCCACGTGGTGGATCGCCGGTCGATAATCGCCGGTCGATAATCGCCGGTCGATAGTAGTCTTGGCAGCAACACTGTGCATGTGTACACTGAGAACGCTATAGCGCTATGAAGCGACACCGAGCGATCTTGCTCTCTTTTATTGGATGCGTCTGGCTCTGCAGCGGGGTGTATCTTGCTCTCTTGTTGAGCGAAGAGCGAGAGCGAGCACATGCCCAGTCTACGGGCTATGCACTGCGCTTCTATGGCTCCGGCGTAAGTGCACCGGGGCTCGATCGCGTGCTGATCCCTATCGACGCGCCGGAGCGCCCCGCGGACATCGGCGCCACCGACTTCACCGTCGAGTTTTGGATGCGCGCCTTGCCTGGGGAAAACAACGGCGTGGCGCGCTGCAATGAAAACGATGGCTGGATCTACGGCAACGTCATCTTCGATCGCGACATTTTTGGCGCAGGCGACTACGGCGATTTCGGGATTTCGCTGGGGGGCGGGCGGCTTGTTTTCGGCGCCTCGGTGGGTTCCGCCGGAACCACCATTTGCAGCAGCGAGCGCGTGGATGATGGGACATGGCGTCACGTCGCCGCCGTGCGCACCTTGAGCGGCGCCATGCGCCTCTACGTCGATGGGCAGCTCGTCAGTTCTGCGCAGAGCGTCAGCGGCGACGCCAGCTATCGCAACGGCCGCGCCACGAATTATCCCGCCGATCCGTTCATCGTGCTGGGCGCCGAGAAGCACGACGCCGGCGCCCAGTATCCCTCGTTCAGCGGCTGGCTGGACGAGCTGCGCCTGTCGAACATCGCTCGCTACTCGACGGCGTTTTTACGGCCAACGGCGCCATTCATCGGCGACGCCTACACCGTGGCGCTCTATCCCTTCGACGAAGGCCCGGCCGGTCCGTGCAAGGGCGCTATTCTCGACGTTTCCGGCGCAAGCGGCGGCCCGAGCAACGGATGGTGCGCCTACGACGGCTCGCCGGCCGGCCCCGTCTACGTCACCGACACCCCCTTCAACCAGCCCACGCCGACCGCCACCCGCACGCCCATCGCGACGGCCACAAGCACAGCGACGGCGACAAGCGACCCAACCTCAACTGCGACGCACACCCCTACGGCGACGCCGCCATTCACGTCAACACACACGCCAACGTACACGGCGACGGCCACCAATACCGGCGCGCCAACAGCCACTGCAGAGCATACATGGACGCCAACGCCGACGCACACGCCAGTGCCAACCTTCACAAACATGCCGACGCCGACGGCCACCTCCGGCGGCGCCATCCCCCCATTCCCCTCGGAGACGCCAGGAGGAGAGGCCCCCCCCGGCCAGACGTCGACGCCGGCAAGCACCGCCACGCCAACGCCGACTCCTTGTCCGACGCACACGCCGACGACTACGGCCATATCCAACGCAACGCCTACGCAGGCGCCGGAGGGCGACTCTGCATGGACGTTGTTTCTGCCCTTAATTCACAGTAACTCGCCATGTGTAAGCATCACGAGATAGGCAAGGCCCCGCCGCGCGCTTCGCTCTCCCTCACCCGTCGCGACGCGCTGAAGCTGGCGCTCGCCGCCGGGTTGGCGGGCGCGCCGCTGATCGCCGGCGGCCGCCTGATGTTTGAGAGCAGCGGCGCCGCCTTCCCCAACGCGCCGCGGTATGCGGAGGATGCAAACCGGGCCGACAGCGATGCGCCGCTCGCTCTGCTTTGCCCGGAAGGCGCGCCGGCGGATGGATGGTTGGAAATTTTGCGCGTCGAAGGGCTGCCGTATGCGCAGACGTTGTCCATATCGGACGCAACCCCCGCCGTTTTGGAGCGCATCGCTGCCGCCGTTGTGCTCCCCGGCTCCGTGAGCCAAACCGAGGCTGAAGCATTGCGCGAGTTCGTTCTGGCAGGCGGCGGCCTGATCGTGGTGCAGCCGAACGCTGCGCTGGCGCCGCTCTGTGGGCTGACCTGGAGCGAAACCATCACCCATGAAGGTTATCTGCGTATTCAGCGGGGCGCCATCGGGACGGAAGGAATCGCAGGCGACGCCATGCAATTCCATGCACCGCTGCGCCACTACGCGCTGCATGAGGCGGAGGCCATCGCCCATCTGTGCGATCGCGACGGCGTTATCGTCCAGGCCCCGGCAGTCGCCTATCGCCGCCTAGGCAAGGGCGCCGTCGCAACGTGGTGTTACGACCTGGCGGCGAGCGTCGTGCGCACGCGGCAGGGGCCGATGGAGCGCGTCGACGTCGAAGCCGATGGCCTGGAAGGCGTGCGCGCCGTCGATCGCTTCGTTGGCTTCATCGACCTGGACCGCATCCATCTCCCCCAAGCCGATGAACAACAGCGCCTGCTGATCAATTTGCTCAACGAAGTGAGCGCAGCCCCCCTCCCGCGCCTCTGGTATTTCCCGGGTGGCGCCGACAGCGTGCTCGTATGCACCGGCGACTCGCACAACAATCCGGCCCCGGCGGTGGACGAGGTGTTGCGCCACGTGGAAGCGTGGGGCGGGACGATGTCGGTCTACTACACGCCGCCGCCGACCAATACCGTGCGCCGCGCCCTGCGTCGCGTGCGCGATTGGTTGAAAGAGCAACCTGTGCTGGGCGACGCATTGCCGCCGACCGATGTGGTCACCCCGTATCACGCCGAAGCGTGGCGAGACCGCGGCCACGAGTTCGCCCTCCATCCTTACGTCGAGGAAGGCCTGGAGATCGGCTGGGAGCGCTATTGGCGGCAGTTCACCGGCCTGGGCTACGGCGAATTCACCACCACGCGCACCCATCGCGTGCTCTGGCATGGCTGGGCGGACACGGCGCGCGTGCAGGCTGGCTACGGCATGCGTATGAACCTGGACTACTATCACGTCGGCCCCGCCTTTCAACGCTCCGACGGCTCCTGGGCGTTCGGCTATTTCACCGGCAGCGGGCTTCCCATGCGTTTCGTGGACGTAGACGGGCGTCTGATCGACAACTGGCAACAGAACACGCACTTGGTCGACGAGCAACTCATCGACATGCCATGGGGCGCCAATTTCACAGGCTCTGCGCCGGAGCAGGCTGTTGAAATTGTAAGGGATCTCATTCGTCGCGCCGCCTCCGGCGCCTACGCAGCGCTGGGCGCTCAGTTCCATCTGGACCCCTTCGCCGTTCCTGGACCGTGGACTGAAGGCGCTGGCCGCTTCCTCGACGGCGCGTTAGCGGCCTGTGCAGAGCATGGACTCCCTATCCTCTCCGGTGCACGGTGGCTGGATTTCACCCAAACGCGCACAGCCGTGCAGTTGGCGGATTTTCACCCCCCCTCAGAGGCAGGCGATTGCTCGTTCAACGTCCACGCCGATCATCCTGACATTGGCCTCACTCTGCTTTTGCCTGTCCGACACAAGCAATCCTATTTGAAGAAATTGCAAGCAAATCGCAAGCTAATTCCAATCCACACGCGCAAAGTCGGTGCTACACTGTACGCGCAGATTGACCTGCAGAGTGTCGCAACGTTTGTCGACGCGCGCTATTCCGGCTCGTAGCGAGCGCTGCCGATCTGCAGCTTTGGGTCAATTCTGACAATAGAGGACCTGTGTGGAGGCCAGGCATATGGTGAAGGTGCGTCCCTCAAAACAAGCAATTTCTCGGTTTCCTGCGTATTGGGTGCTCAGCAGCGGTTTGGCGTTGTTGATGCTTTCGATCTTGGCGGCTGCGCTTCTGTGGCCTTACGGCGCAGCCTTTGCGCAGAGCGGCTCCAACGGCGTCATCACCCACGACGCGGCAGCGCATTTCAACGGCGCCTGCGCTGTTTTGACCCATACAATCGTCAGCTCCGCCAACGGCGGCGAGATTCGACTGCGTGCCACGGTCGAAGATTACTTCGACGGCGATGAGATCGACGCCGTCCAGTGGATCACCGGCTATTCCAATCCCTCTTATCCCGATCAAGCCCCCCTGATCGGCAGCGGCGTGCTGACGCTCTACGGAAGCTACCTGCGCTCGGTGCAAGTTTTCTCCGCCACGACGCCGACGCGTTTCTTCGAGGCCAGCGCCCGCATGGCGGACGCCAGCTTGCTGCGATCGCCCAGCAACGTGGACATCGGCTTCTACCGCGCCTATCCACCGCTCCAATTGCCTCCCGGAGACCAAAGCTCTATTCGTCTCTTCATCGGTCAGCCGACGCACTCGGGCATCGATCGCTTGCTCTACGTCCGCTCACGCGATGGCTCGGTCGATCCCATCACGGACACCATGGTCAATAACTGGGGAGAGGAGGAAATCGATCAGCGCAATGGCCTCTCCCAGTATCGCACCTTCCGGATCGAGTGGGGGCCAACGGATACCTGGTATTTGATTGACGGAAGCGTCATCACCCTGGTTCCTGGCGACAATCCGCTGCCGCACACCGGCGTCTCCACGCGCACGACCTATGTGTTTTTATACAACCAAGATCCGCTCCAACCCGGAGATCCGAATTGGGGAAACACGATGCCATTGCTCGTGGACTGGGTGCGCGCCGGCGTCTATCCGTCCAACGGCCAGTACACCTCCTGCATTTTGGACGCCGGTCAAATTGCCAACTGGTCGCAGGCGACGGTGACGGCCACGATCCTCGCAAACACCGGCGCCTCGCTCGAGACGCGCACGTCGGCGGACGGCGCAACCTGGTCGAACTGGGCGTCTGCGGGAACGTTGAACAACGGCGTCAACGCGTTGACGCTTTCCAATCCAAGCGGTCGCTATCTTCAGTACCGCTTGACCCTCACCAGCGCCGATCCGATCCGTTCCCCGGAGGTGGCGGCGCTGAGCTTTTCGTATTTTGGCCCTGCATCGCTTGTGGTTGCCCCTGCTTCTGTAACCTTGAACCCTGGCGCGACGCAGCAGTTCACCGCTACGGCGTATGACAGCAACAACGCGATTGTCGCCAGCGCGCCGGTGAGCTGGAACGTCGTCAACGGCGGTGGCACCATCAATAGCAGCGGACTTTTCACGGCCAACCTGCCGGCGGGCGTCTTCACCGACACGGTGCAGGCGACGACCTCCAATAACGTGACGGGGACCGCCACCGTCACCGTGCTTGAGCTGCCGCCCATAGCCGCGATCGGCGGCCCTTACTCCGGAGTGGAAGGCCAACCAGTGCTGTTGGACGCCAGCGCCAGCAGCGATCCCAACGGCGGCCCGCTCACGTTCGCCTGGGATTTGAACAACGACGGTCTATACGACAACGCCACCGGCGCAACGCCTTCGGCGAGCTGGCCGGACAACGGCGTCTATACGATCGGCCTGCTCGTCACCGACAGCGCCGGCCTCACCGACACGGCGACGACGACGGTGACGATCGCAAATGTCAATCCGCAAATCACATCGATCGACCGCAACTCGCCGGTGCGCCGCGGGGAGCCGTTCACCGTCACGGTGACAGCCACCGACGTTCCCAGCGATACGCTGTACTATTCGTTCGACTGGACCGGCAACGGTGTGTTCGATGTGGAGAATTCGCTCTCGAACACCGCCGTGACCACCTATCCGAACACCGGACTTTATACGGTGACGGTGCGCGTGATCGACGAGGACGGGGGCGTAGCGACGGGAATCACCACCGTGACGGTGACGCCGCAGGCTTTGAGTGCGACGGCGACGAACGACGGTCCTGTGCGCCGTGGGCAGAACGCCACGGTGACGGTGAATGCGTTGCAGGAGCTGAGCGACCCGCTGACGTATGAGTTTGA
>CALFWA010000340.1 GCA_937928035.1 uncultured Caldilinea sp. | reverse complement strand
GTCTATGAGCGTGGGGCGACCGAGGAGGGCGGGCGCTGGACTTTCCATCGCAAGGTGCATCGCGAGTTCGAGGTGCTCTTCGGCAATCTGCAATTTCAGGTCAGGCTGACCAACTTCGGTCATATCGGGCTGTTTGCGGAGCAACGGGCGAACTGGGACTGGATGCGTGAGGTGATCCGCGCGCGAATGCAACGCACCAACCAGCGCAACCTCTACGTGCTCAACCTCTTCGGCTACACCGGCGGCAGCACGCTGGCCTGCAGCCAGGCTGGCGCACACTGCGTCCACGTCGACGCCGCCAAAGGAGTCGTGGACTGGGCGCGCAAGAACGCAGCGCTGAGCGGACTGGAGGATCGCCCGATTCGCTGGCTGGTCGACGATGCGCTCAAGTTTGTCAGGCGCGAGGAGCGCCGCGGCCACACCTATCAGGCCATCATCCTGGACCCGCCCACCTTCGGACGCGGCCCCAAGGGCGAGGTCTTTAAGATCGAACACGATCTGACGCCCCTCTTGGAGGCCTGCCGCTCGTTGTTGGCGGAAGACGCGCTCTTCGTGCTCTACAGCTGTCACACGCCCGGCTTCACGCCGATCACGATGCGCAATCAACTGGACATTGTCGTCGGCGGGCGCAAGGGGGAGGTCGAAGCGGGCGAGATGACGATCCCTGAGCAACAGCCCGACCCGGCGCGCAGCCGCCTGTTGCCCAGCGGCGTCTACGCCCGCTGGCTTGCACCGGAATAGCCATGGCCACCCACCTGACCAGCCCGCACAATCCTCGCGTCAAAAACACCGTCCGGTTGGAAAAGCGCAGCGAACGCATCAGACAGCGTCTGACGCTTGTCGAGGGCGCGCGGGAGGTGCGACGCGCGCTGGCCGCGGGGATCGTTCCGGTGGAAGCATTCGTCTGCCCTGAGATTGCGGCGGAGGAGGGCATGGGTGACGTCGTGGAAACGCTGGAACGGCTGGATGCGCAGCGACGCACACATCTCTACACGGTGACTTTCGCCGTTTTCGCCAAGTTGGCCATGCGCGAGGAGAGCGGCGGCGTGGTGTTGGTGATCCCTTTTCTGGACACGCGGCTGGAGCGTCTGCCGCTGCGCGAGCGCCCTTTTTTCGCCGTCATTGACCGCCCTGAAAAGCCGGGCAACCTTGGCGCCATCCTGCGCACAGCCGACGCCGCAGGCGTGGACGGCGTCATCGTCTGCGGCGGGGTCGATGTGCACAACCCCAACGTGGTGCGCGCCAGCCTGGGGACGCTCTTCACCGTGCCCGTGGCCGAGACGACGGCGCAGGAGACGATCGCGTGGCTCAAACGCCGGGGGATCCATCTGGTCGCAGCGACGCCCGACGCCCGCACCCTCTACACGGCCGTCGATATGACCGGGCCGGTCGCCATCGTGATGGGCAGCGAGGCCGAAGGGCTGAGCCAGGAGTGGCTGGCCGCTGCGGACGTGCAGGCGGCGATCCCCATGGCCGGCCAGGCCGACAGCTTGAATCTGGCGACGGCGACTGCGCTGATGCTCTATGAGGTGGTGCGGCAGCGTGGAATGCGATAATAGCGCGCCGAAGGTCTTGACATGCCCGCCCACCACGAAATCCAAGCGCTCCCTGTTATTCTTTGCATCTTTGCCGTTGCGTCTTTGCGTTCAACCGGTTCCGGAGAGGTGGATGCAATGCTGACAGAGCCTCGATTTCGAGCGCCGAAAGTTGCAGCGCAGTGTTGGGCGGCAACACATCGATCGCATGGCTAATTATGGAGAGGAACCTCATCTCGCCGATCATGATGCCTCTCTCTAAACCGGCGCTCGCCACTGTCGCTATCTTCACCTTCCTGGCCGCATGGAACGACTATATCGGCCCCTTGCTTTATCTCCGTTCCGACTATAACTTCACGGTGGCGATCGGGCTGGCGACCTTTCGCAGCGTGATGCGCACGGAATGGAATTTGCTGGTGGCGACCTCCACTGCCATGATCTTGCCCGTGATCGTCCTGTTCTTCCTGGCGCAACGCTACTTTGTCGAAGGCATTGTGCTCAGTGGGTTAAAGGGATAAACCTTTCATTCCAAATTAAAAAGCGTTTCGAGAGTTCCAGCTATGAACACCCAATCCGTCAAGCGCAAACTGACGCCCGTTCCTTTCTCGCAAGTCACCCTCGACGATCCCTTCTGGGCCCCCAGACAGGAGACCAACCGCCGCGTCTCCATCCCCCATATGTACCAGATGCTGGTCGACACCGGCCGCATCGCCGCCTTTGACCTCAATTTCACGCGGCCGGTGCCCTCGCCGATCGTGCTCATCTTCGGCGACTCTGACCTGGCCAAGTGGCTAGAGGCGGCTTGCTATACGCTGATCACCCATCCCGACCCTCAGCTCGCCGCGCTCGTCGATGAAGTGACCGACAAAATCATCTCCGCCCAACAGCCCGACGGTTACCTGAACACACATTTCACCGTGGCGCAGCCGGAGATGCGCTGGAAAAATCTGCGCGACTGGCATGAGATGTATTGCGCCGGTCATCTGATGGAGGCGGCGGTGGCCCATCATCAGGCTACGGGCGATCCCAAACTGCTCAACGCGCTGGCGCGCTACGCCGACCACATCGACCGCATGTTCGGACCCAATCCGGGCCAGCGACGCGGCTACTGCGGCCATCCGGAGATCGAGTTGGCGCTCGTGCGGCTGTATCACGCCACCGGCGAGCGCCGCTATCTGGAGCTGGCCAAATTCATGGTGGAAGAGCGCGGCCGGTCCAATCCTCACTACTATGACGTCGAGGCGATCGAGCGAGGCGAAGATCCGCGCGCCTTCTGGGCTAAAACCTACGAATACTGCCAGGCGCATCTGCCCATCCGCCAACAGGACAAGGTCGTCGGTCACGCCGTGCGCGCCATGTATCTGCTCTGCGGCGTGGCCGACCTGGCGCACGAGTACGACGACCCGACGCTGCTCGAAACCTGCGAACGGCTGTGGGACAATCTGGTTCATCAGCGTATGTACATCACCGGCGGCATCGGCCCCTCCCGCCACAACGAAGGCTTCACCACCGACTATGACCTGCCCGACGAGACGGCCTACGCCGAAACCTGCGCCGCCATCGCATTGATCCTCTGGAACCATCGCCTGTTGCAGTTCGCCGGCGATGGCAAATACGCCGACGTGATGGAGCAGACGCTCTACAACGGCTTTATCAGCGGCGTCTCGCTGCGCGGGGACAGCTTCTTCTACGTCAATCCGCTCGCCAGCAACGGCTCGCATCATCGCACGCCCTGGTTTGAATGCCCTTGCTGCCCGCCCAACGTCGGGCGCATTCTCGCCAGCCTGGGCAACTACCTCTACTCCACTGGCGAAGGCGGGCTGTGGGTGCACTTCTACGCTCAAAACAGCGCCCACGCCGCCGTGGACGGAGCGGAGGTCCGGCTGCGCCTAGAATCCCGCTATCCGTGGGATGGCGCCGTGAAGCTGACCGTCGCGCCCTCTCAGCCGCAGCGCTTCAAGCTGCACCTGCGCATCCCCGGCTGGTGCGACCACTGGTCGCTGCGCGTCAACGGCGAAGCAGTGGATGCCCGCGTCGAACGCGGCTATGCGGCGATCGATCGCATCTGGCAGCCCGGCGACGTGGTGACGCTCGACCTGGCGATGCCGGTGCAGACCGTCTTTGCGCACCCCTACGTGCGTCAGATGCAGGGACGCACGGCGCTCCAGCGCGGGCCGATCGTCTACTGCCTGGAGGGAGTGGACAACCCGGTGACCCCGCTGGATCGCATCTCGATCGACCCGGCGCAGGCGTCCAATTTCGCCGTCGAACACCGCCCCGATCTGCTGGGAGGCGTGACGGTGTTGCACGGTCCGGCGCAAATCATC
>CALFWA010000339.1 GCA_937928035.1 uncultured Caldilinea sp. | reverse complement strand
ATTTGAGCGCGCCTACGACGCCATGCCTGGGTTGAAAAAAGCGGAGCTGATTGAAGGGGTCGTCTACATGCCATCGCCTGCCCGCTACGAGAGTCATGGACTGCCGCACACGTTGATGGTTGCGTAGTTAGGCGTCTATAGCGCTCACACACCGCATACAGGCGTCGGCGACAATGTCAGCGTGCGGCTCGACCTGGAAAACGAACCCCAGCCTGATGCACTGTTGCGTCCGGATACAGCAGCAGGTGGCGCCTCGGTGATCGACGCCGATGGCTACATTTCTGGACCAACGGAACTGATCGTCGAAATCGCAGCCAGCAGCGCCTCCTACGATCTCCACGACAAGTTGCGCGTATATCGTCGATGCGGCGTGCAGGAGTATTTGGTCTGGCGCGTCTACGATCAAGAAATTGACTGGTTTACGCTCAACAAAGGGCGCTATGAGTCGTTGCCTGTCGATGCGGAGGGCGTGGTGCGCAGCCGGGTTTTCCCTGGGCTTTGGCTCAACCGCGCTGCGATGTTGAAAGGCGACCTGGCGCAAGTGTTGGCGACGCTGGAGCAAGGGCTGGCAAGTGAGGAACATGCAGCCTTCTGTCAGACGCTCAGGCAGCGCAAGAGAATGTGATAGGGCGTCTCTCGCTTTGTTATGGCGTGATCGTTTGCAGAACGAGCAATCGCACTTTCGCCTTCAACTCGTCTCTCGCGCGCTATCAATGGCTGATTTTATTGGCTGCTCGCCAGATTCGCCGGTCGTGCAATGACGATAATGCGATGGGTGTTGTCGTTGCGCGGCCAGCAGGAGACCAGCGTCAGGCGGTCGTCGGGGGTGGGTTGAATGTATTTGGCGTTTTCTCTGCGCTGCTGCTCCGAAACATGTTTTTCTGGGACGATCAGCACCTCATCCACCGTGTAGACGTAGGCCCGACCTCCGGCGTAGAGCTGAATTTCATCGCCGCGCTTGAGCTGGTCAAGCTGGCGAAACACCGCCCCTTTGATGTTGTTGTGTCCACTCAAAACGATGTTCCCCGGTTGACCAGGCAGGGCGCTGTTCTTGTGCCAACCAGCCGCATTATCGGCCACGTCCCATTCGCTGAAGATGGCACCGCTGGCGTCCTTCTTGGTGCTCCAGCCAAGCTCCACCACCGGCATATCGGCCTTGATGGCGGGGATGACAAGGCGACTAGGCAGAACCGGCTGCGCATTCGGTTGGTGAAAGACCGGCGCTTTGAACGGAACGGCCGGACGTTCAGAAGCGGCGAGATGGCTCATGTCGGTGAAGGGGATTGCGCTTTCCGCTCTAGGGGACGCTTCAGCGGCCGAGGCGCTGCTTCCACAACCGCTCAACAGACCGATGCTGAGAATCCAAAGGGCGATAATCCAGAATGTGCGCATAGGGAATCGCTATCCACTCATATTGTGATGATCGCTGTCGCTCCGGCGGCCCTGACCGGGCTAAGCGGCAGCATACGATTGTCTTGTCATCTGGAATATATCAGTAAAAATCCTGCTCGTCCAACTTCACATAGACGTTACCTTGGCCTCCCTTTCTGGAGGGGGCGCTTATTGGCTCGCTGCACCGAGACGGCGGCCTTGCGCCAGCGCAGCCACGCGCGCCACCGGTCCTCCGGCGGGCGCCAACACAGCGGTGAAGGTGGATTCTCCCCCGCGCGGCACGACGTTATAGTCCGGCTCCACCTTGCGCGTCGCCACGACGCGACCCAACGGGTCGTACGCCGTCAACACGACCTGCACCTGCACCGCCTCCTCTGGGCCGATGTTCTTCACGCGGCCCGTCACGGTGTAGGAGGCATAGCCTTCATTGACGACGATCAGGTCGCCGACTTCCAGATCGCGATAGTAGCTGCCGACGTAAGCGGGCACGGCGCGCAGCACCGCCACCTGGTAGCGCGCAAATTTGCCCGGTCGCTCCCCAAAAAGCACGGCGAAGGGCGCACGCTCGTCGACATCCACCAGATCGAGGGCTACCAGTCCGTCTGCGCTCGCCACAACTTGGCCGACATCGTCCAGCAGGGTGACGCCGATGCGCACCTGTTCCAGGGGTGTGTCGGTGTTGTTCCAAACTTCGCCCAACACCGAGAGACCGCCGATCATTGTCTCGCTGAAATGCACATTTTCCACAGCGATGGGCAGAGGCGTCGGCGTCGGCGTGAGGGTGGCGGCCAGGGCCTCGTCGTACTCTTCCTGACGTGGGATGATCAGCTCCTGCCCTATCTGTAACAGCCGCGGGTCCAAAATGCCGTTGGCGTCTTGCAATGTGGAGACACTTACGTTGTATTGTGAAGCGATGGAAAGCAGGGTTTCGCCGGCCCGAATGACATGAATGATGGGCGTCGGCGTCACCGTGGGTGTGAAGGTCGGCTCCGGCGTGTAGGGGGCTGGCGTGGAGGTCGGCGGCAACGTGGCGACGACGATATCCACGGAAAGGGTGGGCGTCGGCACAGGCGTGGGCGTCGGCGCAAGCGTGATCACGCGACCACAGCCGGTCGCCAGGAAGAATGTCAACCCAATCCAGAGCAGGACCGGTCGAATGAACGGCCGCGTTTGCGTTTGAAGGTCGAACATATAAACTACAGTATAGCACATTCAAAAATCGAGCAGCGAAAAGAAGGTGAACCGATGACCCGTATCGCCATTCTCTCCGACAGCCATGACCAGATTGCGCATCTGACGCGCGCGCTCGAGGCCGCAAACACCGCGGGCGCTTCAGCCTTGCTCCACTGCGGTGACCTCTGCGCGCCCTTTATGCTGAACCTGATCGGTGAACGCTTTCAAGGCGCCATTCATGTCATCTTCGGCAACAACGACGGCGACGGGCGCCTCTTGCAGACGATCGCTTCCAAACATCCTCACGTGACCCTGCACGGCGTCTACACTGAACTGACGATCGAGGGTCGCCAGATCGCCATGATCCACTACCCGGAGCCGGCGCGTCGCATCGCCCAGTCCGGCCAGTTTGATTTGGTCTGCTACGGCCACGATCACACCCGATGGCTGGAGCAGGTGGGGAAGGGGTGGCTGCTCAACCCGGGCGAGGTGCTGGGCATGAAGGGGCAGGCCACCTGGGCCCTTTACGACACGCAGACGGGGGAAGTCGCCATTCAGACGCTGTAGAGGTGCGTAGAGAGGGCAAATCAAAACAACGTTTGTTGGTTGCGTGTTGCATGTTGCATGACGGAACACGCAACACGCAACACGATCACCGATCCTCGCTCACGCCGCTTCCACGTCTGCGTTGCAGAAGTAGACCTGGCGCTGCGCGAGAACGCATTTGTCGCCGGTCAGCGCAACCGTGGCGCACAGCGGCAGATGCGCCGAAGAATTGCCCACCATCACCTGCACGGTCGCCGGCTCGACGGCGAGCTGCATGGCGGCGTCGTAATAGGCGAGCAGCTCCACCGGCAGCGTGAAGCGCACCCGTTTGCGTTCGCCTGCTTCGAGATGCACTCGCTTGAACCCTTTGAGCTCCTTAACCGGCCGCGTGACGCTGGCGCCTTCAAGCCGAGTGTACAGCTGCACCACCTCCTCGCCTGCCCTTGCGCCGACGTTCATCACTTCCACCGAAATTTGCAGCTCCCCGTCTGTAGCGGCGGAGCTGGGTGTAACCACCAAATTTTCAAAGGCGAATTGCGTGTAGCTTAAGCCAAAGCCGAAGGGAAAGAGCGGCTCGTTGCTTTCATCCATGTAGGGGCCGTAGAAGAATGAGCGCGCGCCCGAGGGCCGGTGCGCATAGAAGAGCGGAACCTGTCCAACATGACGCGGGAAGGTGATCGGCAGCTTGCCTCCAGGGTTAACGTCGCCGAAGAGTACTTCCGCCAGCGCAGGCGCGCCTTCTGCGCCGGGCAGCCACGCCTCGATGACCGCCGGCGTCGCCTCTACGAGCTGCGGGATGGCGTAGGGGCGACCGGTCACCAGCACGAGCACGACCGGCGTCCCGGTCGCCAGGATCGCCTCGACCAGCGCCTGCTGGACGCCGGGCAGCGTCAGGTGGGCGCTGTCGCGGAATTCGCCCGACGTACACTCCGGGATGAGGCCGGCTTTATCGCCGACGACCACGATGGCCGCTTCCGCCTTGCGCGCCGCCTCCACCGCCTCGGCGAACCCTTCGGTCAAAGTTGAGTGGACGTCGCAGCCTTTGGCGTAGTGTACCTGCGTCCCGGGCGAAACTGCCTGTCGGATCGCCTCCACGATCGAGAGCATGGAGCCGTAATCGTCCACCAGTTTGACTGACTCCGGCAGCGGATGCTCGGAGAAGCCCAGCTGGCGCAAGGTGATCAGCGTTTCGATGTGCGCAGGGTAGGAATAATCGCCCAGCAGGTTGCGTTTGCTGTCGGCGTTGGGGCCGATGACGGCGATGGAGGAGAGTGTCTTGGGCAGGGGCAGCAGGTTGCCTTCATTTTTCAACAGCACAAGCGATTTGCGCGCGATCGTGCGCGCCAGCTTGCGCTGGGGCGGCGTGTCGAAGATCTCAGGCACCGCCTCCGGCTCGACGTAGGGATGCTCGAACAATCCGAAGGCGAACTTGAAGGTGAGAATGCGGCGCACCGAGCGGTCGATCCATTCCAACGGAATCTCGCCGGCGTGGATGGCGTCGATCAGCGTTTGACCGTAAGCGTCGATGTTGGGCAGCTCCAGGTCCATCCCGGCCTGGAGCGCCAGTTTGGCTGCATGCGCCTTGTCGTGCGCCAGGCGATGGTAGTCGCGAAGCTGGTTGATCGCCATGTAGTCGGAGACGACCAGGCCATCGAAGCCCCACTCATGACGGAGAATTTCGGTCATCAGCCGGTGAGAGCTGCTGCATGGCTCGCCGTCGATCTCATGATACGCTGGCATAATGGCAGCCAGCCCCGCCGCGCGCACCGCCGCCTCAAACGGCGCCATATACACTTCGCGCAGCTCCCGTGCTGTGATGTGCGCTGGCGCCCAATTGAGGCCCCCCTCTGATGCGCTGTAACCGACGAAATGTTTGCCGGTCGCCATGACGCCGTCGGCCCAGCTTTCTCCCTGCAGGCCGCGAATGTAGGCGACGCCCATCACCGACGTGAGATAGGGGTCCTCGCCAAAGGTTTCCTCGGTGCGTCCCCAGCGCGGGTCGCGGGCGATGTCGAGCACCGGCGCCAACCCGTGATGGACGCCTACGGCGCGCATTTGCCGGCGGATCACGCGCGTCATCGCCTCGACCAGCTCCGGCTCCCACGTGCTGGCGACGCCGATGATCTGCGGAAAGTTCGTGGCGCCTTTGGCCAGGAAGCCGCTGCAACATTCGTCGTGGATGAGCGCAGGGATGCCGAGTCGCGTCTCTTCGAGCAGAAATTTCTGAATCTGATTGGCAAGCCTGGCGGTTTCGACCGGGCCGAGCGTGCTGCCGCCGGCGAGCCGCGTCACCTGTCCGAGGCCATTCGCCATGCGCGCCTGCGCCCACTCGCGTCTCAACCCTTGTTCATCGGCGATCTCGTAGATCCAGAGGCTGCCCAGTTGGGCGACCTTCTCCTCGACCGTCATGCGGCCCAGCAAGTCGTCGACGCGCGCCTCCATCGGCAGGCTGGCGTCCTGGTAGGGATGTTTTGTTTTGGTTGAAGTCGACATGGTTCAAACCCTTTTGTATGTTTGTATGAGGGAGAAGTTTCTTCACCGCAGAGCGTGCGCAAGAGGCTCTTCTCGGCTTTGCGAGCTTTCAGAAGCTCCGCGGAATTTAACAAATGATTCTGGCGACTCGAGGGCGCAGCTTCGTAGCTGCGCTTTTTCGAATCATCGGTGCTTGCGCCGCTGCGGTGAGCCATTCCAACATTGTTGCGTCCAAGTCGCCAGGGGGCCGGCGCTCTCATTGTTTGGTCTCTGCATAAAGGTGACAGGCCACCAGCGCGCCGTCGACGTCGAACTGCGGCGGCGTGACGCGACGGCAGACGTCCATCACCATGGGGCAGCGGCCGGCGAAGCGGCAGCCCTGGCGCAGATACTCGTCCTGTTCGGTGTCGGAAAGGCGAATTTCGCCCTGCCAGCGATGGGCGGTGTCCGCCTCGGGGATCGAGGCGCGCAGAAGTTGCGTGTACGGGTGCTTCGGCGCCATCAGCACCTGCTCCACCGTGCCCATCTCGACGATCTTGCCGCGGAACATGATGGCGATGCGATCGCACACGTAATAGGCGGTCGCCAGATCGTGCGTGATGTAGAGCACGCTGACGCCAAGCTCATCGCGCAGCCGTTTGAAGAGGTTGACGATCGACATGCGCAGCGAGGCGTCGACCATGGAGACCGGTTCGTCGGCGATGATGAGCTGAGGATCGGTCAACAGCGCGCGCGCAATCGAAATGCGCTGGAGCTGACCACCGGAGAATTCGCTTGGATACTTGCCGGCCAGGTCTTCGTAGGTGAGGCCGACCAGGCGCAGTTTGGCGTCGATGCGTTCGATGGCCTCTCGCTTGCTCTTCGCCAGCTTGTAGTTTTGAATCGTCTCGAAGAAGTACCGCTCCACCATGCGCAGCGGGTTGAAAGTGGCGAAGGGGTCTTGGAAGATGGCCTGGATGCCTTCGGTGAACCAGACTTTCTCGTTTTTGGCCTCCTTCTTGCCGCTGTGGATGATCGTCCCGGAGGTGGCGTGCTCGAAGCCCATGATAATGCGGGCGGTCGTGGACTTGCCGCAGCCGCTCTCGCCCGCCAGCGCAAAGATTTCCGCCGGTTTGATGTAAAACGAGATGTCGTCCACTGCGGTGATCCGGACGCGCGAGATCACGCTGCCCAGGGTGAAGGTTTTGGTGAGATGTTCCACTTCAAGCAGCTTTTCCATGCGTCCCCTCCCCAACCAGCCAGCAGGCGACTTTATGGGTGGATGCCACCTGGGTGTACCCGGGCATCTCCTGTTTACAGATGTCCATCACGTGCGGGCAGCGCGGATGAAACGGGCAGCCGGTGGGCAGATTCGCCAGCGACGGCGGGCTGCCGGGCACGCTCTCGCGCGGGCTTTTGTCGCCGAACTTGGGCAGTGAGTTGATCAGGTAGTGCGTGTAAGGATGCGTCGGCGCGCTGAAGATCTTTTCGGTGGGCGCCTCCTCGACGATTTTGCCTGCGTACATGATGCCGATGCGGTCGGCGATGTTGGCGTGCACGCCCATGTCGTGCGTCACCAGCACGATTGTGTTCTTAAGCTTGGCCTGCACATCCTTGAGCAACTGCACGACCCCGCGCTGCACCACCACGTCGAGCGCAGTTGTCGGTTCGTCGCCGATGATGATGCGCGGCTTGAGCAGAGTCGCCAGTGCAATGGTGACGCGCTGCCGCATGCCGCCCGAAAGCTGATGCGGATAGGCGTCCAAAATCTTGACCGGCAGCCCCAATTCAGTGAGATGCTCTTTGGCCAATGCAAAGGCTTCACCCTTTTGATGCACGCTGATGTGACTTTCGATGAAGTCGCGATAGGTGTTGCGGATGCGCGACACCGGGTTCAGCACGCTCATCGAGCCTTGCGGCACGTAGGCGATGTATTCCATGCGCAGCTTGCGCTTTTCCTCCTGCGTCAGCGTGGAGACATCGACCTCGACGCCGGCGATGCGATAGGTGACCCTGCCGCTAATGATGCGCAGCGGCGGTTCGACCGCTGCGGCGAGCGCCTTCAGCAACGTCGATTTGCCGCAGCCGCTTTCGCCGGCAATGCCGTAAATTTCGTCCTCTTGAATCGCCAGATCGACGTCGTTGACGGCCTTGATGACCTTGGCTTTGCCGTAGACGTCGAGAATATAGTGAGCGTGCAAGCGCTCGGTTCTTAAAATCGTGTTGTTTTTCATACTCATCCAGCCCCTACGCGCTGCACCCGCGTGCGCGGATCGAGATATTCGCTGATGCTGACCGAGAGCCAGTAGAGGGCGATGAAGAGCGCCACCGACAGCGTGATCGGCGTCATCACCCACCACCAGCGGCCCAACAAGATCGCCTGGTAGTTGATCGCCCAGTAGAGCATTGTGCCCAGCGTCGGCGTCGCCAGGTCGAGCAGGCCGAGGATCGCCAGCGTGATCTCCAGCCCGATTGCCCAGGCCATGTTGTTGATGAGCGTCGAGAAGATTAGCGGCGTGGTGTAGGGCATGTACTCATTCATCACCAGCTTGAACGTACCCGTGCCGGAGAGGATGGCGGTCTGGGTGAATTCACGCTCGCGCAGGCTCAAAATTTGCGAGCGGATCAACCGCGCGTCCCACGCCCAACCGAAGAAAGCGAGCAGCAGCCCCAGCGTCACCAGATTCAGGCTGGCGCGGATCAACATCGCCATCATGACGATGATCAGAAAGAGCGGAATGACCAGCAGGCTGTCGCTGAAGAACATCAGCACGCGATCCCAGGTCCCGCCTTTGTAGCCCGCCACCATGCCCACGATGACGGCGATGATGCGCGAAACCACGCCGGCGATGACGGCGATGATCAGCGAGTTGCGCACGGCGAAGGTCGCCGTCCAGAAGATGTCCTGGCCGTTGGAATCGGTGCCCAACCAGTGCTGCGCCGAGGGACGCAGGTCGCGCGGCACCTGTCCCCAGCGCGAGGGGTCATAGGGCGAAAAGAAGGAAAGCAGCGCAAACGCCACTAGGATGCAAAGCACCCCAAAGGCGAAGGCGAATCGATAGTCGCGCAGTAAATCTCGAAATAGCTTCACGTGGCCTCCATGCGCTACATATATCGAATCCGTGGGTCAAAGAGCGGATAGATCAGATCGACGATGAGCACGCTGGTTGTGATCGCCAGGATGGAAAAGACGGTGATGCCCATGATCAAATTGTAGTCGCCGTTGATGATGGCGTTGTACAACAACGTGCCCAGCCCTGGATAGGAATAGACGATCTCGGTGATCAGGGCGCCGCTAAAGATCAAGCCCAGCGACAAGCCCAGCCCGGTGATCTGTGGCAGCAGCGCATTGCGAATCACATAGCGGGAGACGATGCGACCTTCTTTGACGCCGCTGAGCTTAGCGTAGGTGACGAAACTTTCGGCGTTGACGTTCTGCACCACCAGCTTCATGGTTTGGAACCAGACCGCTGCGCTCAGGACCAGGATCGACATGGCGGGCAGAAACGAATGCCAGAGCACGCTCTGGATGAACGGCCACGACCAGGAGGGGCGCATGCCCAAGCGAGCGCCGCCCGAAATGGGAAACCAGCGCAGGTAATAGGCAAAGATCAGCAGCAGCGCAAAGGCGAAGATGTAGTAGGGCAGCGGACGCACCACCATGGCGATGGCGTCGAGCACGCGCGACCACTGTTTGTTGGAATAGTAGCCAGCAAAGCCGCCGACCAGGTTCCCGATCACCCATCCCAGGATGGTGGTCGTGAGCAGCAGTCCGGCCGTCCACGGCAGCGCCGTCATGATCAGATCGATCACCGGCGTGGGAAACTGAAAGAAAGAGACGCCGAGATCGCCGCGAAACAACCTCCCCCAAAAGGCCAGATATTGCTCCCAAAGCGAACCCTCCAGCCCATACATCTGCTGCAGATCCGAGATGATTTTGTCCATGGCGCCCGGCTCCAGATAGGCGCCGCGCGCTCGCATTTCGGCGATCGTGCGCAACACAGGATCGTTGGGCAGGAGGCGCGGAATGAAAAAGACGGCGGTGATGCCCAGCACGATCACCAGCACATACTGGATCAGCCGAGGAATCAGGTAACGTTTCAAGAACATTCGACGCTTTGCTCCTTTGACTCAGAGATCGAAAAGGGCAACATCGGAGGTTTTTTGATGGGCGCATCGCCGGTTACCGACGTTGCGCCCACCTCCACCGTTAAACGCTCAGCTTAATCGTCAACCTCCGAGCTTGCACGCGTCTTACCGTGCGCCTGTCGGCTGCAGGAAGGGCGTCATGTACTTGAAGGGACCCCAGTGCGTGTAGGGCTGGGTGTAGGGGTTCTCGGCGCCGGGCCAGTTCGTCCAGTAGGTCTGATCCCAGGCGATGAAGCCGACGTAGCCGAAGGTCGGGATGCCGGGCATCTCGCGCACCGCAATCTTGAGCCCTTCGATGCCGATATCAACCGTTGCCTGATAGTCGGTCGGGTCGGTGTTCTGCAGCTTCTCGATCACGGCGTCCATCTCTGGGCTGGACCAGCGCGACGGATGGCCGGAGGTGACTTCGCCCAACGGCTTCACAAACTCCGACTTCCAATGATTGAGCACGCGATAGAGGTCAGGTCCGGCGCCCCAGGGTTCCTGGGCAGGCCAGTTGCTGGAAACGTCGAAGTCGCCAACGGCATTCAGATTGGCAGTCGCTTCTGACGAGTAGACTTCGGCATCGATGCCGAAATTTTTCCATTGCTGCACCGCCGCCACACAGTTGCGCTCCCCCATGCCGGTGGCCAGTTGGGTGCCCGTGAGACAGCGAATTCTCCAGGGCGTGCCGTCGGGCAGCAGCCACCTGCCGCTGCCGTCCTTGCTGAAGCCGTTCTTCACCAACAATTTCTCGGCGACATCTGGCGCATATTTGTACCAGCCATAACCGAAGAGACGCGCCTGCTCTTCCGGATCTTCAGGTACTTTGTAGCCACGAGATTTCGCATATTCCACGACTCGCTGTGAAGCGTTCGGATCAAAAGGTGCAAAGGTCTCACCGTTTCCCAGGTCGATCGTGAACTCCTCCAGCCAAGGCAGCATCGGCTTGATGAAGTCGTCAGGGTAGTTGGAGAGCGACGGAATGTGCACTGGGCTGAGTGCACCTGTGCCATCGACCGCCATGCCCATGTACTCGCCGATATCGATCGCCAGCAGCAACGCCCACCGCACCTCGCGGTTGTCGTACGGCGCTCGGGCCGTGTTGAAGGTGATACCGGTCTGCGCAGGGTCGTTGTTGACGACGTAGGGCCACTCTAGCCGATAGGCACGGCAGGACTCACACTGCGCCAGCACGGCCTTCAGGCCGTCGGATGAAACGTTGACCACATCTGCTTGGTGCGTTAATTGTGCCAGAATCTTGGCGCCCTCGTTGGCAAAGTACTGGAAGACAATGTACTTAGGCTTCGGCTCGCCGAACATGATGCCGGTTGGGCTTTTGTCCCAGTCGGCGCGTTTCTCCCAGATCGTCCAGAAGCCGGACGGATCGTAGCTGTGCAGCTTGTAGGGGCCTGTGCCGACGAAGGGGTTAAATTTGAAGGTGACCGGATCTTCCACCGACTCCCAGATGTGCTTGGGCATGATCCAGGTGGCCCCCCAGCGGTCGAGGAAGCGGGTGTGGAAACGAGAGTTCGGCGCGTTCAGCTCGAAGGCGACGGTGTAGTCGTCTACGGCAGTGACCGACTTCACATTCTCGCCGAAGAAGATGTGGTCGTTGAAGCCCTGGTGTTTCTTCAGCGTTTCGACCGTAAAGACCACATCCGCTGCAGTGAACGGCTGTCCGTCATCCCAAGTTACGCCCTCTCGTAGCGGGATCGTCAGCGCCGTAAAGTCGTCGTTATAGACAGGATCGCCCGCTGCCAGCCCTGGAATGATCTTGCCGGTGGCGAAATCGACCGACCACAGCGGCTCATTGGCCAGATTTTGCATGCCGCGGTCGCGCCACTTCCATCCTACCCATTCGTTGAAGTCGTCCGGTGTGCCGACGCGCCCGGTCAAAATGTCGACGATCAACGTCTCGTGGCGAGGAAGATCGCCCAGCCCGGCGCTCGGCTCTTCGGCCGGCGGCGCTTCCCCCACTGCGGGCGCCGCCGGCGCAGCCGGCTCCGCCGCACAGCCCGCCATCAACAGGCTCATGACGAGCAATGCGCTGATGAGCAGCCATATTCTTGGTTTCATCGTTTTCTCTCCTTGTTCTGAAAATTGATTGAACCGATTACGAATGAACAGATTCGATGGCGCGACATGATTGGCGGATCACCAACTGCGTCGGCACCTTATGAACTCGACTCTCGCAGGGTTGCCCCTGGATGAGTTTGAGCACAATTTCCGCAGCCAGCGCACCCATGCGCTCAATAAATTGATCCACCGTCGTCAACGGCGGATTGACCGAAGCGCTGGCGGCGATGTTGTCAAAACCAATGACGGAAAGGTCTTCAGGAATGCGCATACCCAGTTCAGCGGCAGCGTCATACACACCAAAGGCCGTATCGTCACTGGAAGCCATGATCGCAGTGGGAGGATGTGGCTGAGTGAGCAAGCGGAGAGCCGCCCCTCTTGCCGTTTCGCGGGAGTAATCGCCTTCTACCACAAGTGCGGGGTCTAAAGCGACGCCTGCCTCCTGCAATGCGCTGCGGTAGCCGTCATAACGGCGCACGGCGCTCTGCAGATCCATGCGTCCCGTGATGAAGCCGATGCGTCGATGCCCCAACCCCAGTAAATAGTTCATAGCCTCCAGCACGCCCTGGCGGTTGGTCGAAATCACTGCCGGAAATTCGGTGTCTGCCTGATGCGGATCTACGGCGACGATGGGGAATGCCGTGCGGTAGGTGGCAGCGTGCGGCGTCACGACGATGATGCCGTCGGCGATGGTGCCGTTGAGTCGCGCAACCTGTTGCTGCTCCCATTGCGCCAGCGCCTCTACGTTGCGTCGTGCGCTGGCGTAGGCGAGCAAATCATAGGAGTGCGCCGCCACCACCTCATTGATGCCCTTGATCAGGGTCGAGATGAAGGGATGCCACATATCCTGCACGATCACGCCGACGACGTGTGTCGTGCGGCTGCGCAGCCCGCGCGCGGCCAGGCTTGAGGCGTAGCCCAGCTCTTCGATCACGCGGCGCACTGCGGCTGCTGTCTCCGGCGCCACGTCCTCCTTGTCGTTCAGCACACGCGAGACCGTAGACACGGACACGCCCGCCGCGCGCGCAACATCTCGAATGGTGACTCCTGTATGTTGCATAAGGGAATATTCTTTTTTTCTGGAAATAGGTTTTCGGTATCGTTGCCGGTATCGTTGCCGATATTGTAGAAAAAAAACAACGCGTTGTCAACCCCCATTTTTGCGCTCCCCCATTTTTGCACCCAAAGAAGCCTGGACACATCGTCACATCTATGGAGGGTGTCCTGTCGGTGTTTGTGCTCGCACGCTCGGCAACAAAAAGTTTATCTTTTACGGCTGCTTTTCAGTTTTGCATGGAGCTCAAACACATTGACGAAAGTAGGAAAGCGTGCTATTTTGCCGTTACATTGCGCATTCTGCCCTAGGGCAAGCGTCGGTCTGCGAAGAGATCAATACACGGTATAGGAGTTCGAGTTCCATGAGTGTTCTGTCATCCACCTCTGCCGTAGAAGCCTTTCCTGCCTGGCTCGATCTGCCGGATCCGCGTCGCGTGCTGGCAGAATCCGACCCGGAACTCTATGAGGCCATCGAGATGGAGCGTCGCCGTCAGGCCAGTGGCATCGAGTTGATCGCCAGCGAAAATTACGTCTCTCCAGCTGTGTTGGCAGCACTGGGAAGCGTGCTGACGAACAAATACGCCGAAGGGTACCCGGGCAAACGTTACTATGGCGGCTGCGACGCCGTGGACGTCGCCGAGAGCCTGGCGATCGAGCGGGCCAAGCGGCTCTTCGGCGCCGAGCACGCCAACGTGCAGCCTCACTCGGGCGCGCAGGCCAACGAGGCCGTCTATCTGGCACTCCTGAAGCCAGGGGACGCCGTGCTGGGGCTGAAGCTCGACCACGGCGGCCACCTCACGCATGGCTTCCACCTGAACAGCTCCGGCAAGCTCTATAACTTCATGCATTATGGCGTCCACCCGGAGACCGAACGCATCGACTACGACGAGGTGGAGCGGTTGGCGTTGGAGCATCGACCGAAGCTGATCGTGGCAGGCGCCAGCGCCTATCCCCGTTTTTGGGATTTTCCCCGCATGCGCGCCATCGCAGACAAGGTGGGCGCGCGGCTGATGATGGATATGGCGCATGTCGCCGGACTGGTGGCCGCCAAGTTGCACCCCGACCCCGTGCCCTACTGCGATGTGGTGACCTCGACCACGCATAAGACCTTGCGCGGGCCGCGCGGGGGAATGATCCTCTGCCGCGCAGAGTTGGCCAAAGAGATCGACCGGGCAGTCTTCCCCGGCACGCAGGGCGGCCCTCTGATGCACGTCATCGCCTCCAAGGCGGTGGCCTTCGGCGAGGCTCTGCGTCCAGAGTTCGTGGCCTATCAACAGCGTGTGTTGGACAACGCTCAGGTGCTGGCAAACACCTTACAGGAAGAAGGTCTGCGCATCGTCAGCGGCGGCACCGACAACCATCTCATGCTGGTCGACCTGAGCGTGCTGGGAACCGACGCGCACGGCAATGAGATCACCGGCAAGTTGGTGGAAAAGGCGCTCGATCGCGCTGGTATTCATTGCAACAAAAACATGATCCCCTTTGACAAGAAACCTGCGCTGGTCACCAGCGGCATCCGCCTCGGCACGCCAGCGGCCACGACGCGAGGACTTGGCGCCGAGGAATTTGCACAGATCGGCCGCTGGATCGCCCGAATCGCCAAGGACCCCACCAATGAGTCGCTCCAGCGGGCGATTCGAGATGAGGTCGTCGCCATGACCGCGGCCTTCCCGGTACCCGCATAACCCATCCTTCTTGGACGTCCCGTCGCACCGATACGACGGGACGTCTGTTTTATCGGGTGAAGACGTTTTCTGAACCAACGCAGCGGAGCATCCCGATATGAAAATTGCGACTTCCACCGAATCTCGCCGCTCGTTCCTTGGCACGCCAGAACAGGTTGGGTGGTACTTTTACGATTGGGCCAATTCAGCATTCTCGACGACCGTCGTCTCGGTCTTTCTGGGGCCGTATCTGACCGCTGTCACCCGCGCGGCGGCGGATGCCAACGGCTTCGTCTATCCGCTCGGTATTCCGGTGCGCGCCGACGCCTTCTTCCCTTACATGGTCTCGCTTTCGGTGCTGCTGCAGGTGGTCATTTTGCCTGTAATGGGCGCCATTGTGGATTACACGCACCTGAAGAAGCGGCTGATGGCCCTCTTCGCCTATCTCGGCGCATTTTCGACGATCGGGCTTTACTTCTTGCAAGGGGAGCTGTATTGGCTGGGTGGCCTACTTTTTTTGATCGCCAATGTCAGTTTCGGCGCATCGATCGTCTGTTACAACGCCTTTCTGCCTGAAATCGCCCACCCCGACGAGCGCGACAAGGTCTCCTCGGTCGGATGGGCGTTGGGCTATCTGGGAGGCGGCCTGTTGCTGCTGTTGAACTTAGTCTTTTTCGCCATGCGAGAGCAGTTCGGCGTGGACAGCGCCACCGCTGTGCGCATCAGCTTGGCTTCGGCAGGCATGTGGTGGGCGATTTTCACCCTGCTGCCGCTGACGCGTCTGCGCAGCCGACAACCTCGGCGTCGGCTCCCTCCGGGAGAACGCTATCTCACCATCGGCTTCAAGCAGCTTCGCCAGACGCTGCGCGAGTTGCCCCGCTATCCGATGACAATGCTCTTTCTGTTCGCCTATCTTCTGTACAACGACGGCATCCAGACGGTGATTGCGTTGAGCGCCCAGTTCGGCAGCGAAGAGTTGGGGATGACCGCCGACGAGCTGCCGCCGCTGTTCCTGATGGTGCAGTTTGTAGCGTTCTTCGGCGCGCTCTTTTTCGGCTATCTGGCGCAGTGGATCGGCGCCAAACGCGCCATTCTGCTCAGCCTGGTGATCTGGACGAGCGTCACGATCTACGCCTATTCTCCCTTGTTGCAAACCGGACGCCAGTTTTTTATCCTGGGCGCCGTCATCGCCGTCGTGCTGGGCGGCAGTCAGGCGTTGAGCCGTTCGCTTTTCTCGCAGATGATCCCCAAAGGACAGGAGACCGAGTATTTCAGCCTCTACGAGGTCAGTGAACGGGGCACAAGCTGGCTGGGTCCTCTCATTTTTGGGTTGGCGATTCAGTTCACCGACAGCTATCGGGTGGCGGTGTTGGCGGTCGGCCTCTTTTTCATCGCAGGCATGATTCTATTGCCGTTGGTCGACGTGCGTCGCGCCATTGTGGAGGCGGGAAACGAGGTGCCGAAGCGGATATAGGGAGAGAGAAGGTTGCCCACGCACTCTCTCCCCTTTCCTCTATTTTTTCCACTCGCTCAATTGGCCGGTGTTGGCGTCTAGGATGACATAGATGCCATCTTTTAACTCATCGAGGTTGCCCTGCGCGCCGATGATCGCCGGCAGGCCTAGCTCTACGGCGGCCACGGCGGCGGCGCTGTCCATGCCGCTTTGAAGGGTCACTAAGCCGCCGCTGCGCCGCAGCAGGCTGATCAGCGTCCGGTCGACGCGTTCGGCGAAGATAATGTGTTGCGGACCCACCAGGATCTCTTCTGGGTTTTTGACGGGCGGATCGATTTTGATCAAAATGCCGGCCACCTCGCGCGCGCCGATGCCCACTCCCCGCACCAGCACGCGATCGATGCGCCGCACCATCATCAAGCTGGTGGCGCTGCGCACGTTGCCGACGACGCCGGCCGTCAAGACCACCGTGTCGCCTTCGCCTACGTAGCCTTTGGCCTGTGCAACGTTGATGGCGTCGGTGACCACCTCGTCGGTGTTGCTCAGCCGTTTGGTCAACAAGGGGTAGGTTCCCCAGAAAAGCGTCAACTGTCTTTGTACCATCGGGCTGGGCGTCACTGCGATCAGCGGCACTTCAGGTCGAAAGGCAGACATTAGCCTGGCTGTGGCGCCGCTGATGGTGGGGGCAATGATTGCTCTGGCTTTGGTTTCGTTGGCAGTATAGACTGCCGCCCGACAGACCGCTCCTGCTGCCGAGAAAACGCGCGGCTCATTGTACTTGATCTTTTGATGGCCGAGGGTGGAGCGCAGCCGCTCTGCCTCCTCGGCGATTTTCACCATGGTGGTGACAGCCTCTACCGGATATTGGCCAGACGCTGTCTCGCCGGAAAGCATGATGGCGTCGGTACCATCGAGCACAGCGTTGGCGACGTCGCTCGCTTCGGCCCGCGTGGGACGCGGGTTGCGAATCATGGAATCAAGCATCTGCGTCGCCGTGATCACCGGTTTGGCGGCCACGATGCATTTGTTGATCAGAATTTTCTGCACGCTGGGCACCGTTTCCGGGCTGGTCTCGATGCCAAGGTCGCCGCGCGCCACCATGATGCCGTCCGCCGCTTCGATGATCGAGTCGATGTTTTTCACCGCTTCGGGTTTTTCGATCTTGGCGATGACCGGCGTGACGCGGCCAAAAGCCGAATAATTTTGAATGATCGACTTGAGCTCGAGCACCTCATGCGCCTTGCGCACGAAGCTGAGCGCCACCCAATCCACCTGATGGTCGATGGCGAATTTGACGTCCTCGATGTCCTTTTCTGTGAGGGCGGGAATGTCCAACGAAGCGTCGGGGAGGTTCATCCCCTTATTGCTGTGCAGAACGCCCGAGAGGATCACCCGCGTGCGAATCTCCGTCTCATCCGTTTCGAGCACTTCCAACTCAAGCAAGCCGTCGTCCAGCAGGATGCGCTCGCCCGGCTTGACGGCTTTGGGGAGATCTTTGTATTGGACCGGGACGCGCCCCGGCTCGCCGATGATGTCTTCTGTGGTCAAAATCAGCTCTTCCCCTTTGACGAGGGGTACCCCGCCTTCGCGCATCTTGCCGGTGCGCAGCTTAGGCCCCTGCAAATCCGCCAAGATTGCGATCGGCTTTTGAATCTGCTCGGCAACGATGCGCACGCGTTCGATCGTCTCGGCGTGGTATTCATGGGATCCGTGGCTCATGTTGAGGCGAGCCACGTTCATGCCGGCTTCGGCGATGCGACGCAAAATGGGGAGCTCCCGGCTGGCCGGGCCAATTGTGCAGACAATTTTGACGCGTAACATGAAAAATGATTCCTCGATGTAATAAACTGGACAGTTTTTTGGGCGTAATCTTATCACACCATCCATGGATCAAGAAGAGCAGAATAAGCGGTGGAGGAGCGAAGCAGGCGAGCAAGGTTATGGAGAATACACTCTGCACCACGAGGGCCTCCGGCGTTGGGCGCTCCGGCGGCATCAGGCGACAAGTTTCGGTGCAGTCGCCCAAAAAAAGGCGCCTGGACGAATTTCCAGGCGCTTGATGAGAATCCTTGGCGCAATGTTTAATGATTTGGTTTTTTCACAACGTCAGGCTCGGGCGGGGCGATGAGCTTCCCCGGCGTAGTCGGTTTTTCCGGCGCATCGGAAAGCCCAGGCGCAATGGAGAGACCCGGTGCAATCGACAGCCCCGGCGCAGACGGTCGCCCCGGTGTATCGGAAAGCCCAGGCGCCACCGGCGGCTCCGGCGCTACGACAGGGGGCTTAGACTCTCTGGGAGGTATGTCGACGAGCTCCGCCGGCGGATCGAGGCTCACCTGCGGCAGCGCGGCGGACAATATCGTCTTATGAAGCACGACTCCCGTTTCCATCAATGACCCGTTCACCGTTGCACCCACTGCGAACAGCCCGACGATGGCTGCAAGCGCCAGCAAGCTCGCCAGCAGAGCGTATTCAATCATGGATTGCCCGGCATCCTGACGAAAGAGGTCAAAGCGCATTGTTTCCATCCTTTCTTTACGAATTCTTCTGTCTATTTCCTTTGCAGATTTGCAATTATCTCGATTTGTGCTTCATCGTAGTCAGAGTGATTTAACCCTTGCTGCATTCAGAATAGCTCAATTTACGGACTTTTAAACTGTCAAGAAGCTAGCAAGGCGTCCGATAAAATATGCTCTGTTTGCGCAAGCGCCCGCCTATGCTATGATCTGGAAACAGAAGCTTGCTCTCTCGGTACAATTCCGCTCCCAGGAAGGTTTACATGTCGGGCGCATCCGATCACGAGACAGACCCTTTCACCTGGTTCTCTCCACCCGATCCCGCGACGCTGGACGCCGAGGCGCTGGCGCTGCTCGAAAGAGCCCGCGTCAACGTCGGTTTTTTGCCGAACGTCTTCGCGGCGTACGCAATCCGCCCCGATCACATGTTGCGCTGGATCAAGCACTTCAATGCCGTCTTGCGCGGCCCTTCCGGCTTAAGCCCCGCCGAGCGCGAGATGATCGGGGTGGTCGTCTCGGCGGAGAATCGATGTCTATACTGTTTGGTCAGCCACGGAGCCGAACTTCGCCGGCTGACAGGCGACCCAATTCTGGCCGACCAAATCAGCTACGATTATCGCCGCGCCCCGCTTAATGAACGGATGCGGGCAATGCTCGACTATGCGGTGAAAATCACGCGCACGCCGGTTGAATGCAGCGAGGCGGACATCGAGCATCTGCGCAGCCTAGGTTTCTCAGATCTCGATATCTTCGACATCATCGAGACGGCGGCGATGTTCAACTTCACCAATCGTCTCGCCTCTGCGACCGGCCTGTTGCCGAACACAGAGTACTATAGCCAGGGGCGTAACACATGAACGACGGAAGCGAGGTCGGCGATTGCGGTGAGTCTGGATGGAGATGGAATGCATGAGCGATATCGGCGTTTTTTTCCACCGCTTCGGATGGGCCTACACTGCGCCTGAGCCGAATCTCTGGCACAGCACTTTCTTCACCGAAAGCGAAGAGGAGTTCGATCTGTACGTGATGGTGGTGGAGGACTGGGCGCATTTCTCCGTAACGCCTTTTTTGCCGCCGGCCTCGGCGGCGCAGCAGGCGCGCATTCACAGTGCGCTGCTCAGGCTGAATCAGCAGATGCGCCTTGTGCGCTTCGCATTGGACGGCGACGGCGATGTTTCTTTAATCGCCGACGCCCCTCTCCATCGCTTGAATGACGCCTATTTCGCTCAAATCGTGGAGGCGTTCGTCTACTACGCCGACCGGCTGGCGGGCGAGCTGAGGCGCATGCTCTTCAACGCCGATTATGCATCGCCGTTGATTCGAGAATCGTAGCCTCCCTCGAAGGCCTCGTAGGTGAAGCCGCAATGACGAAAAATTCGGTGGAAGATGAGAAGGCTGTGACGATGGACAATCAAAAGTTCACCGTGCGTGGGGCCGGAGGCGTCGAGCTGTTTGCACAGCGTTGGCTTCCAGACCGCGCGCCGCGCGGCGTTGTAGTGCTTGTGCACGGTTTCGGCGAGCATAGCGACCGCTATGGTTACCTGGTGACGGCTTTAACTGCGGCCAGCTACCTCGTCTATAGCTTCGACCATCGCGGCCATGGCCGTTCACCCGGTCAGCGCGGCCACGTGCACCGTTTCGACGACTTCCTGGAAGACGTGCGACAGATGATCGCTCGTGCACGCGCCGATGAGCCGTCGCTACCCCTCTTCCTGTTCGGCCATAGCGTCGGAGGGCTGGTCGCCCTGGATTATGCGATTCGCCATCCCGAAGAGCTCCGGGGCGTCATTGCATCGGCGCCGTTGCTTTCACAGCCGAACATCTCGCCGCTGGTGTTGGCGATCGCCCGTTTGCTCTCTCGCCTTGCTCCAACCTTCCCGCTCGACACCGGACTCGATCCGACGACGATCGCTCGCGACCCGGCCGAGGTGCAGCGCTATACGGCGGACCCGCTGGTGCACGCCAAGACCTCCACCCGCGCCGCCGCGGAAGCCATGGATGCGGTGGCCTGGGTGCAGGCGCACGCCGGCGAGCTGCGTACACCGTTGCTGCTCTATCACGGCGACGCAGATCGGCTGGCGCCTATCGAAGGCAGCCGGACGTTTTTTGCACATGCAGGCAGCGCCGATAAAACCTTTTGGGAACTCCCCGGCGGTTTTCACGAGGCGCACAACGATCTGGATCGCAAGCAGCTTTTCGCCCGGCTTGTGGCTTGGCTGGATGCTCGCACGCAATAACGACGGCGCGACTCATCGCCACATACTCTCGATGGGCGATGGGAGCGCTGGGGGAACAGAGCGGTCATGTTTCAACAAAGGCGGAGGGGAGATAAGCATCTCCCCTCTGACCATGAAACTGCGATTGTTAGGTTTAACCAGGCGCTGTAGCCGAGCAAACGGCCGCTGCTTGGGCAGGCTCGATCAAGCGTGAACGGCCTCTTTTCGGGCCAATTTTTCGTCGAGGATGGCGTTCAGCCTTTCGATCTCCTGGTTCAGTTTCGCCAGCCGCTCGCGCGTCGGAATTCCTAGCTTGGCCAGCGCGCGCTCGACCTGACGTTCCAGCTGCGCCTCGAAGTCTTGACCCGCCTCGCTCGCCACTCGCGCCGTTCGCCGAAAATCTGCTCCAACCTGCTCGTGGAAAGGCGCCTGCTGTTTTGTGATGCAACGACTCCATTCGGCCAGCATTGCATAGAGCGCCTCTTCCATCTGTTCGCCGCGCTCAACTGCGTCGTTCAACAGTTTTTCACTGCTCTGGTGCAACCCGCCGACCTGATCGCAGACGATTCCCCACAGCCCAAGATACGCCAGCGCCAGCTTGCGCCCTTGCTCACGAATGGGTTGAAGCCGCAAGATTTGTAGTTGTTGAACCTTCTCTGAATTTGTTGCAGAGGAGACATTCACTCTCTTCACATCTGCTTTCATTGCTCGACTCCTCTGTGCCGCCTCTCGAAGTAACTTGAAACGACGCCGTTGCGCTTTGAAAGGTTATGACGCAATGCGTTACAAAAAATTATAACACGCTGCGTCATAAAAGTCAATGACTTTTGGCGCTTTCTTCTGCAGGGAAAAGAAGCGGCGACAGCTCAGGCGCATAGCGAGCGACAAGCGCGCGAGAGATGGCGTTTGAGCGAACAATTTCACTGAACATGGCGGCGCTGGGGCGGAGACGTCGTTCCTGGGTTTCGGGGTTGAGTTCGACCAGACCAAAACGCAACCCCCATCCCTCTGACCATTCAAAATTGTCGGTGAATGTCCAGTGAAAATAGCCGCGCACATCACATCCGTCGCGGATGGCTCGATAAAGTTCGTATAGATGTCCCAACAGCCAGCGCGGACGTTGATCATCGTCTCGGTCGGGGAGGCCATTTTCTGTAATGAAGATCGGCTTATGAAAGACATTGACCTCATGTACGATCTGATTCAATACCTGTGGCGCATATTCGCTATATACGCCGCGCCAGCCTGAGTCGGAATATTCACCTTCAGGGTGATAGTGCTCTTTGCCGAAGAAAAGGCGTGGGTCTGGGTGAAAACGGACGAGATCGCGCGTGTAGAAATTGATGCCGATGAAATCTACGCTGTCCTCCAGTGTGCGATGGTATTCGTTTAAGCCGAGAGGAAAACGTATCTTGCCGTCGATCGATCCCATGAGCCATACATGTTCGGCGATATAGCGTTTTAGGCCTGCGGCTTTGCGGTCGAGCCAACTTGCCGGGTTCGAAGGCGAAAAGACGCGCACCGGCATGGCGTAGCCGACGCAGGCATCCGGTCTCACCGCGTGGATTGTCTGATAGGCAATGCCGTGCGCCTGCAGCATGTGGCGAAAGACGCGCAGCGCCAGCAGCAGGTTCGTCTTTTCCGGCGGCCAAATTCCTCGCATCCATCCCTGCACCGCATAGACAAGAGGCTCGTTGATCGTCACCCACAGGCGGCACAAATCGCCCAACGCCTGCGCCACATACCGCACATAGCGCTGAAAGTAAGGGAGCACTTCTCCTCTTTCCCAACCGCCGCCGTGTTCTAACCACAGGGGATTGGTGAAGTGATGCAGCGTGACCATCGGCTCCATGCCGCGACGACGCAGACCGTCCAACATTTCCCGGTAACGATCGATGGCGGTGGAATCAAACCGGCCCGGCTCCGGCTCGATGCGGCTCCATTCCAAGCTCATGCGGTGGGCGTTGAGGCCAAGCTGCTGCATCAGGTCGAAATCCACCTCAGCGTTGCGCCACCAATCGCAGGCCAGGCCGCTGCGCTCTCCACGCCAGATTTTGCCGTGTTGTTGTTCAAAGGCCCACCATTGATTGTTGGTGTTCTCGCCCTCCACCTGGTGAGAGGAAGTCGCCGTTCCCCAGAGGAACCCTGCGGGGAATCGCAGTGAATCTTGCGTTTCGTTCATGCTTGTCGTCATTTCTCCGGATTCTTTTCGGGTTGATAGACGGTGTCCGCCCGGCGTTCCCAGGGCAGATGGATTAACTCCACGCGGGCGGCGTCGAGGAAACCACGGCTGTATTCATCAGGATAGTTCCCTGCATAGACGACGCGGCGAACGCCGGCGTTGATCAACATTTTGGCGCAGGTCAGGCAGGGTTGGTGGGTGACGTAGGCGGTGGCGCCTTCCGTGCTGACGCCGTGCAGCGCCGCCTGAATCAACGCATTCTGCTCGGCGTGAAGCGTGCGCACGCAGTGGCCGTCCACCATGAGATGACCGACGTCGTCGCAGTGGGGCAGTCCTGCCGGGGCGCCGTTGTAGCCGGTGGCGAGGATGCGACGATCGCGCACCAGCACACAGCCGACGTGGGCGCGGTCGCAGGTGCTGCGCTGCGCCACCGTGAATGCAATTTGCAAAAAGTACTCGTCCCAGGAAGGGCGCCGACGGCGCACCGGAGATTTCGGCTGTTGTGATGTAGACATCGTCTTTTTCAAACTATTTTTGTTCTTCGACCGCATTGACCGGGCGCCAGTCTACTAGAAGGTCCGCCAGCACGGCGTCCCGATCGCGTTCGTCGACAAACGCCAGATAGAGCGTAAGCGGCGATGCAGTCTTGCGTTGTGCATTTTCGCCGTCCGGTCGATAGGTGATCGCAAGGCCGGGCAGCGTGCGGCGGTCGATGCGAGCGAGACCGGGTTGAATCGCTGTAATTTGCTCAGGCGTAAAAAAGGCGTACCAGAGGCCGACCTCCTCTTCCGGCCAGGCGGCGATCGCCCAAATGCGCCGCGGTCGCACCTGGCACAGCAGGGCGTGTTCACGCGTGGCGAAGGTGCGATAGAAACCCGGCAGCGCCGTGAAGGCGCGCACTTTCCGTTCTACGCTCAGCACTCCGGTCACGTAGACGGGGCGTTTCTGAGCCGGCGCCAGCATCTGCGCTGGAGGCGTCGGAGAGGGCTGCGGGATGAACGTCGTGTAGCCGCGACGGCGAGCATACCGCACAGTCAGGTGAAGCGCGACTGCGAGGGCCAGCAGCGCAATTCCCACCATCCAATTTCCCGGCAGACGCAGAACGGTCCACGCCAGCGCCAAACCCGCCAACGTCAAATAGAGCCAACGAATCAGCGGTGCGCCGAGCCATTCAGCGCGCTCCAGCAAGTACAGGCGCGTAAGCCACAGATCTGCAGGCGCATCGGGCAGAAACTCCGTTGGTTTTTGATAAATGCGCGGCGGCGCCGGAGCGGGCGGCGACCCATTTTGTGAAATCATCGCTGCATCGCCAATAAGAAGCCAGGTTTCCACGGAAACCTGGCGACGAGTCTCATTTCAGAGTACTTCAGCCCTGTTCGGGTGCTAGACCGGCTGCGGCACGCGTCCGCCCAGATCAAGGCCGCTGTCGGCGCGTTTGTCATCCCCGCGCACCTGGCCAGCGGTTTTCGATGCGCTGGCGGGGCTCTCCTGGCCGCGCAGGGCGACGGCGCTGTCCTCGACGGGGGTTTCGCCTCGCATCAGAGCCTGGAACTCGGCGGCGTTCAACGTCTCGACCTCGAGCAGGCGTTGCGCAACGCGCTCCAACGCCTCCCAGTGTTCGAGCAGCAGCTGATGACACCGTTCATGTGCCTCGTCGACCAGCCGCTTCACCTCTTCGTCGATCGCCTGGGCCACCTTGTCGCTGTAGTTGCGATGTTCGCTGAAGGCGCGGTTGAGAAACATCATCTCCTCGCGCTCGCCGTAGCGGATGGGGCCGAGGCGCTCGCTCATTCCCCACTGGGTGACCATAGCGCGCGCCATGGCGGTCACGCGTTCCAGGTCATTGGCGGCGCCGGTGGTGACGTCGCCGAAGCGAATCTTCTCCGCAACGCGACCGCCGAGCAGCGCCACCAGTTGATCGCAGAACTTGGCGCGCGTCATGAGGTTGGACTCTTCATCAGGCAAACTCATGGTGTAGCCGCCCGCCATACCGCGCGGCACAATGGTGACCTTATGCACCGGGTCATGGTTGGGCAACACGTGCATGGCGACGGCGTGGCCAGCCTCGTGGTAGGCGACGATCTCTTTTTCTTTTGGGGTGATCAGGCGGCTGCGCCGTTCCGGGCCGGCGATCACGCGTTCGATCGCCTCTTGCAGTTCCTCGTTGCCGATCGAGCGTCGATTGCGTCGCGCCGCCAGGATGGCAGCTTCATTGACCAGATTTTCGAGGTCGGCTCCGGCGAAGCCGGGCGTTTGTTTGGCGATCACGTCGAGATCGACGTCTGCAGCCAACGGTTTCCCGCGCACGTGCACCTCTAGAATGGCGCGGCGGCCGCGCATGTCCGGCGCATCCATGGTCACGCGGCGATCGAAGCGGCCGGGGCGCAGCAGCGCCGGGTCGAGGATGTCCGGGCGATTGGTGGCGGCGATGATGATGATGTTGGTGTCGGTGTCGAAGCCGTCCATCTCGACCAGAATCTGGTTGAGCGTCTGCTCGCGCTCGTCGTGCGAGCCGCCCAGCCCGGCCCCGCGGTGCCGACCGACAGCGTCAATTTCGTCGATGAAGATGATGCAGGGCGAATTTTTTTTGGCCTGTTCAAAGAGATCGCGCACGCGGCTGGCGCCGACGCCGACGAACATCTCCACGAATTCAGAGCCGGAAATGCTGAAGAAGGGCACGCCCGCTTCGCCGGAGATGGCCTTCGCCATCAGCGTCTTGCCTGTGCCCGGTGGACCGACGAGCAACACGCCTTTTGGGATGCGCGCACCCAGCGCAGCGAACTTTTGCGGCTCCTTTAAAAACTCGACGACTTCCTGCAGCTCCTGCTTGGCCTCCTCGTTGCCCGCCACGTCTTTGAAGGTGACGGTGGGGCGGTCGCCGGTGAACATGCGCGCGCGGCTTTTGCCGAAGTTGAACGCCTGATTGCCTGCGCCTTGGGCCTGACGCAAGATAAAGAAGAAAAAGGCGCCGAGCAACAACAGCGGCAACACGGCGATCAAAACGCCGCTCCAAGTGTCCCAGAATTGTGGCGGAGCCACGCTGACGTCCACAACTGCTATCTGTTCAGGCGTCACGCCGAGATTAAGCAGCGTCTTGGTCAGGCCGACGCCCTGCTCGATGCGAGACTGCAGCGTTTCGCCGTTGCGGGTGATGACCAGAATGCGGTCGCCGTTGATTTCGATGGCGCGCACGTCGTTGTTGCGGACGAGCGTCGCCACTTTGGCGATCGGTGCATCGCTGATCGGGGTGGAAGAGCGACGCGCCAGCGAGCTGTAGAGAAAGGCGCCGAGGGCTAGAATCAGCAGCAGGTAAATGACGCCATTGCGCAGTTGTTTTGAATTCATTCGGTGTCCTGTCGAGTCATCTTAAGGTCTCGTCGAACGGTCTGCACATAACTTCAAGCGCATCCGTCGAAAAGACGCTTCCTTATGCCAAGTGTATCACACGTCCAGGAGGGCGTCAAAGCCTTTGTACATTTCTCTTCACAAGCGTATTACCTTGTACAAAGCATATGCGGATGGTGTGTTTCCGGCAGTAGGGCTACTTCCAGGATGGCCAGCCGCTTCGTAAAGAAAGTTCACAGACACAGACGCAGTAAAACGGCGTTGAGTTCCGTTCTCCATTCAATCGAAAAGCGCCTCAAAAAACGCCGTCAAGAAATACACGCCGGCTGGCGTTTGCTCCAGCCGGCGCAATGCAGTGGGCGCCTCTGTTTTTAATTGATCGGGGAATCGTCGTAGCTGCGGCTCGCAGCCGTAGGCCTTCGATGTCCCGCAATGCTTTGGGAAATGCAAGGCAGCGCCGCCCGCAGCTGCGCTTATGGGTTGCCAGACGATTTGTTGTTAAATTTCATCAAGCTTTCCGGAAAAGAGATGCTTACCCTGGAGGCGTCAGGATGCGCTCACGGCGGGCGCCAGGCCGAACTCCTCCAGCACCCAATGCACCCAGTTGACGACGCGCTGCGGGGTGAGCGCCGCCTGGTTGTCCTCATCGATCGGCAGGCCCATCAGCACGCCCTCGAACGAGGCGCGAGAGAACTCGAACTGATAGCTGGAGTCGGGCACGACCCAGCCGACCGTCTCGGCGCCGAGCTCGGTGATGCGGTCCCCGATGATGCCGATGGCGTCTACGAAACTGTTGGAGTAGCCGAACTGGTCGCCGCAGCCAAAGAGCGCGACCTTCTTTCCTTTCAGCCCCTCGCTCGTCAGCTGGGGAAGCGCCAGCCCCCAATCGTCCTGCAGCTCGCCGATGTTCCACGTCGAAGCGCCAAACATCAGGAAATCATAGTTTGGAAACAGCTTTGCGTTCGCCGGGGAAATCACCATCACGTCGCAGGTGGCCAGCCCTGTGGCCTCGATCTCGTTTTTGATCATATTGGCGACGCGCTCGGTGCAGCCGGTGCTGCTGCCAAAGAAAATGCCAATTTTCGCTGTCATAGACTATCGTCTCCTTGACCGTCGTCTCCTTGCCCCGATTGATGGACTCAAAACGCATCGATTATTGACAACTATACCGTCCGCTGCCACGATTGGCAAGTAAGCTGCGTTCCTGGTGAAAAATGGAGCAAGGCCCCATCAATGCGCTCAATCCGACTGAGTGTTTTTGCGATAGGGCAGCAGTTCAAGCAGTCGATCGAGCGCACCTGGCGCAGCGACGTCCAGCACGCGCCCTTCCGCAGCGCGGAAGAGGCGGTCGTGAATCGCCATTTCCAGCCCGATGCGAGTCGATTGGTCCCACACCGTGCGCGCAAGGATGAGGTCCACGTTCAGGTAGTCGAGCGCGCGCAAGCGTGCGAACAAATGACGCGCAACGGCGGCGGGATCGCGCTGCGGGCCGGGGCTTACAATTTTTGCCTGGAGATCGGCGAGGGAGCGCGCTTCCTCGTCGGTTGTGAACAGGCCGACGCGCAACCCTCGTTCATTCAGGGCGGCGACAGCGCTGCGCAGAAAGTGAAGCGCCGTTTCGGTCTCGCCCGCCAATAGCACCATCGGCGCACGCGGGGCGTAGTGCTTGAGCAGGGTTCCGGGCGAGGCCGCAGCTTCCGTCTCGGATGCGATGAGCGGCGCTTCAGGCGTCTTCAGCTCGGGCAGAAGCACTCGCAGCGCTTCGACGGTGGCGCCGCCTGGACGCAACAACAGCGGCGGGCTTTGCGTCAGGTCAACAACGGTGGACTCCACCCCGATCGAAGTGGGGCCGGCGTCGAGCACAATATCGATGCGACCGTTGAGATCGTCGAGCACGTGTTGCGCCGTTGTCGGGCTGGGCCGGCTGAACAGGTTGGCGCTCGGCGCTGCGACCGGCAGCGCGCACGCCTGCAGCAGCGCCAGCGCCACCGGATGGGCCGGCATGCGCACCGCCACCGTGTCGCGACCTCCAGAGACGTTGGGCGGCACGCGAGGGTGGCGTCGCAGGACGAGCGTCAGCGGGCCGGGCCAGAAATGTTCCGCCAGCACATAGGCGATGGCCGGGATGTCGACGGCCACGCGCTCGAGCTGAGCGACGCTCGCCAGATGCACGATCAGGGGGTCGCTGAAAGGGCGTTGTTTGGCGATGAAAATGCGCTCCACCGCCTGCGCGTCCAGCGCATTGGCGCCCAGCCCGTAGACCGTTTCCGTCGGGAACGCAACGAGGCGCCCTTCGGCCAGCGCCTGGGCGGCCGCTGCGATGGCCGAAGGGTCAGGATGAGAAGGATCTACGTGAAAAACCTGCGTCGCAATGATCATCATGAGATAGCTTACCAGCCAGGGCCATAGACCGAAAAAGCGATGCGTTGAATTTGAGCAAACGTCGGCGCAAACAAGGAGGGTGACAACAAGCATGAAACAGTGAGCAGGCTCCCTGAATCATGCCTCAATACCTCAAAAACAGATTGACGGCTCTGCCTCGCCTGTGCTATACTCGTCTTTAATTCCAGAGAGTGAATAATATTCATATAGGCGAACAAAATCTTGCAGCAACCATGCACGGTCAAGTAGAGATCATATTTTTCTGCTCTCACGACAATCGTTGCAGGTGCTCTCCTTACACATCCTTGAGTTGAAAGCAGAGCTATGGCGGAGATCGTAAAAGAAGCGCACCTTTATCCTCGCAGTGTTCGTCCTCGGCTGTCGCGTTGGCGGCGTCGAGAGATCTTCGACGCCTATCTGTTTATCTCGCCCACAGTGATCGGCCTGCTCGTTTTCTTGCTGGGGCCGATCATCGCTTCCGCTGCGCTCAGCTTCACCGACTATGACATTTTGACCGCTCCGGCGTGGGTGGGCTTAGACAATTACACCGGATTGTTTCAAGATGGCCTCTTTTGGCAGGCGCTGCGGGTGAGCGTCATCTACTCGGTCATCAGCGTTCCGTTGGGGTTAGCGCTCTCACTCGGTGCGGCGCTTCTGCTCAATCAGAAGATCCGTGGGGTCGCGATTCTGCGCTCCATCTATTATATGCCCACCATCATTTCCGGCGTGGCCGTCGCTATGCTGTGGCGCTGGCTTTTCAACGCCCAGTTCGGGATGGTGAACATCCTGCTGGGGAAGATTGGCATTCGAGGGCCCATGTGGCTGACCGATGAGCGCTGGGCGCTGACGGCCATCATCATCGCCAGCTTTTGGGGGGTGGGCGGCGCCATGTTGATTTACCTAGCCGGCCTGCAGGGCATCCCTTCAGAGTTGTACGAGGCTGCCGAGATCGACGGCGCCACCGAGCAGGCGAAGTTCCGCTATATTACTTTGCCCATGATCTCCCACGTCACCTTTTTCAATCTGGTGCTCGGCATCATCGGCGCGCTGCAGCTCTTTACAGACGCCTACGTAATGACCGGCGGCGGCCCGAACAACGCCACCTTATTTTTGTCGCTTTATCTCTACCGTCAGGCGTTTCTCTATTTGAAGATGGGGTATGCATCGGCCATGGCCTGGGTGCTCTTCGCCATTGTTCTGGTTCTGACGTTGCTGGTTTTCAAATCCTCGCCGATGTGGGTGTACTACGAAAGCGAACGAAGGAGGGCGACATGAGCGCAGCGCAACGCCATCGGCCGCTTCCCTTCTGGCGTACAAAGCGCGGGCAGGAGCGCATTCGGTTGACGCTGAGCACTGTGATCGCTCTTCTCGGCGCCTCCCTGCTGATTCTACCCTTCTATTGGATGATTTCCACGGCGCTCAAGACGCCGGCCCAGGTCTTTGCGCTGCCGCCGGTCTGGTTTCCGATTCCGCCGCAGTTTGGCAACTTTGTCGAAGCCGTAACCCTGATCCCAATGCATCTGTATGCGTTCAACACCTTTTTCATTGTCTTCATGGTCATGATCGGCACGCTCCTTTCCTGTTCGCTCAGCGCCTATGGCTTTGCGCGCTTTCGAGCGCCGGGGCTGGACTTTATCTTTTTGGTCTTGCTCGCCACCATGATGCTGCCAGGCGCTGTGACGTTGGTGCCGACCTACCTGTTGTTTAACGCTTTGGGGTGGGTGAACACCTTCCTGCCGTTGATTGTCCCTGCCTACTTTGGCAGCGCCTTTTTCATCTTCCTGATGCGCCAGTTCTATTTAACCCTCCCCATCGAGTTGGAGGATGCAGCCAAGATCGACGGCGCCAACTCCTTCCAGATTTACTGGCGCATCATGCTGCCGTTGAGCAAGCCGGTGCTGGCGACGGTGGCGGTTTTCACCTTTGTCTGGACGTACAACGACTTTTTCTCGCCTTTGATTTATCTGACCGATGAAGCGCACCGCACGATCGCAGTGGCGCTTTCCTATTTCCAGGGGTCGCCGCGCGTCGGCCCTCAAATGCACATTTTGATGGCGGCTGCGGCCATCTCGTTGGCGCCTCCTTTGATTCTCTTTATCGCTGCGCAACGGTACTTTGTGCGCGGGATTGTAACGACCGGCATTCGTGGGTGACGTTGGCGGGGTTTGGCGCCGCTTGTGACCTTCCAGGCAATGTTGGGAGGCTGTTTGCACATTTCCGAATTGTGAGGTTGTTCCAACCGTTCTTTGAGTCTAAGGAGGATGCTCAAGATGTTCACGCCGCTCAGCCGAAGAGAGTTTCTCAAATCAACCGCAGCCAGCGCAATGCTTCTGGCGACCGGCTCCCTGGCGTCGTGCGCTGCGCCGCTGGCGCCGACGGCTCAGGACGGCGCGCCGGGCGCCGCCGTGCAGGTCGTTCGCGCCCTGATGTGGAGCAACGGCCCCATCATCGATGACAATTTCAAAAAGCGCGCCGCCGACTTCAACGAGCTGCATAAAGGCGCCATCGAAGTCAATCTGCAGCTGTTGCCTTGGGATCAATACTGGTCCAAGATTGACCTGTCATACGCCGCCAGAGACCCATACGACATCTATTTTTGGGACATTCAGGCTTATGGGCACTACAGGGCTGGTTTGTTGCGCAACCTGCAGCCCTTCGTCGACGCTGCGCCGGAATTGATGGACCCCGAACAGTATCCCGTCGCTTTGTACGATGTGTGGCGCTTCGACGGCGAAAATTTCTATGCGTTGCCTGAGAATTTCCAGATTCTGGCCTTCTACTACAACAAAGATTTGTTGGACCAGGCCGGCCTTCCCTATCCAGATGAAAACTACACCTGGGATGCCCTGATCGAAGCGTCAAAGCGGCTGAAGCAAGGCGAAGGCGATCAGGTCACGCAGTGGGGCTTCGATCTCGGCGATCTCCACGCTTGGTGGGGTGCGCAGACGCTGGCCTGGGCGATGGGCGGCGCCTTCTTCGACCGCATTGTCGAGCCCACGCGCATGCAGATGAGCGATCCGCCCAATGTTCAGGCGTTGCAGTTCCTCCAGGACCTGCTCTGGAAAGACAACCTTGCGCCCACCTTTAGCCAGGCCGAATTTCTGGCGCCGGGAACCAGCCTCTTTCAGGCCGGGAAGGCGGCCATGTTGGTGGCGGGGAGCTGGTCGCTCTCCGGTTATAAAGACGTTGCGTTCAATTGGGGCATCGCCCCTTTGCCGAAATGGATCGACACGCGCGTGCCGGCTTTTTGGTTCGGCGGTTGGGTGATCACCCGTGATAGCAAGGCCCCGGAGAGCGCGTTCGAGTTCGCGCGCTGGTCGGCCACCGATTATCAACAGACCATGGCCGTCAATCACGACTGGATTCCGCTGCGCAAAGAGGCACGCGAGTCAGGGGCCATGTTTGAAGGGATGCCCGACGGCTTTGACATCACCCTGGCATCCATCTTTGAGGCGCGCCTCGGCGACGTCTATCACAGCAGATCGCAGGAGCTGCTCAACGAGGCCATCTTCCCCAACCTTGAGCAGCTGTGGGCGAATAAAATCACGGCGGCGCAGGCCGCTGCGCAGATGGACGAAAAAGGCAATCAAATCCTACAGAAAGGCGCCTGATGCGTTTTGAGCATAATGTTTGGGAGATCGAACAGGATGACCTGCGCTGCCGCGTCGAATGGCGCGAGCGGCGACTGTTCTGGCAAATCATCCATCCGCTGGCCCCGGGTGGAGGGACGCAGCCGACGCCGATCGGCGCCATCGCCGTGGAGGGACGGTCCGTGCAATGGACAAAGCTGATCGGCGTCGAAGAGGGCGGAGAGGCACCCCCTTGCCTGAAGGTGACTCTGGAGGATGAAACAGGCCGCCTGCGCCTTGTGCGTTCGTTTGAGCTTTTTCCCGGCCATCCCTTTGTGCGCACATGGGGGGTGGTGGAGCGCGTGGACACAGCCGATCCTGCGCCGCTCATCGACGACGCCGAAATTTTGCGGCTGGAGCTGTCGGCGACGCAGCCCGTCACACTTTTTCACGTGGAGCAATTCAGTTGGGCCTACCCGAAAGATTTTTTCACTCCGCGCCAGGTCTCTCTGCGGCCTTACATCGTCCCGCACGAGCTGCGCATGGGGTCGTTTCCTTCTCACTACACGGCGCCTTCGAGCTGCGCCTGGGTCGCCCTCCGTCAGGGGCCGCCCGATCCCTCCGAGGAAATGCCGGGCGGCGGGCCGGGGCTGGTGGTCGGCGTCGAATTCAACGGCAAGAGCCGGCTGCGCGCCTGGGCGACGGCGGAGAGCGCTGCGTTGGAAAGCCGCATCGACGATCTGGCGCATCGGCTTCAGCCCAAGGAACCTTTTGAAATCCCCGCCTTTTTCGTCGGCTGTTACAACGGCGACTGGGACGAGGCGGGCTATGTTACGCAGCGCTTCGCCGAGGCGCATGTGCACCCGCCGATGCCGGATCACCGCTATCCGTGGGTTCAGTACAACTCCTGGAAGTACGGTCAGGAGATCAACGAGGCGCAGCAGTTGGCCGTGTTGGAGCGTTGCGCTGCGTTGGGGATCGAAGTGGTCGTGCTCGACCTCGGTTGGGCGCGCACGATCGGCGACTGGCGTCCCAACCCGGTGAAATTCCCACGCGGGCTGCGCCCCATCGCCGAACGCGCTCATGAATTGGGCATGAAGTTCGGCGTGCACGTGGCGATCGCCCAGATGGCGCCGGATGCGCCGGCGGCCCTGGCGCATCCGGAATGGCTGGCCTTCGGTGGCGACGACTACTACGGCGCCGGCGCCATTTGCCTGGGTCATCAACCCTGCCAGGAGTGGCTGATCGAATCGCTGGTGCGGCTGGTGGCGGAGGAGCAGCTTGACTATATCATCCAGGACGGCGAGGATGTCGTCAAACGCTGCCTGCGCACCGACCATACGCATGCGCCCGGCGACAGCAACTACGCCAACTCAACGATGGGGCTGGATCGGGTGATCCAGGCCGTCCGTCAGGCGCACCCGCACCTGGTGTGGGAGAACTGCGAGGACGGCGGCTGCATGATGACCTATCGCATGGCGCGACTCTGTCATACCTCGATCACGGTGGACAACATCGCCACGTATGCCACGCGGCAAGGGATTTACGGAGCGTCCTATCCTTTCTCCCCTCGCTACAGCGTGCGTTACATGGAGGACGATCCAACGCCCTACACGCTGCGCAGCGCTATCTTCGGCGGGCCGCTGATCTTGATGCAGCGCATCGGCGAGTGGAGCGAGCAGGAGATGGCCGACGCCAAACGGGCGATCGCAGAGTACAAACGTCTGCGCTCCATCATTCGCAACGGCAAAGTCATTCATCTGTCGGCCCCGCGCCACAACGTCGAACGCCATGGCCGCGGCTGGGACGCCATCCAGGCCGTCAGCCCGGACCAGACATGTAGCGTGGTTATGGTCTACCGCGCGCTGGGCGGGCCGGAGGAGCGGGTGATTCGACCGCGCGGCCTGCGCAGCGGCGCCTCCTATCGCGTGCATTGGGCGGACGCCGGCTGCACGGAGGTGCGCAGCGCCGAAAGCCTGCATGTAGATGGCCTGGCCGTGAAACTCGGGGAGCTTGGCTCCGAAATCATTGAGCTTGAAATGGTGGAAATGTGAGCGGACTCATGCAGCAGGTCCTGGCGGCGTGCGGCGCAGCGTTCGTCAGCGTCGAAGCGGACGGCGCAACGTGGCGCATTGGCAACGAGAAGATTCAGAAAACGGTGGCGTGGAGGGACGGCGAGGGGCTTCGTCTGAGAGCGCTGGAGCATCGGGTCACCGGCAAGAAGTGGCGCCCTCTCCAGTTTGACCACGAAGCGGCGGGCGATGAATTTCTGTTCCATTGGAATGAAAGCGCGCTCTCTGGATGCCGGGCTTCGGCTTTAGAGTCGGCGCGCGCCGAAGCGGATGAGCGATCGGTCACGCTCGCGCTTGCGTTGCAGGTCGATGAGAGCCTGGATGTAACGCTCTATCAGCGCGTGTATGCCGAGCTTGCCGTGATCGAGCAGTGGCTGGAGATCGCGCCGCGACGCGGCGGGACGCTCAGCCGCGTGGCGCCGTTGACGCTCGGCGTCGCCGATCTCGATGCGCCGACGCTGCATTGGGTGCGCGGTCTACAAAATCATGGCGCCGGCATGCCGGAGCGCGGACCGTATCCGGCCTATCGGCTGTGCAGCGAACCCCTCGGCGAACTCCATCTGCACTCAGGGTTGCGCTCCACCTGGCATGAAATTCCCTGGTTCGTTCTTCAAGGCGCAGCCGGCGGCGAGGGGCTTTTCGTCGGGCTGAGCTATTCTGGCCGTTGGTCCGCAACTGCGCGCAGCCGGGGTCGAGGGGCGACTCTGGAGCTTTTCAGCGACGGCTATGCAACGCCGCTGCGTCCTGGCGAGCGTTGGAGCAGCCCGGTCAGCTTTTTAGGCTTCTTTTGCGGCGACCTGGACGATGCGGCGCACGCGCAACACGCCTATGTGCGCTGCGCCGTCGTTCCGCCCACCCCGGAGGACTTCCCCTGGGTGCAATACAACACTTGGTTCGCCCACTTGGTCGACATCGACGAGACGATTTTGCGTCCAGAGGCCGAGCTGGCGGCCCGCCTCGGCGTGGAGGTGTTCGTGATCGACGCCGGCTGGTGGGAGCCAAGTTGCCGCACCAGCGACAACTTCACCACCGGCCTGGGCGTCTGGCGGCCAAGCGCCGAGAAATTCCCCGGCGGCCTTCCCGCCTTCGGCGATTTCGTGCGCTCCCTGGGCATGAAATTCGGCGTCTGGGTCGAGCCGGAGCGCGTGGATCTGCGACAGGAAGGAACGTGGCGACTCGACTGGTTGGCGCGCCATCGCGACGCCATCATCTCGCCGCCCTGGCCGCCCGACACCGTGAGCGGCTGGCTTTGCTTCGGCCATCCCGAGGTGCAGGCGTGGGCGATTGACTGGATCAGCCGACTGGTGAGCGATGTCGGAGCAGATTGGCTGAAGTGGGACTCCAACTGGTGGGGCGTCTGCACTTGTGCGCATCACGGACACAGCGCAACCGACGGCGAGTTTCATCAGGTGCAGGGGGTGCATCGGGTGATGTGCGAGCTGCGCAGGCGCTTTCCATACCTGATCATCGAGAACTGCGCAGGCGGCGGCGTGCGCAGCGATTTCGCCATGTTGGCGCACACGCACATCACCTGGCTGCACGATGCTTCGACGCCCAGCCGACGCGTGCGCTTTCACCTGGCCGGCGCCACGCATCCCTTCCCGCCCGAGCTGTGCAACACGTGGATCGTCGACGCCGAGGACGAGCCGCTGACCGAGCCGACGACGCCGCGACATCAAATCGACGCCATCCTCCGCAGCCGCATGTTCGGCGCATTTGGCCTCTCCGCCCGGCTGATGCACTGGACGGAGGACGCCTTCCAGGCGATGCAGAAAGCCATCGCCCAATATAAACGGTTGCGCCCTCTACTCAAGAGCGGCGATTTCTATCATCTGCTGCCGCAGATCGATTTGCAATGCCCTGACCTCGACCTGCAAGGCCGATGGGAAGCCTACGCCGTGATTGCCGCAGACCGAAGTCAGGGCACCGTCTGGGTCTTCCGCGATCCAAAGGGGGAACCCGGCCGACGGTTGCATCTGCGCGGTCTGGATGCGATGCGCACCTACGCGGTGACGGACATCGACGCTGCACGCACAGTGCGACGCTCCGGCGCAGCGCTGATGGAGCAAGGCCTTGCAATTGATCTGGGCGAACACATCTCGGCGCTGCTCCTGCTCGAGGCGGAGCCGTAGGCGCAACGTTGCAAAAAACGCTGCTTTATCGAGACGATATCGAGACGGGAGGAGGTCGAGCAGGACGTAGCCGGCTGCTTCAGGCTTGGCGTCTTTGCGACTTTTTGCCGACGGCGTCGGCGTGGGGTACGATTATCCTGAAATTTGTCGGCGGCGTTGCCCCTGACGGGAACGACGCGCACAGTCTGCACTGAGGCGAATGCATTATGTTCAAACGATTGGATCACGTGGGCCTGGTTGTCCACGACATCGACGCAACATTGCAGGTGTATTGCAACCAGCTTGGATTTAGGCTGTTGGAGCGGGTAGAGATCCCGGAGCAGAAGGTGATTGCGGCTTTTCTGGATGCAGGCAACAGCACGATCGAGCTGATTTCGCCAACCGATGGCGAGAGTGGCACGGCGCGTTTTCTTGCAAATCGAGGCGAAGGGACGCATCATGTCTGCTATGAGGTGGACGACATCGAAGCGACGCTGGCCGAGCTGCGCAGCGCGGGCGTGCGACTCATCGATGAAACCCCTCGCCAGGGAGTGCACGGCCTGATCGCGTTCATCCACCCCAAAGCCGCCCATGGCCTGATGATCGAGCTGTTGCAGAAAACGCATCGGTGAGGAGCGCATGGAGACTACAACACCGTTGACCGTCGAGCAGTGTCGCGCTGCTCTGAAGAAAGTCATCGACCCTGAAATTTACCAAAACATCGTTGACCTGGGGTTGGTCTACGGCATCGACATCGGAGATGACCGCTCGGTCATCGTCACAATGACGTTGACCACGCCGCACTGCCCCTTGGGGCCGCAGATCATCGAGAACGTTCAACGCGAGCTGAGCGCGATCGGCGCCTCTTCTGTGGACGTCAACATCGTCTGGACGCCGCCGTGGACGCCCGACGCCATGACGCCAGAGCTGAAAAAATTGCTGGGCATTGCGCCCGAGGAAGAGGAAGAAGAGGAGCCGGTCCTGGTGGTCGAGCCGCCCCCGCCGCCAACAAAGAAAAAACGAGGGCTGTTCGGCTGGCTTTTCCGTTGAGCCAGGCCTCGGCGCGCCGGATTTTCATCACGTCCACCGCCAGATCGAGTCATGTTCCAGCGCACCTTCTTTCTCAACCATTTCCCCTGGAGAGTTTCCACACCGCAGCGAGGAGAGTCGTCGCAGCGGAGAGGATCGGTTGGCGCATCGCTCTGGCTGGGCAGCGCTCTCTGGCTCATGGCCTACGGCGGGTTGGGGGTGCTGCTCTGGCGCGAGGGCGTCGCTCGGTGGGGGATGCTGCACACGTTCTTACTCGTCAGCAGCATTGTCTTGGGCGTTGCGGTGGGGCTCGGCTGGTGGAAAACGCTGGCGCAGAAGCCTCACTTCGGCGGACGTTGGAAACCGTTGAATCAGGAGCAGTTGATGGCACTGAGCCCCAGCGAGTTTGAGGCGTATGTGGCGGAGCGCCTCTTTGTGCGTCGCGGCTTTCGGGTGATCAACGTGCGCGACACCAAAGATGGCGGCGTCGATGTGCTTGTCACCGATCGCCTCGGTCAGAAAGCGATCGTGCAATGCAAACGCTATCGGAATTCCACCGTCGGAGCCAGCGTCGTGCGCGATCTGTACGGCACCATGATGCACGAAGGCGCAGTGTACGGCTACCTGGTGACCAGCGGTCCGATCAGCGAGGAGGCGCGGCGCTGGGCTGCGGGCAAGCCGATGCAGCTCATCGACGGCAAGCAACTGGTTGAGCTAAGCAAGAAGTAAATGGGGCAATATGAATGCAAAACCTGCTGTCTTCGCACACCGCGGAGCTCGTCGCATGGCGCCGGAGAACACCTTGCCCGCCTTTGCGTGCGCACTGGAGATGGGAGTGGCCGGCATCGAGCTGGACGTTCACCGCAGCGCCGATGGGCGTCTCGTCGTCATCCATGATTTCACCGTCGATAAGACCACGAACGGCCAGGGCCGCGTTGAGCAGATGAGCGCAGCGGAACTGCGGCGACTCGACGCCGGCGGTTATTTCGACTCGAAGTTCGCTGGCGTTCAGATTCCGTTTTTGGAGGAAGTGCTCGATCTCGTCGGCGATCGTTGCCGGCTCAATATCGAGATCAAGAGCACGCATCCCTACGCCGATGACGCCTCCGCAGGCGTGGCGGCGCTCATCCGCGATCGCAACCTTTACGACCAGGTGATCGTCTCCAGCTTCAACCCGATCACTCTCATCAAGATGCGCCATCTTGACCCCAGGATCGCGCTCGGTGTGCTCTACGACGCCTCCATGCCGGCGTTCCTGCGTAGGGTGTGGGCCGGGCCGCCGCTTCGACCGGAGGCGCAACACCCCCATTATGCCTTGATAGACGCCGAGTTCATGATGTGGGCGCACAGCCTGCCCGCAGCCGTCAACACGTGGACAGTCAACGAAGTCGAAGAGGCGCGACGTCTTGCCGCCTTAGGCGTCGACGTCATCATCACCGACGTCCCCGATCAAATTATGATGGGGCTGGCCTCGCCTATCATTTCACCAGCGTGATGGCGCCGGAGAAGCAGATGACGACGGCGACGGCGCCTGGCAAGATTATTCTCGTCGGCGAACACGCCGTCGTGTATGGGCGACCGGCCATCGCAGCGCCGGTGTGGCAATGCGTGGCGACGGCGTCGATTGCGCATGCACCGTCCGGAAGCGGCGTCACCATCTCCGCCGTGGACATTGACCGCCGCTTTTCGTTGGCGGAGGCGGGCGCCGATGAACCGCTGGCGGTCGTCGCCCGGTTGGCGATGGCGCATCTTGGCGTGCAGAATCTTCCCGATCTGCACATTGAACTGCACAGCGACATCCCCATCGCCGGCGGTTTGGGCAGCGGCGCTGCGCTGAGCACGGCGTTAGTGCGCGCGCTCTTCGCCCATTTCGGCCAAGTCGTCGAACCGGAGGTCGTCAGCGCCATCGTTTATGAAAGCGAGCGCTTCTATCATGGCGCACCCAGCGGCATCGACAACACCGTCGTCGCCTTTGGTCAGCCGATCTGGTTCATCAAGGGCAAGGCGGCCGAACCCTTCTGGCCTGCGGCGCCGCTGACGTTGGTCATCGCCGACAGCGGCGTTCCCAGCCCAACGAAAGAGACGGTC
>CALFWA010000338.1 GCA_937928035.1 uncultured Caldilinea sp. | reverse complement strand
CCCTCGCGACCGTTGCGACTTTATTTGCACGGCAATGGACTGGCCAAGACCGGTCGGCTGTTCCCGCATCCGTCGCATGCGGAGGCGTCCGCCGACGTGTACACCTACAACCCTGCGGACCCGACGCCCAATCTCGGCGGCCCCAAACTGGCCAACGGCGCCGGCAAGGTGGACAACCGTCCGTTGGAACGGCGCAGCGATGTGCTTGTCTTTTCCTCGCTTCCCTTGCGGGAGGACGTCGAGTTCATCGGGCCGGTGCAACTTGAACTGTACGTCCAATCCAGCCTTCCGACGGCGGATTTTTTTGCGCGGCTATGCGTCGTCGAACGCTCGGGCTATTCGCGCAACATCTGCGACGGCAACTTTCGCGTCGAGCCGGGCCGTGGAGAAGTACAGCCGGACGGCAGCGTGCGCATCGTCGTGGCCATGTCCTCGACGGCCTGTCGGGTCAACGCCGGCCAACGCGTGCGACTATTGGTCGCCAGCGGCGCCCACCCACGCTTTGCGCGCAACCTTGGTTTTCTGGGCAACCAGACGCTGATGACCGAGATGCGCCCCGCCGTTCAAACTGTCTTTCACGACGCCGCGCATCCCTCGGCGCTGGTACTGCCCATCGTGTAACAAAGACGCCACGCAATCCCTTCTCACTCCAAATTGGCATGGCGCTGCATCATGGCGACGTTGTCCTGCCCGCACTGAGCCGCCAACAACGCTCCGATGCAGATAAGACAGATCGACGCCGCCTGCTCGAACGCATCGGCGAGAGGAAGCCGAGAGCGGGCAGCGGCGTCGCCTTTAGATGGAACAGCTTTGGGGGAGATAGCAGGCAAAATCAAGCTTCTGTCGGCCAGAGCAGCAAGCGGCCCCTCTGGGTCGGTGGTGATCGCCAGCACGCGTGCGCCGAGATCTTTCGCCTTGCGTGTCAAGAGAAGGACGGTTTCTGTACGTCCGCTTCCGGAGAGGACGATGAGCAGATCGCCAGCCTCAATCGCCGGCGTTGTGGCGTCCCCCACTGCGTATACGCGTAACCCGATCTGCATGAGACGCATGGCAAACATGCGCAGGATCAATCCGCTGCGCCCCAGGCCCAATACAAAGATGCGCGGCGCCGCCAGAATCATTGCCGCCGCCTGTTCTGCGCTTTCCTCCTGCACACTCGCAAGCGTAGCCGACGTTTCATCGAATACGCACTGTACCCATTCAGAAAAACGCATAGAATCGCTCACTTCCATTGATCTCTGCGCGCCTATGCTTTGAGCTATCGACGTTTCAATGCTATGATTAACCAGTTACTGAACAGGCGTCGAAATCAGAGTGCACGCCGCCGGCTAGAGAAACTTGTGTCTACATACAGGAAGTAGTTTAGAGGAAACCATGTCATTTACAGTAAAAACAGAGCCGCGCGAAAATCGTCAACTTGCGGTCACGATTGAAGTCGATCCGGGGCGGGTCCAACAGGAGCTGCGCAAAGCGGCGGCCAAAATTGCGCAGCAATATGTGATCCCGGGGTTTCGCAAGGGCAAGGCGCCCTATCACATCGTCGTCCAACAGGTGGGCTTGCCCAGCCTCTACTCTGAATTCGTCGACGAGCTGGGCGAGGAGTTGTTCCGCAAAGCCATCGAGCAGGAGAACATCCAGCCCTACGCCCAGTCTTCGCTCGAGGATATTCAACTCGATCCACTGACCTATAAACTGATCGTGCCGCTGGAGCCGACGGTGAAACTCGGCGACTATCGCTCGCTGCGCGTCGAGGAGGAGCCGGTTGAGATCGACATGGCCGAAGTCGACCGCCGACTGGAAATGTATCGCGAGGAATACGCCGATTGGCGGGAAGTGGAGCGACCTTGCGCCTACGGCGACCTCATTACGATGGACGTCAAGAGCGTGATCGTGCGCGAGGACGGGGAAGAAAACGCAGAAGGCGAAGTGGTGCTCGACGAGACCGACTGGGAGGTCACCCTCGACGAGGAGCATCCCCTTGAGCCGGCTGGCCTCGACAAGGAAATCCTGGGCATGCGCGCCGGCGAAGAAAAGGAGTTTATCCTGTCCTGGCCTGCCGACAGCCAGAGCATCTATGCAGGCAAACAGGCGAAATTCTTCGTGAAAATCAAAAAGGTGGAGGGCTATGAAAAGCCCGAGCTGAGCGACGAGTTCGCCAAAGTGGTAGGTCCAGACTATGAGACGCTGGAAGACCTGCGCAAAGCCATCGTGGAAAGCCTGACCGAGGAGGCGCGCCAGGAAACGGAGCGTCAGTATACGGACAAGGTGCTCGACGCACTGGTGGAGATCAGCGAGCTGGACTATCCGCCTGTGGTGGTCGAAGATCAGCTCGACGCCATGCTCAACGACCTCGATCGGCGCCTCCGTCAAGTGGGGATGGATGGTTTGGAAACATTTCTCCAGCAGGCCGGTCAGACCGAAGAAAGCTATCGGGAGCGACTGCGCCCCACTGCGACGCAGATCGCCCGACGCAACCTTGTTCTCTCCGAAGTGATCCGGCAGGAAGGCATCGAGGCGAGCGAAGAAGAGATCGACGCCCATGTGCGCCGGATGCTTGGCGCAGACGCAGAAGGGGAAATCGATCCATCTGCGCGCGAACTTGCCGACTTCCTGCGCTTCGGCCCAGGCCGGTCGATGGTGATCAGCCAGATATTGACGGAGAAGGCGATTCAGCTTCTCGTTGCTCTGGCGCGTGGGCAGGAGCCGCCCGTCTTCCGGCGCAACACCGACGAGGAGCAGGCTACTCCAGACTCGTCTGTTGATGCGCCTTCCAAGGAAGCCGAAGTTGCCGAGGAGGGAAGCGCCGAAGCCAGAGAGTCGCCTGCCCGAGGGGAGTGAGCTTGCGGGCGTTGCAGATGATTCCGTCGTCTGCCGGGATTTCGCCGACTTGAGAGTGAACGCGTCGGGCGTCGTTGTCGCCGTGACGTGACTGTAGGTCCAAACCTGCAGCTACGAGCTGCAACGCCATCCGTGGCCGGAGGATGTGGTCATCGCCCTGGAAGTTTCTGGGCAGAGGTTCAGTCATAGAACGCAAATTCTAATAGAACGCAAACAGGCTAATCGAAGAGCGCTTACATTGGCGGGATCGGAGATAGCGTATCCTGTTTTTCAGGAAGATTCTATTCACATGAGCGCAACGCTTCAAGTGGCCCGCTCATGGCAGTAACATTCATATGCACGGAACAATTTTGAAGGCAGGAGAGAGCTTATGATTCATCCAATGAACGTCATCCCGATGGTGATAGACAGTTCCGGCCGTGGGGAGCGCGCCTACGATATTTACAGCCTGTTGCTCAAGGAGCGCATCGTCTTTTTGGGCACGCCGATCAACGATCAGGTGGCGAATTTGATCGTCGCCCAGCTGCTGTATCTGAACGGCGAAGACCCCAATCAGCCGATCAACATGTACATCAACAGCCCGGGCGGCAGCATCTACGCCGGACTGGCGATCTACGACACGATGCAGATGATCTCGGCGCCGGTCGCCACCTACGCCGTCGGCGTGACGGCAAGCATGGGCACCGTCTTGCTGGCTGCAGGCGCAAAGGGCAGACGCTACGCGCTGCCGCACGCCACGATCCATATGCATCCTGCCAGCAGCGGCGCGCAGGGCTACACCGAAGACATGCGCATTGCCATCCGCGAGCAGGAGCGCGTGCAGACGCAGCTCTTCCATCTAGTCGGCAAGCATAGCGGTCACACCTGGAAAGAAATTGAAGAAGAATTCATCCGCGACCGCTACATGAACGCCATTGAGGCGAAAAAGTTCGGCCTGGTGGATCACGTGCTTGGCAACACGGACGACATCGTCGTTGTCACCAAAGAGGGCAAGATTGCCTTTGCGCACGAGCTGCCTGAGCTCACCAACGGCGCGCGCTAAGGCGAAGTCGCTCCACAGCGCTTGACGGCGGCCCTTCGGCGGTCGCCGTCAAGCGCACAGAGACAACCGGAAGAGATGAACGAAACTACGACACCCCACTGTTCTTTCTGCGGCAAAGATCGCACAGCAGTCAAACGTCTCATCGAAGGAAGCGAAGGCGTCTACATTTGCGACGAATGTATCTTGCTGGGCGCCGAAATTCTAACCGAGGAAGGCGTCGTCACAGGCGGTGTACGTCCGGTGGCGCCTTCGCATCCTCATGCACCGCGCACCATCCCCAGCCCGCGCGCCATCGTGGAGCATCTTGACCAGTACGTGATCGGCCAGGAGCGCGCCAAGAAGGTGCTTTCGGTGGCCGTCTACAACCACTACAAGCGGGTCTTCGGCAGCGGCGCGGCCGAAACGGTGCACGCCGGCGCGACGCCGGCGATCCCTATCGATCCCGACGTCGAATTGTCCAAAAGCAACGTGCTGCTGATCGGTCCCACCGGCAGCGGCAAGACCTTGCTGGCGCAGACGTTGGCCAAGATGCTCGACGTGCCCTTCACCATCGCCGACGCCACCTCGCTCACCGAGGCCGGCTACGTCGGCGAAGACGTGGAAACGATCCTGGTCGGCCTGCTGCAGAACGCCAATTGGGACACCGAGCGCGCCGCCTACGGCATCGTCTACATCGATGAGATCGACAAAATTGCGCGCAAGAGCGGCGACAACCCCAGCATCACGCGCGACGTCAGCGGAGAGGGGGTGCAGCAGGCGCTGCTCAAGATCATCGAGGGCAGCATCGTCAATGTGCCGCCGGGTTCGGGGCGCAAACACCCGCAACAGGAATTCATTCAGCTCGACACGCGCAACATTCTCTTTATCTGCGGCGGCGCGTTTGCGCATCTCGCCGAGGTGGTGCGCAAGCGTATTCACCGTCGCGGCGCCCTGGGCTTCGTAGATGAAGACGCGATCGCACTGACGCCGGCCCATCCGCAGGAGGAAGCTACCGAGCCGCCGCTGCCCGAAGATCCGATCGCACGGCGACGCGAGATGCGGCTGCGTCAGCTCGAAAAGGAGAGCCGCCAGGAGAGCGAGCTGCTAAGCCAGGTGCAGCCCGACGATTTGCTCGCCTATGGCCTCATTCCAGAGTTCGTAGGGCGGTTGCCGGTCATCGTCAGTCTGGACGCGCTCGACCGGCGCACGCTGGTGCGCATTTTGACCGAGCCGCGCAACAGCGTCGTGCGGCAGTTCCAGCGGCTGTTTGCCATGGACAACGTCAAGTTGGAGTTCGAGGAGGCGGCGCTGGAGGCGGTGGCGACCGAAGCCTTCCTGCGCAAAACCGGCGCGCGCGGGCTGCGCAGCATCGTCGAAGAGGCGCTGCTCGATGTCATGTTTGAAATTCCCAGCCGCACCGACATTGTGCGCTGCGTGGTCAACGTGGACGTCTTCACGCAGCGCGCCCAGCCTTTGCTCTTCAACGCCGCCGGACAGCGCGTCTTTCTCAGCCGGGAATACAAGAGCGCAGCCTGATCGACGCCATTCTGTGCGGGCAAAAGTGAATGCATCGCATGGACGCCTCGGTGCCGTATACGTGCTCATAACATTCTCTTAATTTGAATGTTCGATAATGGAGGAGACGAGGCGTCGCTTGCGCCCGCCTCCTTTTTCTTTGCCGCTTCGGCAGCGGCGCATCTCCGGCGGTCAACAGCGCGCTACAGTGGACAACGGTTCGTCCAAGTAACCTGGCGTGCGCTCTTTTCACGCAAAGGAAGAGACCATGAAAGTGACATTGATGCATTATTCCATTCCGCCGATCGTCGGCGGCGTTGAAAGCGTGCTGGCCCATCATGCGCGCCTGATGGCAGACGATGGACACGACGTCCACATCATCGCCGCGCGCGGCGAGCCGTGGACCGAGGCGATCCGCTTGCATCGCGCGCCGCTGGTCGACTCGCGACACGACGAGGTGCTGGCGGTCAAAGCGGAGCTGGATCGTGGAGAAGTGACGCTGCGCTTTGAGGCGCTGCGCAAGGCGATTGTCGCAGAGCTTGCCCCCTTGCTGCAAAATCGCGACATCCTTATTGCCCACAACATCTGCTCGCTGGCGAAGAATCTGGCGCTCACTGCGGCGCTGGCGGAGCTTTACCAAACGCCAGGCTTTCCTCGCCTGATCCTCTGGCATCATGACCTGGCCTGGACAACCCCTCGCTACCGCAGCGAGCTGCATGACGGCTATCCCTGGGATCTGCTGCGCTGGCAGTGGCCCGGCGCAACGCATGTCGTCGTGTCGCAGCTGCGCCGTCGCGAGCTGAGCGAACTGATCGGCGTTCCTCAGGAGGAGATCGTCGTCGTCCCCAACGGCGTCGATCTGGCGGCTTTCTACAAATGGGAGCCGGCAACCTTGGATCTGCTGAAGCGCATCGGCGTTGCACACAGGGCGCCGATTTTGCTGCTGCCGGTGCGCCTAACGAGACGCAAGAACATCGAGTTCGCTCTGCACACGTTGGCGGCGCTGCGACGCCGCATGCCGGACGCCGCTCTGATCGTCACCGGACCGCTCGGCGCCCACAACCCCGCCAACGTGCGCTATCAGGAGGAGCTAGTCGCCCTGCGCAGCCAACTCGGTCTGCAAGACGCAGCGATCTTTCTGGCGGAGCGGAGCGAAGCTTTTTTGCCCGACAGCGTCATCGCCGACTTCTATCGCTTCGCCGATGCGCTCTTTTTACCCAGCTTTGAGGAGGGCTTTGGCATCCCGCTGATCGAGGCGGCGCTCAGTCGGATGCCCGTCTTCTGCAGTCGCATCGAGCCGTTGACGGAGCTCGGTCTCGACGACGTTTTCTACTTCGATCCGCAGGGCGACCCCGAGGCGACGGCGGAGGAGGTGGCGCAAGTGCTCGGAGACTCCGCCGTCTATCGATTTGCCAGCCGCGCGCGCACATCTTCCACCTGGGAGCAGGTCTATCGGCGTTATATCGCTCCCCTGCTCATGGCGCATCGACATCCAATCGGAGGCGCATAATGTCAGCCAGACATAGTTCTTTCAATCCGTTTCGCACGGCGCTGGTGCCCGTGTTGTTGGGGTGCGACGTCACCGCTGCGTTGGCGGCGGCCAGCCAGATCGCCGAAGAAGTGGTGATGGTGGGGCTGGTCGCCGCTTCGCCGGAACGCGGGCTGAGCGCCAACACCAAAGAGGCGCGGGAGCTGCGGCGTCTGATGCGTCAACTGCCGGACGCCGCCGAGCCTGCTCGCCCCAATGTGCGACCGCACAGCCAGGTGCTGGTGGCCGCCGAGCCCTGGCCGGAGCTCGTGCGCTACCTCGCCAATCATCCGCCCGATCTGCTGGTGCTGGATTGGCAGAGCCACCCGCAAAGTCTGGGGCTCTCCATAGAAGACATTCTGCGCGCGCCGCCCTGCGACATTGCGCTGGTGCGCGGGCCGTTTCCCAAGAAGCCACAGCGTGTGTTGATGCCCTTGCGCGGCGGTCCACACGCCGAGCTGGTGGTCAACGTAGGTTTGGCGCTGCGCCCGCCTTCGCTGCATGCGCTTCATCTGCGCCCCACCCAGACGCCGACGCAGGATCAGGCTTCGTTCGTCGGCCTGAACCGGGTGCTGCGTCAGCTGGCGGAAGTGCGCATGCACTGGCTGGTGACCGATGATCCGGTGGAAGCAATTTTGAAAGAAGCCGCGCAGCACGATCTGGTCATTCTCGGCGCCACAGGCAGACAGCTGGAACAACCTGCGTCGCTGGGGCCGGTGGCGGACGCCGTGCTCCACCACTCCCGCACGCCGGTGGTCGTGTTGAAACGCATGCGCCTGCTGCCTTTGCCGATGGAGGATGAAATGGCGAGC
>CALFWA010000337.1 GCA_937928035.1 uncultured Caldilinea sp. | reverse complement strand
CCGGCGTCGATGCATTGCGCCGCCAGGTCGGCCGCCTCTAACACCGCAGCGCGACGCACGCCTTTTTCAGCGTCTACGAGCGGTGTGTTCAGCAGGAGGATGTGCTTCTCTCCCCGCGGGGCAGTGGAGCGCTCGATCAGGTGCACGCGTTGCTCGGTCAACCGCTCGGCGAGCTGCGCAGGGTTGGCGATGGTGGCGCTAGTGCAGATGAAACGGGGCGCTGCGCCGTAATGGCGGCAGATGCGCTGCAACCGGCGCAGCACGTTGGCGACGTGGCTGCCGAAGACGCCGCGGTAGGTGTGCATCTCGTCGATCACCACCCAACGCAGCCCCGCCAGAAAATCCGCCCACTGCGTGTGGTTGGGCAAGATGCTCACGTGCAACATGTCAGGGTTGGTCAGCAGCAGGCGAGTTCGTTTGCGAATCTGGCTGCGCTGCGCCGAGGGCGTGTCGCCGTCGTAGGCGGCGATCGATGGGGCCAGGGAGTGTGCAGGAGCGACGGCGTCAATGGCTTCCGCCAATCGCTTCAACTCCGCCAGCTGATCGTGCGCCAGCGCTTTGGTGGGGAACAGATAGAGCGCGCAGGCGGCGTCTGTCAATAAAGTGTGCAATATAGGCAAATTATAGCAGAGCGTCTTGCCGCTGGCGGTGGGCGTCGCAATGACGAGGCTTTCCTGGCGCAAGGCGACTTCTATAGCGTCGCGCTGATGCGCATACAGCCGCTCCACTCCGTAGACGAGGAGTGCGCGTTGAAGCGCAGGATGAAGCTGGGGAGGTGTCGGCGCATAGACGGGAGGCTGCGCGGGCAAGGTGCGCCAGGCGGCCACTTTGTTCATGAATTGTGGGTCGCTGCGCCACTGCGCCAGCAAGTCGGTGACAGCCATGCAATCGACCTCGCCGATGCGTTCGGCATCTGAAGGATTCAGGGCGCCAGACGTTCGCGCAGCCAGCCGCCGTCCGGGTGGCGACGATAACGGAGACGGTCGTGCAGCCGATTCACGCCGCCCTGCCAGAATTCAAAGACCTCCGGAATCACCCGGTAGCCGCCCCAGAAAGGAGGGCGGTCGGGATGTTTGTCGCTGTATTCGGCCTGCAGCTCGGCAAAACGTCTATCCAATACTTCTCGGTTGGGGATGACCCGGCTCTGTTCAGAGACCCAGGCGCCGAGACGGCTGCCGAGCGGCCGGCTATAGTAGTATTCATCTGACTCTTTTGCAGAAAGTTTTTCGACAATGCCTTCGATGCGCACCTGCCGTTCAAGCGGCTCCCACCAGAAAAGCAAAGCCGCGTGCGGATTGACGGCCAGCTCTCGCCCTTTGCGGCTTTCGTAGCTGGTGAAAAACGTGAATCCGTTGCGGTCAAACCCTTTGAGCAGCACTATGCGCACCGACGGCCTGCCCTCGGGAGTGGCGGTGGCCAGGGCCATGGCGTTCGGCTCTTGAATAGCGCTCTCTCCGGCCAACCGAAACCATCGTTCAAAGAGGGCAAACGGATCATCGCCCGCGCTTTCCTCTGAGAGGCGGTCGAGGCGATATTCTTTGCGAAAACTGTTTACGTCCGTTGTCATCGGGCATCCTTTCCAGGAAAAAACGCAGTTCCAGCCAGTGCCACATGCATGTTATCACAAACGCCGCCATTGGTCTTCCCGGCGCCTCCCAAAAAACGAACGAAGATCGCTTGACATTTTTCCTGAAAACGATTACAATTAGAAATAATTTAACTTGCGAAACTCTCATATAAGTTCACCGTGTCAATCAAAATCGAAGATGTGGCCCGTGAGGCGGGCGTATCCACGGCGACGGTGTCGCGGGTGCTTGCCGGCAAACCATATGTCAGCACAGAGGTGCGGCGTCGCGTTCTGGAGACGGCGCGGAGGCTCAACTATCGTCCCAGTCGGGTGGCACGTTCGCTGCGCGTGCAGCGCTCGAGCATTATCGGTCTTATCATTTCGGACATTCAAAATCCATTTTTTACATCGATCGTGCGTGCGGTGGAGGATGCAGCGCAGCAGCAGCAGTATTCTGTCTTCTTGTGTAACTCGGACGAAGACTCCGAGAAAGAGGCGACCTACATCGAGTTGATGTTGGCGGAGCAGGTGGCCGGGTTGATCGTGGCGCCGACGGCGCACAGCAATAACCTCTATCGCAAGCTGGTCGCCATGCAGATTCCTGTCGTCGCCATCGATCGGCGGGTCAGCGGCGTGGCGATGGACATGGTGGTCTGCGACAACGTGAGGGCGGCCCGTGAAGTGGTCTCCCATCTGGTGGAGAGCGGCTATCGACGCATCGCCGCCGTCCTAAGTGCGCTGGAGATCAGCACGGGCGCCGAGCGTTATCAGGGCTACGTGGAGGCCTTGACGAGTCATGGATTGGCGGTGCAGCCGGAGCTTGTGCGCACCGGCTCGCCGCGTACCCCCAACGGCTATGCGATGACGATGGACCTCTTTCAGCAGTCGCCGCCGCCTGACGCCATCTTCACCGGCAACAATCTGTTGACGGTGGGCGCCTTGCATGCGATTCACGATCTTGGCCTGCGCATTCCAGAAGACATCGGCTTTGCAGCGTTCGATGAGATGGACTGGATGTTCCTGGTGAAGCCGGCGCTGACGGTGGTCAAACAGCCGACCTACGAGATGGGGCGGCGGGCGGCGGAGCTGTTGCTGCAACGCATCGCCGACCCAACCCGTCCAGCCCAGATTGTAACGTTGCAGCCGACGATCAAACTGCGCGAGTCGAGTCGTCGATTGATTTAGCTGGTTCACGCGTTCTGTAGAAAGGAGGTGATTCCCGCCACTCACACCTCGTTCCCCGTGCGACATCAGGTTCTTCAACGTTCTTTACCAGTTCGTTCAAAACAAAAGGAGAGTCCAAACATGTTGAGACACAGGCTTTTCGTCACCCTGAGCATTTTGATGCTTGCTGCGATGGTTTTGGCAGCCTGTCCGGCGCCTGTGGCGCCGCCGGCGGCTGCTCCACTGGCGGAAGGCGAGGCGACTTGGTGGCGCACGGCGGCGGAGTCTGCGGGCTGCGTAGGTGTCACCCTCCGCGGCGTTTCGGAAAGCACCCCGCCCTCCAACTTCGCCAAGGACGTGTTGGCGCCTGCCTTTGAGCGCGACACCGGCATCAAGGTCGAGCTGGAGACGACCTCCTGGGATCAGATGTACGACAAAGCCATCAAGGATATGGAGGCCGGCACCGGCATCTACGACTTCGTCTACATCGAGCAGGACATCATCTACGCCTACCTGGCCAACAACTACCTGCTCAACATGACCCAGTTCCTGGCCGACAACCCGAACCTGGCTGCGCCGGACTTCGACTTCGGCAAGTTCACGACCTTCATCGACTACTTCAAGGACGCCGAAGGCAATGTCTACGGTGTGCCGATGGAAGCCTTTGTGAAGATTTACCTCTATCGCACCGACCTTTTCGGCGATCCGGAGGCGCAGGCGGCCTTCAAGGAGAAATATGGCTACGACCTGGCGCCGGCGACCAACTATGAACAGTATCGCGACAACGCCGAATTCTTCACGCAGTGGGGCAAAGACCGCGGCCTGGAGCTGTGGGGCACCACCGTGCAGGCGGCCTCCGGCCATCCGTCCTCCTTCTATGAGCTCTTTGAGACCATCCTGCCCAGCGGCGGCGTCTACAACTGGGGCATCAACATGGAGAACTGGAAAGCCAGCGTCGAGAACGGCGGCACGATGAACAGCGATCGCGCCAAGGCGGCCTTCCAGTTCTGGCTGGACATGCTCCAGTTCGCTCCGCCGGAAGCCACCAGCAGCACCTGGGATGAGGTCGCCGCTTCGTTCGCAGCCGGCCGCGCTGCGCAGGGCTGGGTCTACGGCGAGAACGCCGCCTGGATCGCCAGCGATCCGGAGCGCTCGCGCGTCGTCGGCAACATCGGCGTCGCCTTGCCGCCGCTGGCGGATGAGAGCGTGCTGCAGGACGCCGAAGAGGGTCGCGGCTACATCGGTTACTATGATGGCGGCGCCTTTGGCATCCCGGTCAGCTCGAAACATCAGGCTTGCGCCGTGCTGTGGAACCAGTATATCGGGCAGGAGTCGGTGCAGGCGGACTGGGCCGTCGCCGGCTCGCGCGTCGTCATGGACTCCACCTTCGACGATCCGAAGGTGCAGGCGATGGACGAGCAGACGAACGGTTACTTCACGCTGCTCAAGGAAAAGGGTTATCTCTTCGCCGGTGCACCGCCTTTCCCCTTCCACGCCACCATTCGCGAGGTGATTGCGCCCTTCGTCTATCGCGCCATCGCCGGCGAGCTCTCGGCGGCGGACGCGCTCGACCAGGCGGCGGCGGCGGTCGACGCCGAGCTGCCCAAGCTTGGATATGGAGAGTAAGCAGACATAGGTTTCTTCCTGGGAGAGGCGCCGCCTCTCCCAGGAAATTCAGAAGCGCTGTAGCCGTGAGCGCTGCACCAAGCATCTCTCACCGGACAAGAATCAGGAGCGGCATCGATGCGATCGAATCGTCTGGGATGGCTACTGCTTTCGCCGTCGCTGATCGTTTTGTTTATCGTGGGATTTCTGCCCTTCCTCTATGTGATCTGGGTGGGCTTTCACGACTGGAATATCTTCGCTGCGACGCGCGGTATGAGCTGGGCAGGCGCCAATAACTATCGTCGCCTCGTCTTTGACCAGGATTTTCTGGCAGCGCTTTGGCGCACCCTGGTCTTCACCTTCACCGTGGTCACGTCGGAGCTGGTGCTGGGTTTTGTGCTGGCGCAGACGTTGACGCGACAGTTTCCAGGCCGGGCGTTCTTTCGCACGATCTACGTGCTCCCTCTTGTCGTGGCGCCGATCGCCGTCGGCGCCACCTGGCGCCTGATGGTGATCCCCGGCTTTGGACCGATCCCCTACTTCTTGGAGCGATGGTTTGGCATCCAGTATCGCATCGGCACCTACGCCGAACACGCCTGGGCCACGGCGGTGCTGATGGACATCTGGCACTGGACGCCCTTTGTCACGCTCACGCTGCTGGCCGGCCTTTCCGCCATTCCCAGAGAGCCGCTCGAACAGGCGATGGTCGACGGCGCCAACCGCTGGCAGGTCTTCCGCTACATTACGATCCCGATGATGATGCCTGTCATTCTGACGGTGGTCTTCATCCGCATCATGGACGCATTGCGCGTGGTGGATGAGGTGTACATGTTGACCAACGGCGGCCCAGGCACGGCGACGACGCTGATCGGCCTGCATATTTTTCGCGTGGTCTTTCCAAAAACCGATTACGGCTACGGCTCGGCCATGTCGCTGCTTGTGTTATACGTGACAATCGTGATGTGTTGGCTGCTCTTTGTAGCGCTTGCCAACGTGGGGAAACAGAAAGCGTAGGGCGCCCTATGAAGACAGCTCGTTGGCGAAAAATGTTGGGATGGATCGGGCTATACGCGCTTTGGATTGCCCTGACGCTTTTTACCGTGCTGCCGATCTATTGGATGTTTGTGGTCTCGTCGCGCAGTCGCGTTCAACTCTTTGATGCGCCGACGCTGTTGATCCGCTCCTTTTACATTCAGAACTACACCGGTCCGCTGAGCGACCCGGTCTTTCAGCGCTATCTCTTAAATTCTCTCTACATCGCCGTCGGCAACGCTTTGCTTGTGACCGTGCTGGCGCTTTTCGCCACCTATGCGCTGTCGCGCTGGCGGCTGCCCGGCGCCGACAACATCTTCTTCTGGACGATCACCAACCGCATGGCGCCGCCCGCCGCCTTTCTGTTGCCGCTCTTTTTGCTCTACACCCAGGTGTTTCGCATCGGCAACTGGACGCTTTTCGACACGCAGATCGGCCTGATTTTGCTGTATTGCGTCTTCAATTTGCCCTTCGCCATCTGGCTGATGAAGGGCATTATGGACGGCATTCCGGTCGAAATCGACGAGGCGGCGATGGTCGATGGTGCAAGCCAATGGACGGTGCTGTGGCGCGTGATCGTGCCGCTCGCTGCGCCGGGGCTGGCCATCACCTTCATCCTGAGCCTGATCTTCGCCTGGAATGAGTACCTGTTCGCGGCGACGCTGACCAGCGTCAACGCTCGCACGATCACGACCGGCCTGGCCGAGTTCGTCACCGTCACCGGCACCAACTGGGGACAGATGGCGGCCGTCGCCACGATTTCGATCCTGCCTGCGCTCATCTTCCTGGTCTTTGTGCAGCGCTACATCGTCACCGGTCTGACCTTCGGCGCCGTAAAGGAGTAACGACATGGCGGAGACAAAACCCATCCAGGCGCCCGTCGAGCACAAAGGGCGCCGCGGCTTCTTACCCATCGAGACCAATACGTTCGATCGCGTCTTTATCAGCGTTGTGATCTGGATCGGCGCATCCTTGTTATGGATGCGCTTCATCGAACCGTTGGGGCTTTCCGTCTGGATTTGCACGATACTATGCATTATTTTGGGCGTATGGATTGTGAAAAAGGGATAAAAGATTATGAAAGCGCTGGTTCTTGAAAAAGTCAACGAGCTTCGTTTACGAGACATCGACATCCCCGAGACGCTGGGGCCGCACGACGTGCGCATTGCGTTGCGCACGGTCGGCATCTGCGGCAGCGACGTGCACTATTACACGCATGGCGCCATCGGCCAGTTCGTCGTGCGCGAGCCGATGGTGCTCGGCCACGAGGCCTCCGGCGTCGTCGTCGAGGTGGGGTCGGAGGTCAAGCACCTCAAGGTCGGCGACCGCGTCTGCATGGAGCCGGGCATCCCCGACCCCAACAGCAAGGCGACGCGGCTGGGCATGTACAACCTTGACCCGGCGGTGCGCTTCTGGGCGACGCCGCCTGTGCACGGCGTGTTGCGTCCGACCGTCGTGCATCCCGCCGCCTTCACCTACAAGCTGCCCGACAACGTCAGCTTCGCCGAAGGCGCCATGGTCGAGCCGCTCGCCGTCGGCATGCACGCAGCCACCAAGGCCCGCATCAAACCGGGCGACCTCGCCGTCGTGATGGGCGCCGGGCCGATCGGGATGGTGACGGCGCTGGCGGCGCTCGCCGGCGGCTGCAGCCAGGTGGTGATGACCGACGTGCAACAGCCTAAACTCGACCTTGCCGCCACGCTCGGCCCGATTCGTCCGGTCAACGTGACAAAGGAGAATCTCAAGGAAGTCATCGATCAGATGACCGACGGTTGGGGCGCGGACATCGTCTTCGAGTGCAGCGGCAACGAAAAAGCGGCGGCCAGCGTCTTCGAGCCGCTCTGCCCGGGCGGAACGGTCGTCTACGTCGGTATCCCGCTCCGGCCCATTGCATATGAAGTCTCCGCCGCCATGGTCAAGGAAGCGCGCATCGAGCACGTCTTCCGCTACGCCCACGTCTATCCGCGCGCCATTGCGCTGATGGCGAGTGGCAAGATCAACGTCAAGCCGCTGATCACCGATGTGTTCCGTTTCGAGGAGAGCGTCAAAGCCTTTGAGTTCGCCGCCCACATGCCGCCGACCTCGGTCAAGGCGCAGATCGTGGTTTCGGAGTGAGTTGTTTTTCAGCGAAAAATCTTGCAACGCAGGGCGCAGCAATTCGCAGAGGAAATTCAATTGAACGCTGCGCCTATCAGCGCAACAGCCCGTGAGAGAAGGGATATATGATGAGCGATCCGGTGTTGGAAGCCAGATCCATTTTGGAGCGATTCCGGCTAGATGGCCGCGTGGCGCTTGTGACCGGCAGCGGGCAGGGCATCGGTCGCGCCTTCGCCCATGCGCTGGGCGAGGCGGGCGCCGCCGTGGCCGTCGTCGATCTGCGCCTGGACCTGGCCGAAGAAGTGGCGCACGAGCTGACGAAGAAGCAGATCGACGCCATCGCCCTTCAGACGGACGTGACGAAGCCTGAACAGGTGCAGGCGATGGTCGATGCGATCCTGGCGAAGTGGGGAACCTTGACGATCGGCGTCAACAACGCCGGCATCGGCCTCTGGGCGGACGCCGAAAGCATGGCCTACGCAGATTGGCTGCGCGTGATCGACATCGACCTCAACTCGGTCTTTCTCTGCGCCCAGGCCGAGGCCAAAGTCATGTTGCCCGCTGGCTACGGCAAGATCATCAACACGGCGTCGATGTCCGGCCACATCAGCAACACGCCGCAGAACCAATCCGCCTACAACACGGCCAAGGCGGGCGTGATCCACCTGACGCGCAGCCTGGCCGCCGAATGGGCGAAGCGCGGGGTGCGCGTCAACAGCATCAGCCCCGGCTACACGCGCACCAAGCTGGTCGATGATCTGCTGGCCACGCCTATCGGGCAGACGATGCTGCCCACGTGGATGGGCATGACGCCGATGGGTCGCATGGCGGAGGTCACCGACCTGCAGGGCGCCGTGGTCTATCTGGCGTCGTCGGCGTCCGACTACATGACCGGCCACGACATGGTGATCGACGGCGGATACTGCTGCTGGTGAGTTTCCAAAAGTATTTTCGTCTCTCAGAGGAGCGCTTCGCATGAAAGCCGTGCTCTTCCCGGCGCCAGAATCGATCAGCGTCGAACGCGTGCCCGACCCTTCCTGCGCGCCGGATGAAGTGGTCGTCCAGGTGGCGCGCTGCGGCATCTGCGGCACGGATGTCCATATCCACCGCAACGAGTACATGTCCACCTTCCCGGTCATCCCCGGCCATGAGTTCGGCGGCGTAATCGTCGAGGTGGGCCGGGATGTGACCGACTTTTGCGTCGGCGAGCGGGTGGCCGTGGACCCGAACCTTTATTGTGGACGGTGCGACATGTGTCGCAATGAGATGGCGAACCACTGCTTGAACTGGCAGGGCGTCGGCATCACGCGGCCGGGCGGTTTCGCCGAGTACACCGCCGTTCCGGCGCGCGCCTGCTACCGCCTGCCGGACTCGCTCAGCGACGCCCAGGCCGCCTTCATCGAGCCGTTGGCGTGCGTCGTCCACGCCATGAAGCGCATCCGCGTGCTGCCAGCCGACCCCGTGCTGATCCTGGGCGCAGGGCCGATGGGGTTGCTGTTGATCCAGGCGCTGCGCCGGATGGGCGGCTCCTACGTGGTGGCGGTCGAAAAGCAACCTGCGCGATTGGAGTTGGCGCGCGCCATGGGCGCCTCCCTGGCCGTGCCCCCCGGGCCGGACCAGGATGTAGCGCTGCGAGAGGTGGCGCCGCGCGGCTTCGGCGTGGTGATCGACGCCACCGGCGTTCCGGCGGTGATCGAAGGGGCGTTTCGTTATCTGCGGCCACGGGGGACCTATCTGCAGTTCGGCGTGGCGCCGAATCACGCACGCATCTCGCTCAGCCCCTACGACATCTTTCGCAACGACTGGACGATCGTCGGCAGCTTTGCGCTTTGTTACACCTTTATCCCCGCCATCGACTGGCTTGCCAGCGGCGCCATCGACGTCGCCCCACTGGTCAGCCATACGGCGCCGATGGAGCGCTTCGCCGAGGTCTTTCAGCAGTTTGCAGCAGGCCAGACCCTGAAGGTTCACATAGAGATCGGTCCTCAGCGAACCTCTTGAGCGGACTGAGTAACAACCGGCTGACGCGGTAGCGGCTCGCAGCCGCACGTTCTCGGTAAATCGCGAGAGTTTGGGGGAATCAAGAAAGCGCAGCTACGAGCTGCGCCTACGCAAGTCGCCGGAATCATTTGTTGAAATTCATTCAGCTTCCTGGAATACCATATTCTACGAGAAAATTTCATCTACCTGCCCAACTTCTCATTCAGAGAGAGCAAAAATAGAAAGCGAAACTCGAAATGGAAATAATTGATACGATGCTGGCGGTTCGGTTGCATGGCCCGCGCGACCTGCGCGTGGAACGCGTACCCCGACCCGATCCTCCGGGGCCGGGACAGGCGCTCCTGCGCATCACGGCGGTGGGCGTATGTGGCAGCGACCTGCACACCTACCAAGATGCGCGCATCGGCGACACCGTGGTGGAGACGCCGCTAGTTTTGGGACACGAATTTGCCGCCGTAGTGGAGGCGGTCGGCCCGGAGAGCTACGACGGCAATTTTCAGCCGCTCCGGCCGGGGACGCGCGTGGCGGTCGATCCGGCGCAGCCGTGCGGCCGCTGTGAGATGTGCGAGCAGGGGCATCCCAACCTCTGTCATCGGCTCCACTTCTGCGGCACCTATCCCGACCCCGGCAGCCTCAGCGAATACATGCTCATGCCTGCGCACTCGTGCTTTCCTATCCCGGATGCGATGGACGACGCCAGTGCAGCGCTGCTGGAGCCGCTTGGCATCGCCATTCACGCCGTTGACCTGGCCAAAGTGCGCGTGGCGGACAGCGCCGTCATCCTCGGGGCAGGGCCGATCGGGTTGTATATCTTGCAGGTGATGCGATTGGCAGGCGCCGATCCCATCTATGTCATCGATCAATTTCCATGGCGGCTGGCGCTGGCGGCGCGCTACGGCGGCGTTCCCATCAACTTTAGAGAGACAGATCCCGTGGCGGCGGTTAGGGAGGCGACCGCCGGCCGTGGCGTCGACATCGCCATCGAAGCGGCGTGGGCGGATCATTCGATCCAGTGGGCGGCCGAAATGGCGCGATTGGGCGGACGACTCGTGCTCGTCGGCATTCCGGGGCCGGATAAGCTGGAGATGAAACACTCCACCGCCCGCCGCAAGGGGTTGACCATTCGCCTGTCGCGGCGCATGAAGCACGTCTATCCGCGCGCCATCAAATTGTGGGCAAGCGGCGCTGTTGACCTGACCGGCGTCGTCTCGCATCGCTTCCCGCTTGAACGCACGCCGGAAGCCTACGCGCTGAACGAGCACTACGCTGACAATGTCGTGAAAATCGTCATCGAGGTGGCGAAATCGATTTGACGTTGCAGTAATGACTCGAAAGGGAGCAGGGAATTATCTTCGATTAAAAGGTTTTTATACAGCTTGACAAGGCTTCGACGTTTGATTAGAGTAACAATGCAACAAAATTGCAAATCCTGCACGAATATTCACAAAGAAACGGAAAAATCCATATGTCTGTGCTTAGAAATGATGGCCGCGCGTTGATCGTAGCGATGGATCACGCCCGCACGCACGGCGTGATTGAAGGGCTGGAAGATCCCGGCAAGGTGTTGGAGGCGGTGATCGAGGCGGGCGCCGATGGCGTCATGACCACCTTCGGCGTGATGAAAAAATATCGCAACCTGATCGCCGGTCGCGTGCCGGTGACGCTGCGTCTGGACGGCGGTCCCAGCCTCTACCGCGAAGATTGGCTGGCCTACACCGAATGGGAGCTGCTGCATTCGGTCGAGGATGCGCTGATGCTGGGCGCCAGTGCAGTGGTGCTGATGGCTTTCATCGGCATTCCGGTCGAGTTGAAAACGCTCCAGATCGTCGCCTCGGTGGCGAGCGAATGTATGCAGGCTAACCTGCCGCTGTTGGTCGAAGCGCTGCCCTGCCCTAGCCCCCGCATCCCCGACGCCAAAGATCCGCTGGCGATGGCGTCGGCGGCGCGGCTGGCCTTCGAGCATGGCGCCGACTACATTAAGACGTACTACACCGGCTCGCCGGAGAGTTTCCGCACCGTGATCGAGAACTGCCCGGTTCCCTGTTTGATCGCCGGCGGGCCGCGCATGAACACGGTCGAAGAGACGTTGGAAGTCGTCGCCGGCGCGATGGCTGCAGGCGCCAGCGGCGTCGTCTTCGGTCGCAACATCTGGCAGCACAAAAATCCGGCCGGCATGGTGCGCGCCTTGCAGCGGGTCATTCACGGTGGTGCCAGCGTAGCCGAGGCGATGCAGGAGTTGGGATAAACAGCGCATTGGGAGACGAACGCCGAGAAACTTTCTCTTCGGCGCATTCCCTAATGGCTGTGTCCACTCTTTCGTGACAGAGGTTGTACGTCGCATGAGGTTTAGACTCTGAAAAGCAGAAGCGCAGGTGAGACGAAAGGAGGCGTCTATCGAGCAAAACACGAAGGCATAGGTTGAAAGAGTGCGTCGCACCAAGTGTCTACGATGCAAATTTGTCGGACTACCACAAAAAAGGAGTGTGAGACCTATGCGCAAAGTTTTCTTTCCTCTTCTTCCCATTTTAGTGATTGCAGCGATGGTGTTGACGGCGTGTCCTGCGCCGTCGCCGGCCCCAGCGCCGACGACGGGCGAGGCTGCCGGTGAAACGTATGCGACGGTTGTTGAAGCCGGCGAGCTTGTTCCTCCCGTTGTGGCCCAACCCTGTGAAGGCGACGCCTGTTTCTGCCGAGACAAGACGGTCACTGTGATCGTTAACACCGCAGGCGAGAAAGGCCCGATCTCCGGCCCCCTCTATGAGGTGCGCGATGAATTCGAGAAGGCGACCGGCGCTAAGCTCGAGATCGTCGAAGTGCCCTTTGCCGAACACTTCCCCAAGCTGCTCACCGACCTGACCACCGGCACCGGCCAGTATGACACTTCAATCGCAGGTGCGTGGTGGTTAGGCGACCTGGTGGGCGGCGATTATATCCTACCGCTCGACGACTATTACAACGACACGACCGGCAAGTATCCAAAGTGGGACGTCGAGGATGTGCAGCCCGGTCCACGCGACCTGCTTTTCTATGAT
>CALFWA010000336.1 GCA_937928035.1 uncultured Caldilinea sp. | reverse complement strand
TTGCGCCCGCGGCCGGCGATCGTCCACGCCAGCGCGCCGAGCGCCGCGCTCGCTGCGCCGACGGTCAACCAGCGCTTGTCAAAGCCGTTGGATTGGCGCACGCCCTTCGCCATCACCGGGATGTCTTGCAATTTGCGCTGCGCTTCCGCCTGCACCGCTGCGAAGAGCGCCGGGTCGTTGCGATACTTCTCTGCAAGCGCGCGTTTGGCGGCGAGGTCTTCTTCCGTCACATACCTGCCGAAAGAGCGGAGCGGCGCCAGCTTGAAGCCATGTTTCTGCGCCATCTTGTAAATCTCTTTGACGCGCTCCATCGAGATGTTGCGCCCCAACGTGTAGTCCTCAAAGCGCCCCTCCATGGCAAGGCAGGCAGTCTCCGCCAGGCAGGCGTAGGAGGTCTTGGGCGGCAGGCCGATGTCGTAGCCAAAGTCGACGTCGCCGGGGATGATCACCTCGCCGCTTTCGATCACCAACACGTCGGGCCGCAGCGCCGCCTCCGCCGGATTGATGTCCGGCGGCCGCGCCACATCGCAGATGACTGCGCCGGGCTTGCACTTTGTGATGTCGATCACGCGCTGGCCGAAGGCGGAGGTGGCTGTGATCACGAGGTCGCAGTCGGAGATGAGGTCGCCGGCCTTGGTGGCGATGGTCACCTTCGCGCCCGGCGTCTCTGACTGAATGAGTCGTTTCAGCTCAAGCAACTTCTCCGGCTCGATGGAGACCAGCACGACATCCTTGATCGCCTGCGCCACCAGCCGCGAGCAGACCGAGGCGATCGACCCCGTAGCGCCGACGATCATGACCCTGCCTTTCGTGAGGTCGGTGGCGCCCATTAGCTTCACCGCCTGCTTGGCCGCCTCCAGCGTCATAGCGACGGTCAGACTGTTGCCGCTGGTGATGGCGATGTCCGCCTCATGGGCGACGGTGACGCCTGCATCGCCGACCACGCTGGTGAAAGCGCCCAGCCCCATGATGCGCGCGCCCTTGCGTTCGGCCAGCCGCGCCGCCTGATTGAGCCGGCGATAGGTGAAGGCTGCATCGTGCTTCATCATCATGCGCGGGGTGGCGCCCAGCGTGATCAGATGCCCTTCGATGCGCTGGCCGGTCGCCTCCGAGACGCCGCCTGTGATGCGCGAGACGTACATGGCGGGCAAATAGGCCGCCACTTCCTCCACCAGTTCGTCGGGCAAATATCTCGTCCAGCGAAAGAGAGGGTGTTTGTGGATGAAGCCCACGTTGAGCGGGTGGATCACGAAGGCGAAGCGGTTGATGCCCGCTTCCTCGGGCTGTAAGTAGCGGATGGCGGGCGACCAGTGGATGTCGGCCATCAGGTCGAGATAGGTGTCCTCGCTCAGCGGCTGGTTGCGATCGCGACGCAACGCCACCAGCGCCGCCTCGATCGTGGCCGCCGACCAACGCCCCAGGTCGTCTTCAGGATCGAGCGATGGCATCAGCGTCACCACGATGCTCACCCCACGGCGGCGTAAGTCGTCGAGATCGGCCTGTTCCGCCCATTCCACGACGACGGTCTTATGATCCAGCCGCTCCGGCGCGTAGCGGCGAATGGCGCCGATGTCGCCCGCAATCACGTCGGCGTTGCGGAATGGCTCCGCTGCACGCGCGTGGCCTGGCTCGCCTGGCTGGGGCAGCAGGCGGCGGAAGGGAGCGTCCTTAAGTTGTTCGAGCGTCGGCGCGGCGGCCTGCTCCAAGGTGCTGTGCGCGCCGACCAGCGGGATGGCCGGCAGACCAAAGTAGAGGATCGGATCGGCGTAGCGGATCGCAGTCGTATGTCGCGAGAGCGCCTGCGCTAGGCCGGTATGGTTAAGGCCAGGCGTCATCAGCACGCGCTTCTCGGCGAAGATGCCGGGCTGCGCCCGGTCCGCCAGGATTACGGCCCAGCGCTCCAGGCCGGCGCGAATGCCGCTGCCATCGACGACCGGCGTCTTGCCGGCGGCGGCCGGGAGCGTCTTCCCGATCTTATGGCTGCGCACTGCGGAGCCGAGCTGCAGCTGCGCGGGCAGACCTTCCAGCCCGATGGCGTCCACCTTGCCGTCGCTTTCAACGATCAAAGCGCGCGCTTTTTCGGGATCGCCGTTGCAGCCGCGATGCCGAATCTCGACCTTCTGGCCGAGAAATTGCACGATTTCGTCATATTCCGAATTATCCAGGTGAATCACCGTAATTCGTTTCATGATTTTGTTCCTTCCGACCTCGCAAGGGGCGCAACAGTGGATGAAATCCAGCCACCTCCCGACCGGGATTTTGACTGTTGTTACTTTAAAAAAGGTGGAAGAAACTGTACAGGGGCGGATGACATCGCTTCAGAGGGACGGTTGTCAAAAAAAGCACGGAGCATTTCGACGCTCCGTGCTTTTTCAACCTCGATTCAGACAGACCGGCGTAAAGTGGGTGCCTCAGGCGCTTTCTTCGGCGTTGCGCGCAGCTCGCTCCGCTGCGATCTGGCGCAGCAACTCCTGCACACGCGCGGCTTTCTCCTGCGAATCGTCGTAAG
>CALFWA010000335.1 GCA_937928035.1 uncultured Caldilinea sp. | reverse complement strand
TCTGCGCGTAGTTGGCGCTCTCGGTGGGAATGAAACGCTCGGCGCCGAAGAGGTCGAGAATCTCTTTGTGTTCCGGAACGTTTGCATCGAGCTTCAAAAAAGCGTCTCGCACCCGCTCGATGAAGCCTTCGCCGAAGCGTTCCTCCACATCCTTGCGAATTACCCAGTGATAGTCGTAGTAAGCTGGCGTGCGCCAGAGTACGATCACCTTTTCTGTGTCCACTTCGCCGGAAGCGACGCGGCTGTTCCACACCTGTTCATTTAATGCGCCAGCCTCATAGGCGCCTGCTTCTACCAACTTGATGGTGGCGTCGTGGGAGCCGGAAAAGCCTGGTTCACCTTTGAAATCTTCTAACTTGACGCCTGCCTGGCTCAAAAAATACTGGGGCATCAAGCGCCCAGAAGTGGAGGATTCACTGCCAAAGATGAACGTATGACCCTTGAGTTGCGTCAAACCGTTGATGTCCTCAAAAGGGGTTAAGCCGCTGGCGACGTTGGCGATAAAGACGCTGTGAAAGTTGGCGTCGATGTCGCGCTGGACGATCGCTTCTGCGCCTGGCGTCTGAAGACGCGCCTGCACGCCGGTCAGCCCGCCGAACCAGACCATGTCGAGATCGCCGATGCTGAACGCCGTCACCGAGGCAGTGTAATCGGTCACCGGTTTGTACACGACCGGAACGTCTAGCTCTGCGGAGAGATAGTCTGCAAGTTTGCCATATAACCTTTGGAGTTTTTCCGGGTCCTGATCCGGAATGGCGCCGATCGTAAGGGGACGAACGGCGCTCTCTGCACCTGTTGGCGTCGGTATAGGCGCACAACCGGAGGAGAGCAAAGCGAAAACGATTACTAAAACCCACAAGGCAACGCGGTGTTGGTTGAAGATAGACATTGACAACTCCTGTCCTGGGTTGAGCTGTTTTGATGCAGCAAAATATGCTTCACCCCAAAGGCGGAGTCACAGGCGAGCCGGCAATTTGTTGCAGGTGGACAAAAGCAGCGAGGAGCAATGAGAAGGCTTCTCAGGGATGGCAGGCGACTAGGTCCATCTGACCTGCACAGACGATAAAGTAATAAACGTCAGACGCGTTTCGCCCTCCTCTCCTTGTCCCCGTATTGCAAGGCAGCGCTGTAGTTCTGAGGTGAGCGTCCGCTGCACATGATCGATTTGTTCGCAAGTGGATACAACACGTGCATCTTCAATGGTTTTCAGACAAATCGGATGTGGTGCATTTGCTCACCTCCTTTCTGGAAAGGACAGGAAACAGGGCGAATCTGTGTGACGAGACCTTCTCGCTTCGTGACTAACTTAGCGGAATCGCCAAAATCTTTGTGTAATCCGTCCCCCAAACGGTGAGTGCATCAGCGTATAGGCGGATCACCCCATCGCCGGTCGAGTTCTCGCTCGCCTCGCTTCATGGCCAACAAAAGGGCGTCCTGGTCCACCGGCAGCGCAAGGCAACGCACGCCGACTGCGTTGTAGATGGCGTTGGTGATGGCCGGACTGATCGGGATCGAGCTGATCTCGCCCACACCTTTGGCGCCGTAGGGCCCTTCCGCCGTAGGGTCTTCGACAATGAAGTTGCACATCTGCGGTGTGTGTTTGATGCCCGGCATCTTGTACTGGCCAAGATGCTGCGTCCAGGGCACGCCATTTTCCACAATGTAGTGCTCTGTGAGCGCGTTGCCGATGCCCATGACGATGCCGCCCTCGATCTGACCGAGCAGGCTGAGCGGGTTGATGGCGCGCCCGACGTCGTGCGCCGAGACAACGCGCTCCACCGTCACTTCGCCGGTCGTTGTGTCTACGCTCACCAACGCCGCATGCACAGCGTAGGAGAAGGCGAAATGCATGTCGCCGCCTGTGCCCAGTGGTTGGGTCTTCGGCGCCCAGTATTCGTACCGCAGCTTAGGAGACCGTCCCTCCTCGATGAGCAGTTTGACGGCTTCGGCGAAGGAGATCGAGCGAGAGCGAGAGAGGGTGGCCGTCGAGCCTTGCAACGGGTGCTGAGAGCCATTCTGCGCCCCTTGCGTTTCGCCGCGCACGGCGGCCAACCGCGCCTCGTCTACGTAAGCCAGCCCTTCATGGAAAGCAATGACCTCCGGTGGGACGTCGAACTTCTCGGCGACGACGCCCTGCAGACGCTCGCGCATGGCGCGCGCCGCAAGCCGCGCAGCGTTGCCGCTGAGATAGGTCTGTCGACTGGCGGTGGTGGGGCCGCCGTCGGGCGTCAGGTCGGTGTCCATCACCAGCACACTGACGTTGCGAATGGGCAGGCCCAGCTCCTCGGCGGTGCATGCGGCCAGCACGCCGATCAAGTTCTGTCCCATCTCGGCGCTGCTCGTGCGGATTTCGGCGCGACCGTTTGGGAAGACCTCGATCTCCGCCTCGGATTTGTCCGGCGCGCCGCCGCCCAGCCCGGTGTTCTTGTATCCGGCGGCGACGCCCCATGCGTAGATTTTGTTGCTGATGCGCAGCGGAGCAAAAAGGCTAGATAGGTGACGCCCGGAGATCGATGCACCGTCCTGACCTCCCGTTCTCCCGCTCTCCTGCTCTCTCTCGCGCCACCACTCTCGAATCGCCGTTTCCACCTTCTCCAAACAGGTCAACAGCCCGACGCTTTCACGCAACACCTGACCGGTGGCGGTCACTGCGCCGACGCGCATGGCGTTTTTGCGACGAAACTCGATCGGATCCATGCCTAGCGCCTCGGCGACGATGTCCATGTTGCTCTCGACGGCGAAGGCCGACTGCGTGACGCCGAAGCCGCGGAAGGCGCCGCACGGCGCATTGTTGGTGTACATGGCGTAACAGTCGATTTTGGCGCTGCCTACAATGTAGGGGCCGGTGGCGTGCGTGGTGGCGCGCGTCATCACCTTCTCGCCCAGGCTGGCGTAGGCGCCGCTGTCGCCGTACAGCTCCGCCTCGACCGCCGTGATCGTTCCATCCCGTTTGGCGCCGGTCTTGATGCGAATGATGGTCGGATGGCGCTTTGGGTGGAAGCGCAGGCTCTCCTCGCGCGTGTACAGGATTTTGACCGGTCGCCCCGTCACCTGGGCGGCGAGGGCGGCGTGAATCTGCCCGGCGATGTCCTCTTTGCCGCCAAAACCGCCGCCCATCACCGTGCCTTTGATGCGCACGGCTTCTTTGGGCAGCCCCAGGCAACGCGCCACCTGATCGCGGTCGGCGTAAGGGATCTGGCTGCCCACGTAGACGGTCAACTTGTCGTGGTAGCCGAAACGTGGATCGTTCCAGCCGGCGGGCACGCCGATCGAGCATTCCGGCTCCAAGAAGGCGTGCTCCGTCATCGGCGTGCGATAGGTGCGCTCTACAATCACATCGGCGGCTGCAAAGCCGGCTTCGACGTCGCCGTGGCGCACTTTGATGTGTTTGAGTAGATTGCCGTCCGGTCGGTCGGGGTGCAGCACCGGCGCGTCCGGACGTCTCGCCGTCACCGGGTCGGTGACCGCTGGCAACACTTCGTATTCGACCCGAATCCGTTTGAGCGCATCGTGCGCCAGCTCGTCTGTCTCGGCGACGACCAGCGCAATCGGGTCGCCTACATAGCGCGCCGGATAGTCGCCGCCGGCGAAGACCGGCCAATCCGCCTCGACAAGGCCGTGGCACAGTGCGCCGGGCACATCCTTCTGCGTCAACACACACCAGACGCCGGGCAACGCTTCGGCGGCCGAGGCGTCGATGCTGAGGATGCGCGCATGGGGGTGTTCGCTGCGCAACGTGGCGCCATAGAGCATCCCTTCGAACCAGTAATCGTCGGCGTAAAGCGCCCGCCCCGTCACCTTGTCGATGGCGTCGGGCCGGGGCAACGGCTGCCCTACGTAGTGCAGCGGTTCGACGTGCTCGGGCAGCGACGGCTCCGGCATCTGGCCCGTGCGCATCTTCTCGCCGGCGGCCTTGACTGCGTTGATGATGGAGACGTAGCCTGTGCAGCGGCAGTAGGTGTCTTTGAGGCAGTGTTTGATTTCCTCGTCGCTGGGATTGGGGTTGGCGTCGAGCAGCGTCTTCGCCTGCATGATGAAGCCGGGCGTGCAGAAGCCGCACTGGGTAGCGCCGTAGCGGACGAAGGCTTCCTGCAGTGGATGAAGCGCTTCGAGTTCCGTTTCCTGGTCGCCGTTTTCATGCAAGTGGAGGTTGGCGCTGGAGGGCTGCCGCGTCCTCCATGCAGCCGCCAGACCCTCGATGGTCAACACCTCGGCGCCTTGCGCCTTGAGGGCGGGGAAAATGCACGAATCGACGCTGCGGCCGTTGACGAGCACGGTGCAGGCGCCGCACTCCGCCTCGTTGCAGCCGATCTTGACGCCGGTCAACTTTAAGTCGTAGCGGAGCACTTCAGCAAGAAAACGGCCGGCGGGGACATCCAACGTGTGTTGCACGCCGTTCACGGTCATGGTGAGCATTGGCATGAGGGCTCCTCCCTTCTGAACAACATATTGCGTGGTTCGTGTTGCGTGGTGTGTGACGCCAACATGAACCATGCAACACGAACCACTCAACCAAACGTCGAACGACTCTGCGCTCGTTCGATAGCCTTGGGGAGCACGCGACGCAGCAGCACCGCCACCATTTCATGACGGTATTCCTTCGAGGCGCGGTGCTTGCTTGTGCGCAGTTCGGCCTGTCGCTGTGCGGCGACAATGGCGGCTTCAATGGCCTCCTCGTCCAGGCGAGGGGCGGCCAACAGGATTGCCTCGCTCTCGGTGGCGCGGAAGGGAATCGGGCCGGCCGGACCGAGAGCAATGGTCACAGCGGCGGCCCGCTTGCCGTTTTCGTCTAACGTCACCTGCACAGCGACGCCGAGGATGGGCAGCGCCACGCCCTGGGGGCGCATGATGCGGTCAAACGCGCTGCCGGTGCGCTCCGTCCGCATCGGAAAACGAAAGGCGCCGATCATCTGGTTGACGGCGAGACGATTTTTGCCCGGTCCGGCGAAGATCGAGAGCAGCGGTTGCCATGCGCACTCGACGGCGGAACCGTTCCAGGTGCAGACTTGCACCTCAGCGTTGAGCGCCAGCAGGCCGATGGTGCCGTCGGCAGCGGGCAGGGCATGCGCCACATTGCCGCCGATGGTGGCGACGTTGCGCACCTGAGGGCCGCCGACCACGCTGCAACTTTCCGCCAGCGCCGTCCCATAGCGGCGTATCAGCGGGCTGGCCTCGATGGCAGCGTGAGTGGTCGCTGCGCCGATGACGACCCAACCTTCCTGCTCGCAGATGGCGTCGAGGCCGCGAATCGTCGTCACGTCAATCAACGCCTGCGGCGTCGCATGATTGCCCTGCTGAACGTCCAGAATCAGATCGGTGCCGCCTGCAACGAGCTGCGCCTTGCCTCCGTATCGGCTGAGCAGCGCAAGCGCCTCGTCGATGGTCGCAGGGGTGTGATAGGCTTGCCAGCGCATGATCTCAGCGCCTCCGAAAATCTTGCTGAAATGACGACGAAATCGGATTCCCCACAGTGTGTGGAGCAGTATAGCAAAAAGGGCCGTCACCTGTCTATCCCGGCAGCAAGGCTGTGTTTGGGGACCCTCACCCCCTGGGTCCCTTTCCCAAGGCTAAAACAGGAGGGAAGTTAGGGGCTCACGAGAACACATCGAATTCACTGTAGCTGCGGTTCCCAGCCGCACGTCCTCAACGGCCCGCAAGTCCAGGCCCTCACCCCCTGGCCCCCTCTCCCAAGGCTGGGAGAGGGGGAGAAGGGAGCGGCGAGGGCTTGGCTAACCGGGGAAGCGCAGCTGCGAGCAGCGCCTACGGAATAATGATGTTTCGTCGCTACGGCTCGCCGCTGCAGGACCTCGGCAGACCGACAGCGCGTTCTAAGCGCCGAGTGCGGCGAGCGCTTTCTCTACGCTGTCTTCCGGCTTGACTTTGACTTGGGCGTCGACGATGCGGCCGTTTTCGTCGATGACAAAGTGGCTGCGCTCGACGCCCATGTATTTCTTGCCGTACATGCTTTTTTCTACCCATACCCCGTAGGCTTCCGCAATGGCGTGATCCTCATCGACGAGCAAGGTGAAGGGCAGGTTGTACTTGGTCTTGAACTTGCGATGAGATTGGGCGCTGTCGGGGCTGACGCCGAGGACGACGGCGTTCTTTTCTTCGATGACCGGATAGTTGTCGCGAAAGCCGCACGCCTGGGTAGTGCAGCCCGGCGTGTCGTCTTTCGGATAAAAATAGAGGATGACCCGCTTGCCGCGGAAGTCGTGAAGCGAGACCGTCTCGCCGCTGTCGGTAAGGGCGGTAAAGTCAGGCGCCATGTCGCCAATTTGTAAGCTGCTCATCATTTTTTCTCCCTGAAAGGTGTGATATGCTTGCGATCGCTACGGCGAAATTGCAAATTCGCTTGTAAGTTTGAAGCTTTCTCGGTCAACGTCAGCAACATGGCTCTCAATTCACCATCTTCGATAGTCGTCAGACGCTCCAGAGCGTGGACGCTGTGGCTGTGGGGTATGTTTGCGTCTGCACTTCTCCTGGGCGTAGTCTCCACGGCGCAGGCGCAGACCATCGAGACGGCGGCTTTCGACCGGAGCAAGATTGCCTCTACATTAATGGAAGAGCTGCGCGCCTCTCCGGGCGGCGCTTCCTTTTTGGTGATTTTGAACGAACAGATAGACCCGCAATCGGTGGTGGCCGCCGCAGGCGCCGAGGACATTGCGGCGAAACGCGCTGCGCTCTATGCGACGCTGACGGAGCACGCCCGGCGCACGCAGGCGCCGCTGCGCGCCTGGCTCGACGCGCAGGGCGTTTCCTACACGGCTCACTACCTGGTCAATATGCTCGAGGTGCATGGCGATCTAAAACTCGCACAACAACTGGCGCAACGGCCTGATGTGGAACGGCTGGTGCGCAATCCACTGGTGCGCGGCTTCGAGGTCTTCGACGTGCAGCGACCGTCTTGGTCGAAGCGAGAGGCGTTGCCGGCTTTTTCCCTGTCGGCGACGAGCGCAAGCTTGCCCTGGGGGGTGGTCGACGCCAATGCAGATGACGTGTGGGCGCTAGGGTTTCGCGGCCAGGGAATCGTAGTGGCCGGCCAGGACACAGGCGTCATGTGGGACCATCCAGCCTTACAGGGAGCTTATCGCGGCTGGAACCCGGCGACGATGACGGCCACCCATGCATACAACTGGTTCGACGCCTGGGGGCGCGACCCCAACCTTGATCGCAACTGTCCTTCCGATCCTCAAATTCCTTGCGACGATGACCTGCGCACCAGCCACGGCACCCACACGCTAGGCACAGTGGTCGGCGACGCCACAGGCATGGGCGACGCGGTGATCGGCATGGCCCCGGACGCCCTTTGGATTGCGTGTCGCAACATGCGCAACGGTTTCGGCACGCCGGCCAGCTACACCGCCTGCTTCGAGTTCTTCCTGGCGCCCTTCCCGCAAGGCGGCGACCCTATGACCGACGGTCGACCGGAGCTGGCGCCGCATGTGATCAACAACTCATGGGGATGCCCGCCGTCGGAGGGCTGTGACGCCGACAGCTTGCGCCAGGTTGTGGAGACGATGCGGGCTGCCGGTATTTTCGTGGCGGCTTCTGCCGGCAATGAAGGGCCAGGTTGTTTCACCGTGAGAAACCCGATCGGCCTGCACGACGCCGTGACCAGCGTCGGCGCGCACGCAAGCAACGGCTCCGTGGCCTGGTTCAGCAGTCGCGGCCCTGTCACCGTTGACGGCAGCGGCCGGCTGAAGCCCGATCTCACAGCGCCCGGCGTCAGCGTGCGTTCGGCTGGGCGTCTTTCCAACGGCCAGCCGACGGTGAACCTCACCTTGAGCGGCACCAGCATGGCCGCGCCTCACGTCGCCGGCGCCGTAGCCTTACTGTGGTCGCTCGACCCGACCCTGATCGGCAATGCCGAGAAAACCGAGCAAATTTTGCTCGACAGCGCCGCTCCTGTCCCGTCCATCGACTGCACCGGCGGCGATAGTCCCCTCTCTCCCAATCCTATCTACGGGCACGGTCGCCTGGACGTGCTGAAGGCGGCGCAGCTTGTGCTGGCGGATCGCGTGGCGATTGCGCTCGAAGCGTCCCCCGCGCGGGGAGGTGTGCTCAGCGGGGGAGGCGTCGTTGTGCCTGGAAGTTTGGTGACGGCGACCGCTAACGCGGCCCCCGGCTACACGTTCATCAATTGGACAGAGGGGGGCGTCGAAGTGTCCACCGAACCTGTGTACGCGTTCACCGCCACAGAGAATCGGAGACTGACGGCGAATTTTCTTCCTCCAACCCGTCTGTGGTTTCCTATCGTTTCCCGATAGCGAAGCGTATCTTATGCCCTCTGCATCCACTCCCGTCGTTCTCATTCCCGGCTGGCTAGACATCGCCAGCAAGATGGAGGCGATGGCGAAGCATCTGAAAAAGCAAGGGTTTTCGCCGATCATCGTCTCGCCGCAGCCGAGCGACGGCTCGGCACCTATCGAGACGCTCGCCGCTCAAGCGTTGGCGGAAATCGATGCGCAACTTGGGCCGGATAGTGCGTTTAATTACGTAGGCTTCAGCATGGGCGGCGTCATCGGTCGTGTTATTTTGCATTGGTTGGGCGGCAAAAGGCGCATCCATCGCTTCGTCACCATTTCTACGCCTCATCGGGGAGTTTACGTCGCGCAGTGGGCCCGGCAGCCTGCTTTGCGTCAGATGCAGAAGGATGGCCCTTTCATCACTGCATTGAACCAACATCTTGACGACTTCACTGCAATTCCCTTTCTTTCGATTTGGACGCCGCTCGACCTGACGATAGTGCCGCCCGAAAGTTCTGTGCTTCCCGTCGGCGAGTCGCTCAAAGTGCTGAACCCGGCGCATGCATGGATGGTCTACGACCCACGCGTCCAGCAGGCGGTGGCTGACTTTTTAGGGCGGGATTCAACCTGAAAAGGATGGCCTCGGAATCTGCTACACCGACGTCGATTGCACAGATTTCGCCGCCAGCTCGTTGAGAGAGTGATCTTCCACGGCAAAGACTTCGATGGCAGCTCTTCGTCCTTTAAATTGACGCGCACCCAAAGGGACAAACTCAATAGACTCCCAGGGGGTGGACGTCTCGCCGAAATGTCTGAGCGTGTCCACCGTAACCAAAATCTGATTCGATTCACAGGACTCTTCCAGGCGCTTGGCCAGGTTAATGGCGTCGCCGATGGCTGTATAATTCATCAGGACGGAGGCGCCGATGTTGCCGACGACGGCTTCACCGGTGTGGATGCCGATGCGCGCAGAAAGGCGATGCATGCGCTCTTGGTTGCGCCTGCACATCTCCCGCCGCATAGCGATTGCACTGCGCACTGCGCGTTCTGCATGGTCGACGTAGGTTGTCGGCGCATTGAAGAGCGCCATGAACCCGTCGCCCATGATTTTATCCATAAAACCGCCATGTTCGATCACAATATTTGTGAGAAAGGCGTAATAGTCGTTCAAAATCTGCACGACATCGTCGGGCGGCAATGTCTCGGAGAGGGAGGTGAAGTCAGAAAAATCCAAAAAGAGTGCGGTCACTGTTTCGCGGACGCCCCCCAGACGAGGCGGCTGCGGGCTGCTGAGCAACGTCTCCACCAGCGGCTGCGCCATATATTGCCGCAGCCGCTGATTGGCTGCAATCAACTCCGCCTGGAGATTGGCGTTGCGTCGACGCAAACGAACTTTGTCCATCACCTGACGAATGCTCAGGCGGATTGTCTTGAGGCGAAAAGGTTTGTTGACGTAATCGTCAGCGCCGCCAAGCATGGATTTGACAGCGAGCTGCTCGGAGGTCAGCGCACTGACCATGATGATGCCGGCCATTTTATCACGTTTGCGCAGCTCGGCGAGCACCTCTAAACCGTCCATCTTGGGGATCACAACATCCAGTAACACCAAATCGGGGCGAACTTCGTCAAATATTTTGACGGCCTGTTCGCCGTCGGTGGCTTCGTACAGGTCGTGGCCGTCGGCCTGAAGCATGCGACGCACAAGTTGCAGGGTGGCGGGTTCATCATCCACCAATAAAATTTTCAGGGGCCGGGACCCCGTTAGCTTGGGCGAGTCCAGCAGAGTGTCGATCACCATAAACACGCTCTAGGAACAAGAAAGGTTAATCTGTTTACAGATTAGCTTATATGTAATACTTAGCTTATATGTAATACGATGTAGAGTGCAAACCCAAAGAGAATTCGGAGGTCATGTTTGACTTCTTCCGGCGTTATCTCCCTGGCAGGACTAATTGCGGATCATCTGGCCCAGATCGAATCTGCGCTGGACGCTGCTGCTTCATCGAACTCCGGCAGATCAAGCGATGAAACGGCTACGGCGCGCTTCGTCAAGGAGCGGACCCAGGGCAACCCCAATGTGATGGATCGCGCCGCCATCTTGGCGAGTGTGCGCGAGTTGCAACGGCTATTTGATCGACTCTTGTTTCTAGAGAAATGCACGTCGCTTTTTGCGGCTCCGTTTTCCCTTTCCGAAGAGCTTACCCAGTTGATGGACGCGCTTTGGCAGCGTCATTCTTTGGCTTTCGCTGCTTTGGTGCTAGGTGAAGCTGAACTCGGCCCTTATTTTTACCACGATCTGCGCGGCGTCCTCGATGCACGTCGCTATTTAAGAAAACAATGCCCTTTGCCGCTCTGGGGTGAGCTGGCGCATGCGCTGGTGCGGCCTCTCGATCCTGAAGAGCCGGATTATTTGCTGATCGACGACATCGCCAAAGAAGATCGTCCCAAACCTGAGGAGTTTCCTTGGATGCCGCGCAGAGGTTCCGTCTTGTTTTTGCCTTTGCGCAAGGAACACGTTGCCATCGGTGCACTGATTTTGGGCGGAGGCGCTCCCAACTATTTTGCCGATCCCGAATTGCGCCTGGAATTGGTGGAATTCGCCCAGATCGCCGCCCGGGTAGTCATTGGTGCGCAAATTCAGGAAGAATTGCGGGAGCGCTCCGGCCAGTTGGTCGGCCTTCAATTGTTCACGCGCTTGCTTGCTGCTTCGCAGTCTTCGCCCAGAATTCTCTCCATCCTCCTCAACGGCATTGCGGAACTGATGCGCGCCACAACCGTGTTGATCGTTTTTCATCGCACCTTGATTGGCGAAAAGCTGCTCCAACTCATTCAGGAGACGCCCAGCGCGCGCAGCCTTCATGATCTGATCGGCATTGGTCGCTTTGAGGACAATCCGTTGAAGCTGTTAGATCATCTGCAAAGGCTGCTCATCTGGACCACCGATGCAGGTCAATCTCTTTTTCTTGATCCTTCCCAGCCACTGGAGTCCCCTGACAATCTTTATTACAATGAAAGTGGTCAGGCGTTGATCACGCCGATCACCGTTGGTGACGCTCCGTTAGGGGCAATTTACATCGAGGCCGCCCCTGACGCGCCCGCTTATAGCGAGGAGGACATGGTTGTGATGCGCACTGCCGTCAACATGGTGGCTATTGTCCTTCAACAGATTGGTTGAGCGGCCAGTTCGTCATCAGTGTTGCACAGGCGCTGATGACGCCCTCGCATCGTCGGCCTCGTTCAGAGCCTTTATTCATGCACAATCACCAGCGTGCCTGGATTGTCCGGCGTGCTTCGGAACCAGGCGGTCTTACCATCCCAAACCGGTCCTGCCCAGTCAAAGAGCCATTTGGCGTCCGCATTGGTCATGTTGATGCATCCGCGGCTCTTGGGTCTGCCAAAATCGCTGTGCCAGTAAGTGCCGTGAAACGCATATTCGCCATAAAAGTATTGCACCCACTGAACATTCGGCAGATAGTAGTAAGAAGCACCGCTGCCTCCCGACATGGTCTGCGAGCGCACTTTCATCCGAATGCGGAATTCCCCCGTGACCGTAGGCGTTCTCGGCAGACCGGAAGAGATCACGAAGCCACGAATTGCTTTGCCATTTTCATAAACGACGGTCACCTGTTCGCTGAGATCGACGCGAATCCAGCGGTCTTCATCGGGCATTTCGATTGGGGTCAGACGGGAAAGAAATTCTTCCGTGGGAAGAAAGGCTGTGGTGCGCCTTTCGATGTCGCTCATCGGCGCCCGTTTGATGAAAGGCCCCACCAGCGGTTCTATGAACGGCAGCGGCGGTTTTTCCACCGGCCGCGGGAGATTGGCTGTGATCGGAAAAAGCGGCAAGGTGGAACCGGGCGCAAAGGCGCCGTTGCCGTAAGGAGAAGGCGCCGCTGCGCGTTCGTCGGCGCGCGCAATTTCCCCTGTCCCACCGATGCCAATCGTCAGCAACACCAGAGCGAGGGTGCAGCGAAACAAACAGTGCAGATGAATAGACCGCCGACGTTCTGCGAATTTTTTGAACTTCATTCACGCATCCTTCTCTGTTGTTGAGAATAGATTTCGACAATCGCCTATTGTAACGCTTTTTTCCGTTGAACACCAGCATGGCGGAAGGGTCTCCAGAGACGAGCGCTCTGTTCCGGCGAGCCGCAACAAAGCATGATCGAGTGTGAAGAACGGTGGATGCACGCCGCCCCTTATGATTGAGGTTGCGCCTTGCTCACAATCTGCGCCGGCTCTCCCCAGCGCCCCTCGAAGACAAATTCGCTCAACGGGCGGCGGCTGCGCGGGCTTCGTTCTCGCTCCCGATTCTTTTCATCGAGCATCTCAGGGTCGCCCAGATAGCCGATTGCGATTGCCGTGACCGGCTCGAAACCTTCCGGGATGGCGAAGCGCTGGCGCGCTCTGTCCGCATAAAAGCCACCCATCTGATGCACGTACAGGTCAAGCGCTGTAGCCTGCAGGGTCAGGTTCATCACCGCCAGTCCCACGTCGTAGAGAGCATGGGTGTGAGGACGGCCGCTGCCGGTCGTCATCTTTGCAACGGTAAGCATCAGCACCGGCGCCTGCGCCGCCCAGGACGCGTTGCCCTCCTTCAGCACATCGACTAGCACAGCGTGCGCCGGGGTTCCACGCACACCGAGAAAAAAGTGCCAAGGCTGCCCGTTGCCGCTCGAAGGCGCCCAACGCGCCGCCTCCAACAGCGAGAGCAATTTTTCCGGCTCGACCAGACGATCGGCGAAGGCCCGCGGGCTCCAGCGTCTCTGAATCAATGGATGCACCGGAAAGTCGGTGGAGGCCAGTTTCACATCGTTTAAAGTTGGAATCATTGTCGTCATGCGTTCTTTCCCTCTGCACCTTTTTAGCATCAGAAGTTACACAGCCAGGTGGAATCTTAATCCCCTCACGGCTCTGGCTCTGCCGAAGGGCTGCGGCTTGCAGCCCTTCTTCCCCCTCTCCCAGCATTGGGAGAGGGGGCCAGGGGGTGAGGGCCACACCTTACCGTCACCGCCGCCTGTTTGCTCAATTCGCCCTATCGATCGCCAGGTTAACTGTGCACCTCCTATCACTAGACCGAAAGCTATTTTAGTGAAGAGGGTTTGTCGCAGCAGGTCTGTAGCGATGCGTTCATTTGGTTGATGCGAGATGAGGGCCATACATACGCAACAAGTCGTTGCGCAGCACCTGCAACATCGCCTGCGGCGCGCTTTGGCCGACGGCGGCGACCCTCGGGGCCA
>CALFWA010000334.1 GCA_937928035.1 uncultured Caldilinea sp. | reverse complement strand
CCTCTCCCAACCTTGGGAGAGGGGGCCAGGGAACGTCATAGGTGCGGCTGAGAGTCTCACGCTCTTGATGGCCTGCAAGGCCTTGGGGAATTCAGGATGCGCAGCTGCAAGCGCCTACGGGTTGCTGAACAATAACGCTCTTTCTGTATGCTATAATTTCGCACAACGATGCACTGAATCAGTCTGAAGCATGATTTGTCCCGTCACCAGCGCGCATGAAAAAGATCGGCTATTATCTGAGGTTTCATCCTTCGCAATTGCACTATGTGCTCCTCTTCTGCGCGTTGTGGCTTACCGGCTGTCAGCCCTCGCCTCGGTCGAATGTGCTGGGCTATACGATCTCCACATGGCTGGGCACGCAGCCGCCGCCGGTCAGCAGTGCGCCGCCCGGCGCGCTGGTCGGCCGCGTTCTGGACGAAGCAGGCAGACCTATCGCCGGCGCTTCGGTTATTGTGGCGCAACCAGACGGCCTGCCGCATCACGCCCTCACCGACGCCGATGGCGTGTATTCTATGGCGGGCATCCCGCCGGGGCAATATGTGCCGGCTGCGGTGGCGCCGGGCTTTGCCGAAGCGGCGTTGGCCGGCCTTTTCGGTCTTCCTAAGCTGGTGACGATCCGGTCGAACACCGTCACACAGGCGCCAGCGCTCATATTGAAGCCTTATCAACCAAAGCCGCTGCCGGACAACCTCGCCGAAGCCATCTACCTGCGACAAACTGCCGTTTACACTGCGACCGCTGCATTCCCCGAAAATGCAGCAGCCGACGTCGTCGCCTACGCCTTCGATTTTGAAGGCGCCGTCGTCGATACGCTGCGCCTCTATCTGCCGAGGGACCATCCAGGCGATGCGCCGCTGCCGCTGCTCTTTATGGTCTATCCTTCTCCGGTCGATGACTGGCAGGATGTGAGCGTCGCTTTTGCTTCAGAGCAGTACGCTGTCGTCGCCATTTCTCCGACTGCGCTGCGCGGCGTTGATGCCGAGGCGCACGCTCAGGATGCACGCGTGGCGCTGGCGCTGGCGCGCAGCGGTGCATTCGGCCCGGCGGTCGGCGACAACCGCCCCATGGCAATGGGCGGCAGCTTCAGCAGCGCCATTCTCTCACGGCTCTTGCGCTCCGCCGGCGAGGAGCTGACCGGATGGGTGACGGTCGGCGGTCTGGCGAACGCCTTCACCGCCGCACATGATTTCTACATGGGGCGCATTTCTATCCCCCCGCCTTTTGAGTTGCTCGTCCCTGCGCTCGGCCCGCCTGACCTCTACCCATTGCCTTTCTTGATGTTCTCGCCGGTCTACGTTGCCAGCGAGCTGCCGCCCACCATGATCATTCATACGGCGGCCGACGAGATTTTGCGCATCGAGCAGGCGTATGAGCTGGCGGAGGCGGTGGCTGCGGCCGGTGTTCCGTTGGAGACATACTACTACGAGGATGAAAGTCACTACCTCGGCATCGGAGCTGATCTGACGGACGCCGGCCGCGAAATGTTTTATAGGATTCTTGACTTTATTGAACGCTACGGAGAAAAGCCATGACCGAGCCATCCCTCACATTTTCTGCGCCTGCGTACAATGCGCTGCTCCACAATGTCGTTGTCTGGAAGCCCGCCTTCGCCGAGGTGCTGCTGCTGGAAGACGCCGATCGCGTCGACTTTCTCCAGCGCATGACAACCAACGACATTAAGCGCCTGCGCGTTGGCGAGAGTTGTGTCACCATCCTGACCAGCCCCACGGCCCGGATCGTGCATGTGTTCACGGTGCTGGCCGATGCGGAGGCGCTGTGGCTTTTGCCTGCCCCTGGCGACGCAGTTGCGCTAGAACGCCATCTGCGCGGGCAAATCTTTTTTATGGACAGGGTGCGCGTGCGCAGACCGGACATACCTCTCCTTCGTTTTCGGTTGATCGGGCCTCAGGCGCAGGCGGCGCTTGCCCGGATCGGCCTGGTTGCGCCTCCAGAGCGAGAAGGGGAGTGGATGCGATGCAATGACCTGATCGTTCTTAAACAGGAAAACTATGACCTGCCCGGCTATGAGGTGATCGCGTCGACGGATCGTATCGATGCCTTTCTGGAACAGCTTCACGCTCCTCTGCTAGACGAAGTCACCTATGCGACGCGACGCGTTGAGTTGGGACGTCCTGCCCCCGGCGCAGAGCTGACCGCCGAATACAACCCGTTGGAGGCGGGCTTGGCCTGGGCTTGCGCAGAGAACAAAGGCTGCTACACCGGTCAGGAGATCATTGCTCGACAGATCACCTACGACAAGGTCACGCGTACGCTGGTCGGGCTGCGCAGTGCAGTTCCCCTGGCGCGGGGCGCAGCGGTCGCAGCGGAGGGCCGCGAGGTCGGGCGCGTCACCAGCGCTGCCTTCAGCCTTCAACTGCAGGCGCCCGTGGCGCTGGCTATTGTCAAACGGCCGTACAACGCCGTCGGGACAAGCGTTGTCGTGAACGGCGTCGAGGCCACCGTCGTCGCCTTGCCCTTCATTGACTCGGGTGATCGAGTACCCTAAAAAAACAAAACCCGGAGGCAGCCGAGCGCTCCCCCGGGTTTTGGAAGGTTCATTCACGCCCCTTCACGCTACAATTTTGCATATCTCACATAGATCACGGAGACGCCGCCTTCCTGGAAGTACTCGACCCGGATCGTATGCCAGCCGGTGTCCAACGTGATGTCTCCGAACACACTGAGCGCAGGTCCAACGCGCCACGCATCGACCACCAGCCTGTCGTCAACGTAGATGCGCACGCCGTCATCGACTGTTGCGAAGAAGCGATAGGTTCCCGCCGTCAGCCAGGCGGTCTGCGTCCATTTGACGCTGAAATTGGTCGCCGGCATGCCGCCGCCCGGGCCAAAGGTGCCCCAGTCGAACGCAATGGCGTTGTCCTGCCGCACAAAGACAGGCGGCGGCGCAAAGTCTTTGTTGGCGTAGTATTCACCGAACCACACCCCGTGCGTTGGCGGTGGCGGTGGCGGCGGCGGAGGCGGTGGGGGTGGTGGCGGGGGTGGCGGAGGCGGCGGGGGTAGGGGTGGCGGCGCATATCCGCTTGGGATGCACAGGCGCGTGCCAGCCACAATGCGATTCCAGTTCCAAATGCCGTTGCACTGGGCGATCGACTGCATGCTCACGCCGTACCAGCGTGCAATGCCGCTCAGCGTTTCGCCATGGCGGACGAGGTGCCAGGTGCGGCAGGCGCAAACCGGCCCACCGATCGGCGGCGTCACCGGGCCGGGAATGCACAACCGTTGTCCTGCATAGATGCGGTTGGGATTCCAGATGCCGTTGGCCTGCATGATCGCCTGGATGGTGACGCCATAGTGTGCAGCAATTCGGGAGAGCGTCTCTCCGTAGCGCACCGTATGGTAGCAGGTGCATCCCCATCCTGACTGCGCTGTGGATTGCGCCGCCGACTCAGGGGGCGCCGCCAACGCCGCACCTGGAAGCAACGCGCCGAGCAGCGCCAGCGCCATCATGAAGGCCAGCAAGGTGTGCCCGAGACGACGCAACGATGCTGGAGATAGCCTCATAGTTTCGACTCCTTTCCTTATCCTATTCATGAGATGCCTGTTGTTCGAGTTGTGCGCCCGATCATGTTGTATGCCCAACGGAGTCGACGTGCTTTTGCGTTTGTCTCGACACATGACGCCGAATCTTCGTTGAATCCGATTAGAAAGACCGCTTCACCATTGAAGACGTTCAAAACTCAAAGAAGTCACCGCGCGTTGGTGTATTGACCTGGCGGAAGCCCTCCTCCTGCAAGAGTAAATACAACGTCTCCGTGGCGGATGGTTCTCCATGAACCAGGAAGAGTTGTTGCAGCTTTTGTTGGTTTAGGGTGGAAACCCAGCTCAGCAATCCACGCTGATCGGCGTGCGCACTGTAGCCTTCAATTGACTCCACCTCTGCCCGCACTTCATAGGTTTCGCCGAAGATGCGCACGCGCTTTTCGCCATCTTTCAGACGACGCCCCAGCGTATTCTCTGCCTGGAAGCTCACGATCAGCACTGTGTTGCGCGAATCCTCGATGTTATTTTTTAGATGGTGCAAGATGCGCCCATTTTCCGCCATGCCGTTGGCGCTGATGATAATGACCGGATCGCTCAAATTGTTAAGTTGCTTGCTACGCCTGACGTCGCGCACATACTCGATCAGCGGATAATCAAACGGGCTGCGTCGCTCCCCTTCCATTAGAAACCGGCGCACTTCGTCGTTCCATGCTTCAGGATGCATGCGAAAGACGTCGGTGGCGTTCACGGCCAGCGGGCTGTCGACAAAGACGCGGATGGCAGGGATGTCGCCGCCGGCGTCGAGCTGATTGAGCGCATAGACGATCTCCTGTGTGCGCCCTACGGCGAAGGCGGGAATAATCACCTTGCCGCGCCGTCGCGCCGTCCTGTTTATCACGTCGCGCAGCCGTTTGCGCGCATCAGCGTAGCTCTCATGCAGTCGATCGCCGTAGGTGCTCTCCATTATGACGATATCTGCCTCGTCAAAGTTCTGGGGCGGCTGTAAAATTGGACTATCCCAACGGCCGATGTCTCCACTGTAGATCAGCCGCCAGGACTTGCCGGTGCTAAATTCACGGATATCCAACTGCACGAAGGCGGCGCCTAGAATGTGTCCGGCCTGTACGAAGGTGAGCTGTACGCCGTCGGCGATGTGCACGGGCCGCTGGAAACCAATGCCGATGAGCTGCTCTAATGAGGCGAGTGCATCTGCCTGCGTGTACAATGGCTCAACCGGCGGCTCATTGCGCTTGCGGCGCTGTTTGTTGAGATACGCAACATCCTGTTCATGGATGTGGCCGCTGTCCATTAACATATAGCTGCAGAGGTTGCGCGTGGCTGCTGTGCACCAGACGTTGCCGCGGAAACCTTGTTTGCACAAGTTGGGAAGATTGCCGCTGTGATCGATGTGCGCATGGCTTAACACCACAGCGCTCACCGTAGCAGGATCGAACGGCAGATGGAGGTTGCGCTCATAGGTTTCGGCGCGATGGCCCTGAAACAGGCCACAGTCGAGCAAAATACGCTCGCCGTTCACCTCAAGCAGGTGCATCGAGCCGGTCACTTCTCTTGCTGCACCCAAAAAAGTGAGCCGCATGCAGCGAGGTTTCCTTTTTGGTTCCTTTTCAATGACGCTGGCTGCGGAAACGCTGCTGTCCTGGTGGTCATTACGAGCATTTCTGCTATGCAAGTTGCTGTTCTTATTGCATATTGTAATGCATTTTGAAATAAGTTCAACCCCCAAAATTTCGATCCTGGTTGTCTTTTTGTTGCGTGTCGATGACAGTGGTTTGTTTGAGAGGGGTGATGCCATGAAATCGAACATTGTGAGTCGTCTCTCTGCAGCCACCCTCACCG
>CALFWA010000333.1 GCA_937928035.1 uncultured Caldilinea sp. | reverse complement strand
AGGCGAAGGCTGCGCTTTCCTCCCCATAACCCAAGAAACGAGACGCTCCTTCAGCCATTCGCGAAGCGAAAACGCCGAACGAGGGGTTTCAGAGGACTCTTCAACGCATGCATAGAGGTTGCGATCGCACAAGTGTAGTCGCACCATCTCAGCCTCGAAGATGCGTTCTCCTTCATACGGCGACATCATAGCATCCCTCCTGGATCTCAAATCCCTCCTGGATTGTGTAAGTGTATTCTCCCCAGTAGACGTTTTCTCTTGACGGTGTCGGCAATGATGAAAATCCCGCCAGGCTCACAAAGCGCTCTCTTGCTTTGCGCCCTTGCGCTGAATCTATTTTGAACCCAGGTTCATGTGAAATCTTCCAGGGAAGCTTCGAAGCTTCTAAGAAACCGCCTTAGAGGTCAGCGCCGAGCGTCAGGCTTCGCGCTCGATAAAATAGAGACGTCTAGAAAGACGTTGGCGAGCGATTAATTTGATTCTGCGTCGAATTGGAGGTTATCCTACACAGGAATGAATCTCCTGTCAATCTCAAAAAATCATTCATTTCTCTGGGAACGAGGTGTTCGATGCAGATACTTGTGCTTGGAAGCGGCTTGATGGGGCCGGCTGCAGCCTACAACGCCCTCGCCGATCCGCGCGTGACGCAGGTGACGCTGGCGGACAAAGACCCGGCGCAACTGGACGCAGCCCGCGCCAAGTTGACGCCGCTCCTGCTCAACCCCGCACAACTGGAGACCGTGGTCATCGATCTGGCCGACCTGCACGCCGCCGCCAACCTGATCGCCCGGCATGATGCAGTTGTCGCTGCCCTGCCGAGCGCAGCGATCTCACCGGGCGTGCGCGCGGCCGTGGTTGCGCGCACGCCATGGGTGGACCTCTCCTGGCCGCCGCAGGAGGAGCTGCCGGCGCTTCGACAACTGGTGGAGGACAGCGGAGCGCTGGTGATTCCAGGCTGCGGCGTGGAGCCAGGGCTGACTGAAATTATGGCGCGCTATCTGGGAGAGAAATTCGATTGCGTTGAGGAAGTGCACATCAAGTGCGGCGGCATTCCCGCCCGCCCTGACGGCCCCCTCAACTATCGGATCGTCTTCGGCGGAAAGCGCCTTCCGCTGCGCGAGACGGAGGCGCACATCGTCGAAGGGGGAGCATTGCGCCCTGTGCCCCGCTACTCCGGCGTCGAAACGTTTGTGGTGGAGGGCGTGGGCGAGGTCGAAGCGTGGCATCAAGGCTTTATGCCGTGGCTGCTCACGCTAGACGCATTCAAACATATCAGGCTGGGCACGCAGAAGACGATCCGCTGGCCCGGCTTCGCCGCCAAGGCGACGGTGTTGCGCGATCTCGGGCTGCTTAGCCAGCAGCCGATCGATGTGGACGGCGTGCAGGTGGCGCCCAAGGCCGTGGTCGACGCCGTGCTCTATCCTCACGTCAAGATGCGCGAACACGATCGCGACCTGACCATCTTTCGCGTCGAGGTGAGCGGCGTCAAAGACGGCTTCCCCCATCGGCGGCGCATCGACATGGTGGATCGCTACGACGAAACGCTGGGCTTCACCTCGATGGCGCGCGTCACGGCGTTCACCGGCGCCATCGTCGCGCGCATGGCGGCCGGTGGAGATTTCGGCGCGGCCACGGGATGGATCACGCCCGAAAAGTTGCTCACCGGCGAGCGATTCCATCGGCTTGTCCAGGAACTTGCTGGCGCGGGCGTCGCGTTCACGGAGACCGTTGAAGAGACGGTGCAGCTGGCGTGATCGGCGAGAGCAAGGAGCGTCCCTAGGAGGCGGGCTGGGGCGCGGCGTCGGCAAGCACGGCAAGGAGCTGGGGGCCGTAGTGGGCGACTTTCCAGGCGGTCAGCTCCGGAAGCGCCGCCAGGGCGTCCAGCGTGGCAGGGTTGTGCGTCGCAATGGCCAACAGCGCGCTGTTGGGAAGCACAATGTCGGCGTCGACGCCGCGTCGTTGGGCCAGTTCGGTGCGCCAGCGACGCAGGGCGTCGTAGCGCGCCTGCACAGCCTTGTCAAGCATTGGTTCAGGCCGCTCTTCCTCGCCAGGGGGCGTCGGCGCCGGCTGTTGTTGACCGACGCGGATGGCCTGAAGCAGCTCCTCGCCAAAGCGCTTGACCTGCAAGGCCGAAAGCCCCGAAGTTTCCGCCAACGTATCGAGGGTGAGAGGCTGCAATTTGGCCAGTTCCACCAACGCAGCGTCGTTGACGATCTTAAAAGGCGGACGATCGAGTGTGCGCGCTTTCTGTTCGCGCCAGCGCCACAGCGCTTCGAGCACGCCCAGATGCTCTGGAGGGACGTCGCGCACGGCGCGCATCTGCCAGAACGAACGTTCATCAGGCGTACGCGCCGCCGGGTCGCTGTCCGTCAGCGACGCAAAGGCGTCCAAGGCCTCCTCCCACCGCCCTCTGCGTTGAAGCTCCTCCGCCAGTCGGTCGCGCAAGGGCAGCAGATAGTGGGTGTCCATCTGGGCGTAGGCGATCTGCTCCGGCGTCAGCGGGCGTTTCCCCCAGTCGGTGCGCTGCATGCGCTTATTGCTGACGATGCCGAAATGTTTTTCCAGGATTGCGGCCAGCCCGACCTGCTTCCACCCCAAAATGCGCGCCGCCAGCTGCGTGTCGAAGACGCGACCGAACCGGAACCCATAGCTGCGATACAGCATCAAGATGTCGTTATCGGCTGCGTGCATCACGACTTCGATCGAAGGATCGGCGAACAGCTCGCCCAGCGGCGACAGATCGTTTAATCGCAAGGGATCGACCAGAAAATCGAGGATTTCTTCATGGCTCGCCGCATGCGTCGAAATCTGAATCAGGCAGACCTTGCCCTGATAGCTGTAGAGACTGTTGCTTTCCGTGTCGAGCGCAAAGCGCGGCTGGCTGCGCAGGTGCTCGACCAGGCGACGCAGCGAGTTTGCAGTATAGATGAGCGGCTGAATCGGCTTTGAATTATCTGACATCCGAGCGTAAAATCCTTCAAGACCCTGCGCTCTGCTGAGACAAAGCGCAAGTCATCTTACTGCGCGTCCTGAAGCCTGTCAAACAGGAGTTGTGATTCTGCTATCCATTCCGCAAGCAGCGCGTTGACGCAAGGAGAGACCTATGCAAGTCCATCCTTTTCATGGAGGCGGCCCGCCTGAAAGCAGCGCAACGACGCAACGCAGCTTTCTACGCTCCATCTCGTTTGAACTGATGGGGCTGCTCCTCTTTGTGGCGATCTTTCATCTGTTCTCTGCAATCGGCCTTGCGCTGGATGAAGCCGGCTTGCTGCTGGTGAGCCTGATCATGGCCGTAGTCCCGGCTCTGCTGTGGCTGGCGGTCTTCTATCGGATCGACCGCGCAGAGCCGGAGCCGAAACGGCTGGTGCTGGGCGTCTATCTGATGGGACTGCTGTTGATGGCCGCCCTCTATCAGCCGCTTTTTAGCGTCGTTTTTGCTGTAGAAAACTGGCTGCGCGCCTATTGGTGGTCGCATCTGGTGGGAAGCGTCCTGGTGACCGGGATGGCGAGCATGGCCATCGTCTACGCCGCCGTGCGCGTTGCAGTCTTCGACAACCCAGAGTTTGATGAACGTCTTGACGGGATCATTTACGCCGTGGCGGCCGGGTTGGGCGTCGCAACCGTCCATAATTTCGCCTATGTCTTCGAGCATGGCGGGGTTGACCTGGATGTCGGCTCGATTCGCATCGTGGTCAACGCCTTGGGCTATGGCGGCATCGCCGGGGTGCTCGGTTACTTCATCGGCCAGGCGCGCTTTGAAAAGACGCCGCTTTTCTATCTGCCGGCGGGCGTCGTCCTCTCGGCTGCGTTGCTTGGCCTCTATTTTTTCCTGGTCGAACAGACGGGTTCGACCGGCCTGCGCGCCGAGTTCTGGCGACAGCTGCTCTTAGGGCTCTTGCTGACGTTGTTTGTGATGGGGGCAGTGAGCTGGCTAGTGCGTCGCGCCAACCAGGAGACGGCGCGCGTGGCGCAACTTGCAGCCACCGGCGACCACTGGGAGCCAAAACCTGTAGAAACGGCGTCGGACCGAGGAGAATAGTTCCATGCTCTGGATCGATCGTCTGATCAAACCCAGCCCGACCAACGCACCTCCTTCGCCGGGGGAGCAGGTGCGCAACGACCTTGCGGTGGCGGCGACCGTCCTGTTCGCACTTATCCTTGCGCTGGGGGTGCGCAATCAGGTCTACAGCGCCGCTCGCTACGCAACGCTCAACGACGGCAGACTGCGCATCGCCTATCCTGAGCGCTGGGTGCTGCGCGAGCAAGACGACGCCGGCTTCACCGCAGTCCATCTCGCCAGCCCGAGCGCCTACGACACGCGCGCTGAGGTCAGCAGCCGCCCGCTGCGCAACGGGGAAACGTTGGAGCGGGCGCGCTTTGAACGCAGCCTGCAACTTGCCTCCGAGTTGACGGCTTACCGCGAGCTGGAATCCATCGCCATGCAGGCGCTCGACGGTGCGCCGGCCATCGTCACCACGTATGGATTCGTCGCCGATCCTATGCGCGAGCTTGGCGCAATCGACCTGCCGGTGGTCGTGGAGGCGCAGGACATTCAGTTCGTCCACGATGGATGGGTGTATGTGATCTCGTTGCGCGCCGACGCAGCGCACTGGGAATCCGCCGCCCGCTCCTTCGCCGTGGTGAGGAATAGCATCCGCCTGCGAACGCCAGACCGCACTGCGAGCGCGCCCGATGCAGTCGGAGGCTTTGAGGGCGCCGCCTGCCCCTAAGAAGGAGATGGATGATGCAATCGCCTCACGTTCAATCGGCGCACAAGTTCCGGCTCGATCCAACGTTGCGAAGCTTGCTGCTGTTGGCCGTAGCGGTGTGCCTGGCGGGTGCAGTTTTTTCAGCCGAGGCGGCGCTGGGCGTCGAGCGAGAAGCATTGCGTCGCGCCCTGCGCGCCACCGTGCTCGTCCTGACACCGAACGACGCCGGCGAGATCGATCGCACCGGCAGCGGCACAGTCCTCGACCCTGACAAGGGCTATATCCTGACCAACTTCCATGTGATGGCCGACCCGGAGACCGGCGCGTGGGTGAATCGCGAAGGAACCGCCGCCATCGGCGTCATCACTGAAGACATTCGCAGCGCACCGGTCTTGCGCTACAAAGCGCGCATGGTGAACTATGACGTCAGATACGATTTGGCCCTCCTGCAAATCGTCGGCTACCTCGATGATGACAACGCAGGGTTGCCCGCCAACCTCGGATTGACGACCGTGCCGCGCGGGAACAGCGACGACCTGCTGCCTGGCGACCGTCTGGCCGTGATCGGATACCCAGGGCTGGGCGGCATCACCGTCACTTACACCGAAGGCGTCGTCTCCGGCTTTTTAGACGAGGACAACGACGGCGAATTCGAGTGGATCAAGACCGACGCCGAAGTCAATCCTGGCAACTCCGGCGGTCTGGCCATCGACAGCGCAGGCAACTTTATCGGCGTGCCCACCTCCGGCTATTCGCACGCCGACGTCGCCGGCAAGATCAGCCTGGTGCGTCCCGCCTCCATTGCGTTGCGTTTTTATGACAACGTCGTTCTGGGGCAAGGCGGTCGCTCAGGCGCCGGCTCGCCGGACACTGCGCTGTCCAGCAGACGAGAAGCCGCCATCGCCGCCGTCGAGTTCGGCGCCGCGGTCAACCGGCAGAGCAAGGTGACGCAGCCGCTCACGGTCTTTCCCAGCGGCTCCACCGACATTTACGTGAGCTTCGAGTTCAACGGCTTTCGCAACGGACAGCGTTTCTCCTATGTCTGGAAGCTGGACGGAGAGACCGTCTATTCTGACGCTTTCGTCTGGCAGGAAGGCGCCAGCGGAACGAGCTGGCTGCATCTGTACAGCACCGAGGGGTTGCCTGATGGCGTGTACACTGTGGAGATGCGGCTCGATGGCGTTTTGCTGCATGCCGCCTCGGTTACGGTCGGCGCGCACTCGACTGGCGCAGCCGACGCCTCGTTTGGAGCCATCACCTTCGCCGCCGGCGTCACCGACGACCTGGAGCCGATCCGGCCCGGCGACTCTTTCGTTGACGTCAAGACTGTGTACGCCATCTTCTCGGTCGAAAACATGCGCAAAGGCGCACTCTGGCGCACGCGCTGGCTCTACGAGGGAGATGAAGTATTGTCTGAAAAGGACGTCTGGAGCGCAAGCGACGTGCGCAAAACCTGGGTGAGCCTGACGCATCCAGATGGATTGCCCGTGGGCCGCTATTCGCTGGAGCTTTACATCGGCGAGCGGCCGGCGCAGCGCGGGGACTTCACGATCGCTGCGCGCACTCCGGAGCGCAGCGGTCGGACCGTCAGCGTTGTCGGCGTCGTACGCGACATCAACAACAGCCGACTGCCGGTGGTCGGCGCACTGGTCGTGTTGCTCAAGCCCGGCGTCCGCGCACAGGAGTGGATTGACAGCGATTTCGACGCCGATTTAATCTACGCCACAGGAACCAGCGGGCGCAGAGGCGCCTATCAACTGAACGCCAGGGTGACGCCGGGTGCGAGTCATGCGCTGGTCGTGATGCACGAGGAGTATCAGCCACTGATCGTCGACGGCTATACTTTCCCGGCGGACGCAGGCGATCCTTATCAACTGGATGTCGCATTGCGGCGTTAGCCGCCTCTTTGTTCGATCTGCTCTGTCTGGCGCCACGTTCAACTGCGTAACCCCTTCTATCAGGTGCGAATGGCGCTTCGCACCCTTGCTGCGCAAAACAACTCGACAAACGACTGATTTCGCCGACGCCGCCTTCGGCGTATGCTGTCTTTGCAACAGTTTCAACCTCTCCGATCGATTCCAGGATGCACACGATGAATCCACTTGTTCATCTCTTGAGACGCCTACGCCTGCTCAGCCTGCTGGTGGTGGGTCTCAGCGCTTCCATCGCGCTGGCGCAGACAGCGCCGCCGCCGGATGGCGCCACCCTCTACCTGCCGGCCGTAATGGGTCCGCCGCCGGCCAAAGTGCTGATCGCAGCTGCTTACATCGACAGCGCCGTCAGCTATGAGCCGGATGAGGCGATCTTGCTGTGGAACGTCGGCGGAAGCGCACAGCCGTTGGCGGGATGGTCGCTGCGTGCAGGAGGTCGGGAAGCTTCGTTTGCGTCGACGAGCGCGCTGCTGCTCCGGCCGGGCGAGCGCCTCTGGTGCACGGCCAACACGAACAGCTTTCGTCTCTCCTTCGGCGAGGAAGCAAGGTGCGCCTGGAGCTCCGCCGACAACGAGGCGGAGCTGTTGAGCGCGGGGCTGACGCTCAACAACAACGGCGGCGTGCTTGCGCTCCTCGATGAGCGGCGACGCATGGTTGACGCCATGTTGTACGGCGCTTCCACGCAGGCAGCGGACGGATGGCTTGGTCCGCCGGCGCAGCTTTACACGCGTGGGCTCGCCACCGCCGGCGGGCAGGTGTGGCGTCGCAAGGTGCACCCGCTGAGCGGACTGCCGATCGACAACGACGTTGCCTCGGACTGGGCGGGTGATCTGGCGGATCTGGCCTGGGGAAGACGCGTGCACCAGCCGGGTTGGGGCGGCTGGAGCCGCGAGGACGGACTGTGGCCGTGGCGCGGCGCAGAAAACGCCTCCTGGGAAGTCGCCATCGGGCCGGAGGGGCTGTATGCGCCAATGCTGCGCTTTCTGGAGTCGGCCACCCGTTCGCTCGATCTCAGCCTCTATACGCTGGAGCATCCCTCGCTTGCCGTTGCTTTGGCGGCGGCCGCACAGCGCGGCGTGCGCGTGCGCATCATGCTCGACGGCGCGCCGCCGGGGGGCGTCACCGACCTGCAAAAATGGTGCGTCCGCCAGATCGCCGAGACCGGCGGCAAGGTCTACTACATGGCGGTCGCCGACGACGCGCCGAAAGGTTACAAGCGTCGTTATCGCTATCTGCACGCCAAATATGGGATCGTCGATGAGCGCAGAGCGTTCGTGGGCACCGAAAATTTGACGCTCAACGCCATGCCGGAGCCGACGGAAGCGCCGGTCGGTGGTCGTCGCGGCTTCTATCTCTTCACCGATGCAGCCGGCGTCGTTGCGGCGCTGCGCACGCTCTTTGACCTGGACTGGCGACCGACGACTTTCGCCGATCTGCGCCCCTATGAAGCCTCGCACCCGAAATACGGCGCGCCGCCGTCGGATTTTACGCCTCCTTCACCCCCGCTTTTTCCTGTCTCAGAGGCGCCCTTTGGCGATCCACTCCAGGTGTCCGGTCCCATTCCTTTTCTCGTCGTCAGCGCGCCGGAAAACGCCTTGCGTCCCGACGCCGGCATCCAGGCGTTGCTCCACCGCGCCGGCGCCGGCGATGAAATTGTTTTCGTCCAGATGTACGAACACAAATTCTTTGGCGAAGCTTCTAGCAACCCGATTGCCGACCCAAATCCACGCCTCGAAGCGGCGATCGGCGCCGCGCGCCGCGGGGCGCGCGTGCGGCTGCTCCTTGACAGTTTTTTCGATGATCCAGATGCGCTGCGCAACAACCGTGCGACCGTCGCCTACGTGCGTGCAATTGCAGAGGCCGAAGGCCTCGATCTCGATGCACGGGTCGGCAACCCCACCGCCGGCGGCATTCACGCCAAACTCGTTCTCGTGCGCACCGGCGAAGGGTGGTGGTCGGCGGTCGGCAGCTTGAACGGCGGAGAGACGAGCCACAAACTGAACCGAGAGGTTGTCTTGATGGTCGAACATCCTGAAATTTATGCTCGACTGCACAGCGTCTTTGAGCGGGACTGGGGACTCAGCGATGCTGAGGAATAGGGAGCACGCGTCGCTCTTTCGACCTCCAGATAGGCTACTTTCTTCCAGGAAGCTCCTGATTTTCACCAAAATCATCTGGCAATCGGGGAGTGCGGCTCATAGCTGCAGGGTCTCAGCAAATCGCAGGGCTTTGGGTGAAGCAAGGGGCGCGGCGACGAGCAGCGCTTGGCATTGTAAAGGGGAGAAGAGGCCCTCACCCCCTGCCCCCTCTCCTAAGGCTGGGAGAGGGGGAGGAAGGAGCCCCGAGGATTTGGTCAACCGGGGAAGCGCTGCTGCGAGCAGCGCCTACGGAAGAGCGATGGTTTTCGTAGGGGCGGCTCCCAGCCACACGTTCTCGGTCAATCACAGGGTTGGGAGAGACCGGCAGAACGTAATGACAAACAGCGCCTACGGATTGCCAGGATCATTTGCTAAATTCCATCGAGCTTCCTGGAAGACGGCGGCGAACAGCCAAACAGACCTGACAAGTCAATCCAGATAGTCGTAGGCGATCAAGGTTAAAAACTCAATGAACTCTTCACTCAGGCAGAGCGTATCCAAGATCTCGACGGCGTCCTTGTAACGGCCTGCAGCGATTCCCCCTAGCTTCGCCAGCTCTTCATCGCGCATTTGGGCGTACAGCTCCCGCGTCACCGGCCGCCCATCCGCCAGTGCTGCGCCGTGATGAATCCACTGCCAAATCTGCGAGCGGGAGATCTCGGCGGTGGCGGCGTCTTCCATCAGGTTGTTGATCGCCGCTGCACCGTTGCCTTGCAGCCAGGCGTTCAGATATTGCAAGGCGACGCTGATGTTGAGGCGCAGCCCTTCCTCCGTGATTGAACCGCCCGGCACCACAATGTTGGTGAGCTCCCGGTCTGTGACGTGCACATCCTCGCGTAGGCGGTCTTTCTGATGCGGCTTGTCTCCCAGATAGCTGTTGGCCACTTCCATCACGGTCGGCACCAGGTCGGGATGCGCCACCCAGGTGCCGTCGCAGCCGTCGCCGAACTCGCGCAGCTTGTCCTCGCGCACTTTCTTGAGCGCGTTTTCGGTCACCACCGGATCGCGACGGTTGGGGATGAAGGCCGCCATGCCGCCGATAGCGTGGGCGTCATGCTTGTGGCAGGTGCGAATCAGCAGCTCGGTGTAGGCGCGCATGAAAGGAACGGTCATCGTCACCTGCGCGCGGTCGGGCAGGATCAGGCGCTCGTTTTTGGCGAACTTCTTGATCACGCTGAAGATGTAGTCCCACCGACCGGCGTTGAGGCCGGCGCCGTGTTCGCGGATTTCATAGAGAATCTCCTCCATCTCCAGCGCGGCCAGGATGGTTTCGATCAGCACGGTGGCGCGGATCGAGCCGCGCGGAATTCCAAGCGCATCCTGCGCCGCATTGAAGACGTCGTTCCATAGCCGCGCCTCGAGATGGCTCTCTAATTTGGGCAAATAGAAGTAGGGGCCGCTGCCCCGGTTCAACAGCTCTTTGGCGTTGCGGAACATATAGAGGCCGAAATCAAAGAGGCTGGCCGAGATCGGCTCGCCGTCGACGTGGACATGTTTTTCCACCAGATGCCAGCCGCGCGGGCGCACGACCAGCGTCGCCACCTCAGGGTTCAGCGCGTACCGTTTGCCGTCCGGGCTCTCAAACGAAATGGTGCGACGAATGGCGTCGCTGCAGTTGATCTGGCCGTGGATAACATTGCTCCACGTCGGCGAGAGCGCGTCCTCGAAGTCGGCCATGAAAACTTTGGCGCCGGAGTTGAGGGCGTTGATCATCATTTTGCGTTCACTGGGGCCGGTGATTTCAACGCGGCGGTCGTTGAGGTCCTCCGGGGCTGGGGCCACCCGCCACGCAGCAGTGCGGACCGATGCGGTCTCCGGCAGAAACGCGGGCATCTCCCCTGCGTCGAAGCGTTTCTGGCGCTCCTTGCGCGCCGCAAGCAATTCAAGGCGCCGGGGATTGAACCGGCGATGCAGCGCAGCGACAAATTCAAGCGCCTCGGGAGCCAGCACTTCGGTGACGGCTGGAAACATTGCGCCGACGATATGCACGCCGGCCGGCATCGTCTGGGTCATGGCTTACTCCTGTCTGTTATGCAACGGGTCATCATCTCTGGGCGAACTCACAATACGGCGAATGTAGTTTATTCGCCCAATGTTTTGTCTCAATTCAGAGTGTGTGTCGCGTGTGTCATCGAGATTGGCTGCGAAGCGCAGAGGCCCTGCTCTGTTCTACCTGTTTGACCAGTTCGGCGATGTGTTCTGAGTAAACATGTTTGGCCTGAGAAAGCACTAGCGGAACACCAAACTGCACTGCGACGCTCATGGCGTCGGCGGCGGAGGGCAGCACATCGACGAGGATGACGCCCAATCGGTTTTCGATCTCGCGCAGCGAGAGCAACATGACGCCCTGCCGATTGACGGCGATGACGCGCGTGGTCAACGTGTTGCTCAGGGCGGCAAGCTGTTCGAGGCGATGCGCAGCGGCGACGACGCTCGTCAGTTCCGGCTCAATCACAAGAAACACTTGTTCGCTGCTTTTGAGAATCAACTCCGCAGCCTCGTCGAGCAGCGGCGGCAGATCGACGATCGCGTAATCGCACATCGTCACCAACCGTCCGAGCAGCGCGCCGCCGAGGCCGGACGCAAAGGGGCCAAACTCGCCCGCCGACTGCGGCCCACACAACACGCGCACGCCTGTCTCCGTCTTCACCAGCAGCCGATTCACCATTTGCTCTGTAATCGCCGTCGGCTCCAGCGTGCGCAGTGCAGCCAGCGATGCAGCCGGTTTCAGATTGAAGTGCACGGCGACCGTGCCGAAATCCGGACGAAATTCCAGCAGAATGACGTTTTTATTTTCTTGCGCAAGCCTGGCGGCGAGGTTGACCGCCAGCGTGGTGACGCCGACGCCGCCTTTGGCGCCCAGCACGCTGAGCACGCGCCCGGTTTTGCCGACTGCGCTTTGGCGCAGGATGCGATGGCGCTCCAACAGCATTTCGACGCGCGTCAACAGCTCGCGCGGGTCGATCGGCTTGGTGAGATATTCATCGGCGCCGGAGCGCAGCCCCATGATTTTCTCCTGCACCTGCCCGAGGCCGCTGAGCATGATGACCGGCAGCGTTTCCGTTTCGGGATGTCTGCGTAATTCCGTGCACAGATCAAAGCCGTTGATCACCGGCATCATGATGTCCAGGATCACCAGGTCAGGCTTCTCTGAACGGATCAGATCGAGCGCTTCCTGACCGTTGACGGCGACAATGACTTCATGATGCTCCAACTTGAGGGTGTTGGCGATCAGTTTCTGCAACATCGGATCGTCATCTGCAAGAAGAATCTTTGCCGGCATGCTTTACATTCTCCGCTCTAATGGCGTGCGTGCTGTCGAGTTGCGCCCCAGGACGATGTTTTTGGTTCAATACTCCAGGCGGGCAAAGTACGTCTGTTCGGCCGCCACCCTTGCTTGTTGGAGCGTGTAAATTCCTCGCTCCTCCAACAACGGGATCATGCGCAGGAAGATCTCTCCGGCCAGAATGGCGTCGCCAAGCGCAGTGTGCCGCCCCAAGACCTGCACTCCCAATCGCCTGGCGATGTCCTCCAGGCCATGACGCTCCTCTTCGGGATGGAGAACAGCCGATAAAAGGAGTGTATCCAGAACCGGGTTGACAAAGCAAACTCCGCTTTCGGCTTCTTTCTCTTTGAACATGCGCAGGTCGAAGGCCAGGTTATGCCCCACCAGCACGGTGTCTTCGACAAATTTAAGCAAACGGGGCAATACGACTTCAATGGTGGGCTGACCTTTGACCATCTCATCCGTGATGCCGTGGATGGCCGTAGCGGCGGCCGGAATGGGCCGTCGGGGATCGACAAGTTGCTCGAAGACTTCCTGGCGCAGAAGGCGTCCATTGACGATGCGCAGCGCCCCGATCGAGACAATTTCGTCCAGGCCCGGGGTTAGGCCGGTGGTTTCGGCGTCGAGCACGGTGTAGGTGAGCGAGCGCAACGGCCGCCGATCGAGTTCAGGATGCTGGCCTGGTTGATGGAAGAGATCGAAATCATAGTATTCTGGGCGGCTTTCGACCGATGGAGCCATGAAGGACTTTGCAGGGGCCGATGCAACAGGCGTTGCGTCGACGGCGCGCGGCAAGAGCAGGCGAAAGTAGGCGCTTTCACCCGAGGGGCGCATCTGAAACCAAACCTCGCCGCCATGGCGTTCGGCGACCTCGCGCAGCGTAACGACGCCGTCCCGGTCGTCGACGACGAACGCCCTCTCCTTCCAGCGCTGCCATCGCTCCATGGCGACGCCGCGGCAAGGCCATTCGATGTCGATGGCGGCGAAGCTCTCCACGCCCTGCACAGAAAGCGTCAACGAGCGCACGCCGAAATCTTGCGACAGCGTGTGCGCCAGATGGAAGAGACCCTGCATCAGCGTGTAATTATCAATCTTGAGGTGCAGGGCGTCGTCCATTGCGCCGGGGGTGACCTCGACGCCCAGGCGATCTGCAAGGCGACGCTGCACCGCCCACAACAGATCTGGGGCGGCGATCTCTTCAAGCATCCACTGCGCACGCAGGTCGCTGGCATGGCCGCGCATCATCTCGTCGATCTGCTCGCTCAACTGCTGCGCCTCATCCAGAATCACCTGCTGAAAGCGCTGTCGTTGCGCAGCGGTCATGTTGGGGTAGCTCTCCATCGCTTCGATCGCGGCGCGGATGGCGCCAAGCGAGGCGCGCTGACGCTCGGTCAGTGTTTGCAGGAGCGCGTCGCGGCGCAGGCTGCGCTCGATTCCTTCGCCGACGTCTTGCAAAGTCAGAATGTAGCCGCGCAGACTTCCATCGCCCTCTGTGAGGGGCGCCAGCCGAGTGCGCAGCAGACGACCGTTGGCTGCAGCGATGACAAAGCTGGTCATCATGGCCTGTTCATCCGGCTTGCGACGCTGGAGCAGATAGTGCACCTGCTCCAGCGCGTGGACGATGGCGTTGCGGTCGATGAGGCCGAAGACCGAACGCCCCAACCCTACGAAAGGCTGCGCAGCGTCGCTTGGGCTTCCATCCAACAAGCGCCGTGCGCTGCGATTATACAATAGAATCTGTCCATCCAGGTTGCAAACCAGCACGCCTTCCGTCAGCTCGGCCAGCAGCGTCGCCAGCATGGCACGCTCCTGTTCGACGTCGGAGCGCGCCTGTCGGACGATCTCGGCGCGTTCTTTTTGCACTTGCTCGAGACGCTCCGCAAATTGATTGAGCAACGCCGCCATCTCTTGGATATCGGGGAGGCCGATGGGCTGCACCCGATGCTTCGGGTGCACGGTGAGCATCAGGCGTCCGGCGTCGATCAGCCGGCGCACGTCCCACACGAAGGCGCGCACGAAGCGCTGCCCTGTCACTGCGGCGATGATCAGCGCCGCCAGGATGAGGGCGACGCCGAGCCACAAAAGGGCGCCGTTTTGTTGCGCCGCCTGCGCCAGGAGCCAGCCTGCTCCCAGTCCTGTTGCAAGCGCAGTCAGGGCGACGACGCCGACCAGCTTGCTAATCTGTGAACGTTTCATGTTGCTCGTCAATTCTCGCCTGACGGCAGGCGTCCAGCTGGCGGCGCACTTCGTCGAGCAAGTTGCGCGTGGAAAACGGCTTGGTGATGTAAGCGTTGGCGCCGAGCGCCATTCCCTTGGTCACTTCCACCTCACGGCCCTTCGCAGTCAACATGATGACGGGCAATTCATGCGCGCCGGCGTGCTGCCGGACGCGCTGAAGAACGTCGAAGCCGTTGAGGCCGGGCAACATGACATCCAGCAGAATGAGATCGGGGTGGAAACTGGCGATCTGTTCGAGCGCCTCCTCGCCGTTGCGCGCAACGGCGACCTCGTAGCCGGCCTGTTGCATGAGAAATTCTAGCGAAATCACGATGTTGGCTTCATCATCGACGATCAACACCTTTGCGGGCATGCTTTCCTCCACACGCTATCGATGGTCGGAAGAAGACAGCGGCAACGTAAATGAAAACGTTGCGCCGTTTCCGGGTTCGCTCTCAACCCAGAGCCTGCCGCCAAAGTGGGCGATAATCTGCGCGCTGATGGGAAGGCCCAACCCTGTGCCCTGGGGCTTGCCCATCCGGCGATCGCCGCCCTGGCGGAATTTGTCAAAGATCACCTTCTGGTCTTCCGGGCGAATGCCGATGCCATTGTCGGCGACATGAACGATCAGCCAGTCATCCTTGCATTCCGTCGAGACGCAGACTTCTCCTCTTCCTTCAGGTGAAAATTTGATGGCATTCGAGAGGAGGTTGAGCATCACCTGCATTAGCCGATCTTCATCCACCCAAACGAAAAGTGGTCGGCTTTCATCGATGCGGGTGAGGAGGCGCACGCCTTTTTCCTCAGCCATGCCGCTCGAGGCGCGCACCGCCTCGGTGATGAGGGCGTGCATATCGACCTCCGTGGTGTTCCATTCTGCTGCGCCCGCCTCCAGTTTGGCCAGGTCAAGCACCTGATTGATCAGGCGAGAGAGGCGCTCGCTCTCCTTGAGAATGATGCCGACGAACTGGGTGCGGCGTTCTTCGTCCAGCGTTGGATTGTCATAGAGAATCTCCGAAAAGGCGCGAATCGAAGTCAGCGGCGTGCGTAGCTCGTGGGTGACGGTGGAAATGAAGTCATCCTTGAGTCGATCCAGCTCCTGCAGGCGTTCGTTGGCGGCGCGCAGCTCGGCGGTGGCGGCCTCCAGCTCACGGCTCTTCTCTTCCAGCTGACGCGTGCGATTTTCCAGTTGTCGACTGTAGGCGCGCACCTGCGACGTCTCGTCCAACAGTTTGAGCACCTCGTCCATCGACAGCCGCTCCTCCTGCACGACCGAGGCGATGGCGACGCGCGCCGACGCTGCGCCCATGACGCCGGCGAGCAGGCGCTCGGCGAATTGAACCAGCTCGGCGTCCGCCTGGTGCATCTGCGTCCAATCCAGGCCATGGCGACGGGCGTAATCGTTCAGCTCCCGCTTCGTGCGCGTCTGCCCCAGAAAGCGTTCCAACAACGAACGCAGCGCCTGCACGGTCGCTGTGCCGCGCCATAAAAAGATGGCTTCACTCTCTGCAGAGTAATCAAAGACGTTGACGAAGCGGGAGGCCTGCCCTTGCTCAATCACGCTGGGGCGGGTGAGCAATGAAACGATCACGTAGGCGCCGATATTGGCGAGCAGGCTCCAAAAGAGCGAATGCGAAACAGGGTCCAGCCCCGTCAGATTGAAGAGATTGTGTGGCCGCAGCCAGGAGATTCCCCACGGCCCATAGAGCAGAAAATCGTCGGGCGCGCCGCCGAAGCTGTGCGTAGCGGCCAGCGGCAACGTGTATCCCCACACCAGGAAGCCCGCGACCAGGCCGCTGAGCGCACCGAGCCGCGTGCCGCCCTTCCAGTAAATTCCTCCTAGAAACGCTGGCGCAAATTGCGCCACGGCGGCGAAAGAAATCAACCCGATCGAAACCAGCGATGCGGCGGTGTCGGTCACGCGGAAATAGACATAGCCGAGCACCATGATCACGACGATGGCGATGCGACGGATCGACAGCAACGTCCCGCCGTAGTCCCCGCGCTCCGAGGGGCGCACGATGCGCAATTTCAGCAGCAGCGGCATCATCAGATCGTTGGAAACCATTGTGCTCAACGCCACCGTGTCCACAATCACCATGCTGGTCGCCGCCGAAAGGCCGCCGATGAAGACAAAGAGCGCCAGCCACTCGTTGCCGGCGGCCATCGGAAGGCCGAGCACGAAGAGATCGGCGTCCATGGGCTGGTTGCGGAAGACGATCAGGCTGGCCAGCGCAATCGGGAAGACGAAGATGTTGATGACAAGCAGATAAAGAGGAAAGAGCCAACTTGCCTTGCGGATGTGATTTTCATCCATGTTCTCAAGCACCGCCATTTGAAACTGGCGGGGCAAGAAAAGAATGGCCAGCATCGAAAGAAAGGTTAACCACGCCCACTGGTTGTAGTCGATCGTGTCTGCGCCGAACGTCGCCAGCCTCGCTGCGTTGGGATCGGTCATAGCCTGCGTGAACAGATCGACGGGGCCGTTGAAGAGCGCAAAGGTGACAAAAAAACCGACCGCCAGAAATGCAAGCAGCTTGACGATCGACTCAAAGGCGATGGCCGCCACCAACCCTTCGTGGTGCTCCGTCACGTCGAGATGGCGGGTGCCGAAGAGAATGGCGAAGGCCGCCATGCCGAACGTCACCCACAGGGCGGTGTCGAGGCCGCTGATGGTGAAACGGTCGGAGGGATCGAAGCGAAGCTCCGGATAGCCCCACAGCAAGGTGAAGCTGGCGGAGACGGCGTTCAGTTGCAACGAAATGTACGGGATGATGCCGACGACGGCGATCACCGTCACCAGGCCGCCCAGCGTGCTGCTCTTGCCATAGCGCGAGGCGATGAAGTCGGCGATGGTTGTGATGCGGTTCATCCGGCTGATGCGCACCATCTTGCGCAACACAAACCACCACAACACCGCGATCAGGGTGGGGCCGATGTAAATGGGCAGGAAGCCCAGGCCGCTGCTGGATGCCCGCCCGACGCTGCCGTAATAGGTCCACGCCGTGCAATAAACGCCCATCGAGAGCGCATACACGTAGGGATTATTGATGATGCTGCGGCCGCGGTCCGCTTGCCGGTCGCCGTAATAGGCGATAGCAAATAAAAGCCCTAGATAAAGCAAAGAGACGAGGAGAATCAGACCGCCAAACATCAGTCCGCCTATCCGCGTCGCTCGTGAATCAACCAGGCGGCGCCGATCACGCCCAGCCACGCGCCGAACAGATAGAGCACGCTGACCGGCGCGCCGAACAACAGAGCGGCGTCATTGAACAACTCCATTAGCGGATAGCTAAACAGCAGGCAGCCGACCACAAATAAGACAACCAACCAGGATTCACGCGCACCGCTGCGCATCTCACCCTCCCAGGAAACCCTTTCCTCTGTCCATCCTCTTCCAGAAAGTTTGCCGGGAATTCACAATACTTCTGGCGACCCGTAAGCGCTGCTCATCGCTGCGCCTCCTCGATTCATGCAAATCACCCTTCGGGGGCGGGGCCGAAGCCGGCGCCGACCAGCAGCCCGGCTCCCCAGCCGTAGAGCCAACCCGCCGTCGCCGCGGCCAGAAATACGCCCCATGACAGACTGCTCCACGCCATCATCCCGCCCAAAAGGGCGCCGGCCAACAGACCCCCTGCTCCGAAAATCATGCTTCCCCGTCGGGCGCCTCCCCACCACGCCGCCAGCGCGCCGGCGGCCATCCACACGCCGACCGCCCAGAGCATGGTCGACCTCAGGGTCATATGGAGCGCGTCAAGCATTTCGGGCAAAAAATGCTCCGCCACAAAGGGGAGCACGGCCATGTGAAAGCTGAAGCCAGCCAGCAGCCCGATCACGCCGCCGAAAAAGATTCGATGGATCCGATTCAGGTTCATGGAAGCTCTCTGACGCTGCCTCAAGATCGAATTCTACCGCAGGCCGCCTCCACGCAATTGATCGGCGACAGCCTCCTGCATCTCGCGCACCATGACGAAGGCGTCTTTCAGCAGCCGCTGTTCGCGCGAGGTCAAGTCCTTGAGCCGAATGCGATTGTCCGGCTTCTGGCCGGCGCGGATGGCGTCGAGCTGGGCGCGCAGGCGAATGTGTAAAAAGAACTGAAATGCGCCGCTCAGATTGTCGGCGCCCTCGCTGCTGAGCGTTCCGCCCTGCACGGCTGCGGTCAGCCGCTCCATCGTCGAACGTTCGCGCGAGCCGGCGGCCAGCGCCAGCGCGCGTGCCATGCCCACCACCGGCGCCACGCCGCCCTTCTTCAGGTCGATGTAACCGCCTTCGCTGCGCAGGCGGTTGAGGAAGCCAAGCGGCGGGACAAAGGCGTTGGCCGCCTGCGCCAGATAAGCCAGAAAGATGCCGTTGCGCTGCGCCGACATCATGCGCCGCTCCAGCGGCTCAAGCGAAAGCTCACCGTAAACCGGTCGAAAGTCGAAGAAGATGCCCGCCTCCACCAACGCCTGCGGCTCCGGGCGGTCGATCCAGTCGGAGAAGAGCGCCAGCCATTCGTCCAGCGGTTTGCACCAGTTCGTCGCCATGTAGCCGCCGGGGCAGGGCGGAAAGCCCGCCTGAATTAGTCGCTGCACGACGAACTCCGCCAGCGCATGAAAATAGGCGTCGGCGGCCTCCGAAGGTTCGGCGTAGACCAGGGCGTTGTCCTGGTCGGTCAGCACCATCTGCTCGCACCGCCCTTCGGAGCCGAAGACGATCCAGGCGTAGGGCGTCGGCGCCGCGCCGAGGGCAGCCTCGCCCTGCTGCAGCAAGCGGGCGATCAGCGTGTCGTTGAGCGTCGAGACGATCCGCCCGATCTGGGGAGCAGCCAACCCGCCGCGATAGAGCGTCTCCACGACGCTGTTGACCTCGCTGCTGTAACGCGCCAGCTCCTTTGGATCGTGCAGCGCGTTCAACTGGCGCTGCAGAAAGATTGGATTTTGCGATTGAAAGCGCAGCAGGTCGGTCGAGGAGATCAACCCGACGATTTCCCCCTCCTCCACCAGCGCCAGATGGTGGATGCGCTCCTCCAACATGCGCATCATGGCGCCGTGCACGGGCGTGTCAGGGTCGATCGCAATCAACGGCCGACTCATCACCTCGCGTACCGGCGTCTCCGGGCCTCGCCCCGCCGCCAGCACGCGATTGCGCAGGTCACGGTCGGTGAGGATGCCTGGCGGCTCATCGGCGACCAGCACCGAGCCGACGCCGGCTTTCGCCATCACCTTCGCCGCTTCCTGCACGGTGGCGTCCGGCGTCACAAAGATCGGCTCGTGCACGACGAGATATTTTGACGGCATGCCTAACCCCTGCGCGTTCAACGACTGCTCGGCTGCAGCGGCGCTGCGCAGCCGCTCGCTCAACCCGCGCAGAAAATATTGCGCAAAGGGAGGGCGCTCCAGCAAGATTCGGAACAGCGACTCCGGAATGCGGTAGATGACGCACGGCTCTGCGGCGACGGCGTCGCTCAAGGGTGGCTCCTGGCTCAGCATCGAAGGAAAGCCGAACATCTCGCCCGCTTCCAAGACGTGGCGGACGCGGCCGTTGGCGCGCAGCTCGACCGAGCCGCTGCGCACGATGTTCAGATAGGCGCTCGGCGCGCCGCCCTGCTTCAGAATGAGAGCGCCCGCCTCATACTCGACGCGTTGCATCGCCTGTCGAACCATCTCCAGGTCTTCAGGCGACAGCTGGTCAAAAGGGGGAATCTGTTCGATGAAGGCCAGAGCTTCCATCTATCCAGTCCTGTACATGCAGCGCGAGGGGGCGGATCAGACCCCCTCGTGCTAAAGTTTTCACCCTCGTCCGCCGCCCTCATTCGCCAACATTTTGCTTGCGTTCAAGGGTACACGAAAATCGGACTTCTGGACAACTCTGCTTTGATCGCCCTCAATGTGCGCCTTCGACGACCTGTGCGCCGCGCGGGATGCGCACCGATTCGACCAACTCTTGAATCTCCTGCGGCGGCGGCGCCGTCATGCGCGAGACCACAAACGCCACGACGAAGTTCAGAATCATCCCGATCGCGCCGATCCCTTCGGCGCTGATGCCCATGAAGTCATTGAGGAGCGGCGCCGGCGTGCCGAAGATGACATTAGACTTCATCATCAAAATCATGACCAACGTGAAGACGAGGCCGACGCTCATGCCCCAGATGGCGCCCGCCGTGTTGGCGCGCTTGTCAAAAATGCCCAACAGGATCGCCGGGAAATTGCTCGCCGCCGCCAGGCCGAAGGCCATCGCCACCACCTGGCTGACGAAGCCGGGCGGGTTGATGCCAAAGTAGCCGGCGAACAGGATGGCGATCAAGATCATGGTGCGGCCGGCGATCATGCGCTGCCGCTCGGTCGCCGTCGGGCGCAGGATGCGATAGTAGATGTCGTGCGAGACCGCGCTCGACATCGCCAACAGGAGACCGGAAGCCGTCGAGAGCGCCGCCGCCAGGCCGCCCGCCGCCACGAGCGCAATCACGATCGGCGCCAGCTGTGCGATTTCGGGATTCGCCAACACGATGATGTCGTTGTCAAAAAAGACTTCGTTGGGGCCGTCGGTGGGCGCTTTGAAGTTGCGCCCCTGGAAGGCGGCGCCGGGGCGAAGCTCGATCTTGCCGTCGCCGTTCTTATCGTAGAAGGCGAGCAGGCCCGTGCGCTGCCAGCTCGTCGCCCACGTCACCGGCGTGCCGTCCGGGTAGACTAACTCGTAGATGTTCTGTTTTTCGCCTTCGATCACGTTGGCGACCGTGGCGTTTTGCAGCGTGTCGATCAGGTTGTAGCGGGCGAAGGCAGCGATGGCGGGCGCAGTCGTATAGAGCAGCGCAATGAAGAGCAGCGCCCATCCCGCCGAATAGCGCGCAGCGCGCACCGTCGGCGTGGTGTAAAAGCGGGTGATCACGTGCGGCAGGCCGGCGGTACCGACCATCAGCGCAATCGTGATCGCCAGGACATCAAGCTGCGTTTTACCCTGGAACGGTTGCGTGTACTCCTTGAACCCCAGATCGATCTGGACAGCGTTGAGCCGCGGCACGATGTCGCTGAAGGTGAATGAAAGCTGCGGAATTGGATTGCCGGTGAGCACGACGCCGATCGCCACCGCAGGGATCAGATACGCCACGATCAACACGGCGTATTGCGCCACCTGCGTCCACGTGATGCCTTTCATGCCGCCCAACATGGCGAAGAAGGCCACGATCGCCATGCCGACGACCACGCCCCACTCGATGGGCAGGCCCACGAAGCGGCTGAAGACGATGCCCACCCCGCGCATCTGACCGGCCACATAGGTCAGCGAGACGACGATGGTGGCGATGGCGGCGATCAAACGCGCGGTCTGCGAATAGTAGCGATCGCCGACGAAATCGGGCACGGTGTATTTGCCGAACTTGCGCAGATAGGGCGCCAGCAGCAGCGCCAGCAACACATAGCCGCCCGTCCACCCGAGCAGATAGATGGCGCCGTCGAAGCCCATCGTCGAGATCAGACCGGCCATCGAGATGAAGGAGGCTGCAGACATCCAGTCGGCGGCGGTGGCGGCGCCATTGGCGACAGCCGGCACCCCCTGACCGGCGACGTAGAAGCCCTTGGTGTCGCGCACGCGGTTGGTGTAACCGATCCAGATGTAAAACGCAAAGGTGATGGCGACGACGATATATGTCCAGAGTTGCACATCGCTCATAGTTGGATTCTCCTGTATGCTCGCAGACGTCTGAGGCTATTCATGCACGTCGAATTCTTTGTCGATGCGATCCATGAGCCAACAGTAGACGAAAATCAGGATCACAAAGACAAAGATGGCTCCCTGCTGGGCGAACCAGAAGCTCATCGGCAACTGACCGATGCGCACGCCGTAAAGCGCATTGGCGAGGATCAGGCCGAGCAGATATGAGACGACGAACCAGATCGTCAGCAGAACGCCGATCAGGCGCAGATTGCGCTTCCAATAGGCGTTTGCTTTTTCCGGCGACCATTCCTGTCTTCCTCCTCTCCGGCCACCGCCCTGGGCGTCCTTGCCGCTCGACTTTTTGGGGGGTGTCGCCAATTTGGTCATAATGCTTCCTCCTTGATGAATTCAACGAACCACGAAAGAACACAATGAAGAGATTAAAGAAAACTACGCCCGATCGTTCGCCTTTGGCGCTCCCGTTTCTCCGACTCAGTCCTCCAACGTGCTGAGATCTCCGGGGTCCTGCCCCAGTTCTTGCGCCTTGAGCAGCCGACGCACGATCTTGCCGCTGCGCGTTTTGGGCAGCTTTTCGGTGAACGCCACCTGGCTAGGCGCTGCGATCGGCCCCAGCTCGCGACGCACGTGCTCGATGATGCTCTGGCGCACTTCCTCGCTCGGCTCCACGCCGAGGCGCAACACCACGAACGCCTTGATCGCCTCGCCCTTGATCGGGTCGGGCACGCCGATCACCGCCGACTCCGCCACCGCCGGATGCGTGATCAGCGCCGACTCCACGTCCGCGGTGCCGATGCGGTGACCGGCCACATTGAGCACGTCGTCGCTGCGTCCCAACACCGAGATATAGCCGTCCTCGTCCCAGCTCGCCACGTCGCCCGCTGCATAGCAGTTGGGAATTTCATTCCAATACTGCTCGTAGCGGGCGTGATTCCCCCATACGGTGCGCATCATGTTCGGGAAGGGGCGTCGGAGCGCCAGCAGCCCGCCCTTGCCCTTGGGCACAGGGTTGCCTTCGACGTCCACGACGGCGGCGTCCACCCCGGGCAACGGTAGACCGGCGGCGCCCGGCTTTGCCGGCTTGACGATCGGCGTGGCGATGGCCGGCGCGCCCAGCTCCGTCTGCCACCAGTTGTCGGCGACGAAGCCGCGCTCACCCTCATCGAGCAGGTGCTTGTGTGCCCAGCGCATCGCCTCCGGGTTGAGCGGCTCGCCGGCGACGGCGATCAGGCGCAGCGTGGAGAGGTCGTATTTCTCGACATGCTCCGGGCCGAACTTCATGAACATGCGCACCGCCGTCGGCGCCGTGAACATTACATTGACGCCGTACTTCTCCACGCACTCCCAGAAGACGCCCGGATGCGGCCAGTCCGGCGCGCCTTCGCGAAAGACCGAGGTGACGCCTTCCAGCAGCGGCGCGTAGACGATGTAGGAGTGCCCCACCACCCAGCCGATGTCTGAGGTCGCCCAGAAGATGTCGTTGTCCTTGACGTCGTAGAAGTTGCGCAGATGATAGGTCGTCCCCACCATGTAGCCGCCGTGCACGTGGACGACGCCCTTCGGTTTGCCGGTTGAACCGGAGGTGTAGAGGATGTAGAGAGGGTGTTCGGCGTCGACGGGGACCGGCTCCACGTCGGCTTTGCTTTGCGCAAGCAATTCGTCGAAGTCGACTTCATGCGGCCGCAGCTCCGCTTTGATCCCGCGCTGGAACCAGATGACGTGGCGCAGCGGCAGGTCTTCGATGGCCTGCTCGACGATGCTACGCAGATCGACGCCTCTGCCGCGGCGCATGCCGAGGTCGCCCGCAATCACCACTTTGGCGCCGGCGTCGAGGATGCGGTCGCGCAGCGCACCCACGCCCATGCCTGCGTAGACGACGGAATGGATGGCTCCCAGCCGCGCACAGGCGAGCATCGAAATCACGCCCTCGATGGTCAAGGGCATGTAGATGATGACGCGGTCGCCCTTTTCGACGCCGAGACTGCGCAGGCCGCTCGCCAGTTTGGAGACCATGCGCCGCAACTCGTAGTAGGTGAGTTTGCGTTCGTCGCCGTCTTCGCCGATCCACAGCAGCGCCGCCTTGTTGCGATTCGCACCGTCGGCGTGACGGTCGAGCGCATTGAGCGTGATGTTGGTCTCCCCATCGACGAACCAGCGATGATTCGGATACTCCCACTCCATCACTTTGCTCCAGGGGCGAAGCCATACGAAACGAGAGGCCCATTCTCCCCAGAAGCCCTCCGGATCGTTCAGGCTGCGGGCATGCTCCGCCTCCAGGTCCTGGAGATTGGCTTGCGCTTTGAGCCATGCCGGCGCTTCAAAGCGTTCATCTCGAGTCAAAATTTGTTCGAGCACGAAAGCACCTCCGAAAAATGGGTAAAAGAAACCTGCGCCGCGCCAAAAGCGCAGCCAACGCCGTTAACTGGATTGTGGTTGGGAAGGAATAAAATTTTAGCTACGAACTATGCAAAATCCATTACCGCCGGACGCCTTCCAGGAAGCCTGGATCTTCCTGGAAGGCGATCGACCGTCATCCCTCTAGCGTGCTCGTGTCGCCCAGCGGTTGACCGGTCACCTGAGCTTTGAGCAGACGGCGCATGATCTTGCCGCTGCGCGTCTTGGGGAGGCTGGAGACGAACTCGATCCTGGCCGGCACAGCGATCGGGCCGACTTCATGGCGCACGTGCTCTTTTAACTCCCGCTCCAGGGCTTCGCCGCCGTCGACGCCTGCGTTGAGGATGCAGAAGGCGTAGATCGCATTGCCCTTCAGCTCGTCCGGCACGCCGATCACGGCCGCCTCCGCCACAGCCGGATGCGCCACCAGCGCGCTTTCGATCTCGGCCGTGCCCAGGCGATACCCGGAAACTTTGATCACATCGTCCATGCGGCCAATGATCCAGAAATAGCCGTCCTCATCGCGACGCGCGCTGTCGCCGGTGAAGTACCAGCCCTGTTCCGCAAATTCAGACCAATAGGTCATCCGATACCGGTCAGGGTCGCCCCAGATCGTGCGCGCCATGCCCGGCCAAGGGTGCTTGATTACCAGGTAGCCGTCTTCGTTGGGCGCAGCCGACGTGCCATCGGCGCGCACGACGTCCGCTTGGATGCCGGCGAAGGGCAGCGTGCCCGAACCGGGCTTGAGCGGCACGACCGGCGTCGGCGTGATCATGAAGCCGCCCGTCTCCGTCTGCCACCAGGTGTCCATGATCGGGCAGCGCTCCCGGCCGATGTGTTTGTAATACCAGCGCCACGCCTCTGGGTTGATCGGCTCGCCGACCGAACCGAGCAGGCGCAGGCTGCTCATGTCATGGCGCTGCGTCCATTCGGGACCAAAGCGCATAAAGCTGCGGATCGCCGTCGGCGCAGTGTACAGAATCGTGATGTTATATTTTTCGATCAGCTCCCACCAGCGATCGGGCAGAGGATAGGCAGGCGCACCCTCGTACAGGAAGCTGGTGGCGCCCAGGATCAACGGCGCATAGACGATGTAGCTGTGACCGGTGATCCAGCCCGGATCCGCGGCGCACCAGTAGCGGTCTTCTTCTTTGATATCGAAGACATATTTGAGCGTCGTGGCGATGTGCACCTGATAGCCGCCGCAGGTGTGCATCAGCCCCTTGGGCTTGCCGGTCGTGCCGGAGGTGTACAGGATGAAGAGCGGGTCTTCGGCGTCCATCACTTCGGTCTCGCAGTAGGGGCTGGCGATCGGCAACGACATCAGCTCATGCCACCAGAAATCGCGGCCGGGCGTCATTTTTACATCCTGACCGGTGCGCTTGTAAACGATGACCTTCTGCACAACCGGGCTGCGATTGACCGCCTCGTCGGTGATGTCCTTCAAGTTGACGGTCTTGCCGCGCAGCCAGGCGCCGTCGCAGGTGATGACAATTTTACTGCGCGCATCGGAGATGCGGTCGGCCAGCGCCTGCTCGGAGAAGCCGCCGTAGACCACGCTGTGAATGGCGCCGATCTTGGCCGTCGCCAGCATGGCGATCGGCAGCTCTGGTACACGGCCCATATAGATGGTCACTGTATCGCCGCGCTTGACTCCCATCGCCTTAAGCACGTTGGCGAAGCGGTTGACTTCTTTCCACAGTTTGAAATAGCTGTAGGTGCGCTGCTCGCCGTTCTCACCCTCCCACATCAGCGCCAGTTTGTTCTTGCGCCAGCTCTTGACGTGGCGGTCGAGCGCATTGTGGACGATGTTCGTCTTGCCGCCGACGAACCACTTGAAAAAGGGAGCGTTGCTGGCGTCGAGCACTTTGGTGTACGGCTCGTACCAGTCGATCATTTCTTTGGCGCGTGCATCCCAGAAGGAAATGGGGTCTTCGCACGCCTTTTGACGGATTTCCAGGTAATTCGGCACGTTGGCGTTGGCGATCACCTCTTCTGATGGATAGTAGATCTCTTTGCTAGTAGAGATCGCTTCCACAGCTTCAACCATGGGACGGTTTCCTCCTTTGCAATACCGATGTGGTGTTTCAATCATGAGATCTGCAAACGATGGCGTTGCGCTGTAGTCCTGGCAAGAAATCGTCAGGGCTGCAGCGAATCTATTTAAACCGGAAATCGTCTGGAAAGCAAACAGGAAGCCGTTGACCGTCGGGAGCCCCCCAGGAAGCGAACCCAGTCGACCGATTCGCCTTTTGCGGGGAAAGCGCCTCAGTTGACATGATTACACCAACTTCATAGAATAGAATACAAATTTGCTCTAAATCTTCAACACCCATTGCGATAGTTTTTCTTGGATAGAACGATAGGTGCGCCTACCCGTTTGTGCGGGGTGTGCGCCGTTATTTCAACGCCGCCCGATCTCGTGGTTAATAACAATTCGTCCGGCGTAGTTTCGACGACCTCTGCGCTTCCCTCCCATCGCATCCTTTCGGTGGCGGAGGAGGAGTTGGCGCGCATCGTGCTCGACATTCACGACGGACCAGTGCAATACCTTTTCTCGGCGCTTTCGCTGTTAACCGGCGTCCAAAATGATCTGGCAGAGCGAGGCGCGCCGCCGGATATCGCCGCACGCCTTGCGCAGGTGGGAATGTTGCTGGAGTCTTCGCTCTACGAGATTAAATATTTTCTTGGCACCTTCCGGCCCCCTGAGTTTCGTCAGCGTTCGCTTTCGTCCATTGTGGAGGGCCTGGTCATCCAGCATGAAGAATGGACAGGCGCCACCGTGCATCTGGAAATGGACGCCGTGCCGGAGGATACGCCGCTGGCCGTCAAGATTGCTCTCTATCGAGTGTTGCAGGAGGCGCTCTCTAACGCCAATCGCCATGCGGGCGTCGCCGAACATTATGTGCGTCTGTGGGGAGAGCCGGGAAAGGTCTGCTTGGAGGTGGCGGACAACGGGCGCGGTTTCGAACCTCCCGACCTGGAAAACCCGATCGAAAGCAGCCACGCCGACCATATTGGCCTGTTGGGAATGCGCGACCGCGTTGCGCTGCTTAACGGCGTCTTTCGCATCGAGAGCAGCCCAGGCCGAGGCGCAAAAATCCTTGTCACGATTCCGCTGGACTACGCTGAAAGGTCATTCTCTGCTGCGGATGAGCCATGAACAGTTCATCCTGCGATCGTCGCATTCGCATCGTGTTGGCGGACGACCATGCGCTTGTCACCGAAGGATTGCGCTCATTGATCGATCGCCAACCGGATATGGAAGTCGTCCAGATCGTGCAAAACGGTCGGGAGCTGCTGGACTTTCTGGAACGCGCCGCTTCGACGGTCGATGTCGCCGTCGTCGATGCACAGATGCCCTCCAACGGGTTGGATGCGCTGGCAGAAATTCGGCGACGGGAGCTGCCCGTGCGCGTGCTCATTCTGACGGCCTTCGGTGATGGAGAAAGCATGCAAAAGGCGTTGCATTATGGCGCCGAAGGATTTGCGCTGAAGACCGAGTCTCCCACGCAGACGATCGAAGCGATCCGACAGGTGGCGCAAGGGCGACTGGTCTTTCCTCGTGCGGCGCAACGCTGGATGATGAGCAGCGGCAGGCGCTCTGGCGAAGCGTCTGCACTGTCTCAGCGCGAGCTGGAAGTGCTGGAAAAGCTGGCCCGCGGCTCCACCAATGCCGAGATCGCCGCCGCCCTTTCCGTCAGCGAGAACACGGTGCGCTTTCACCTGAAAAACATCTATGAGAAACTTGGCGTCGCCAACCGCACGGAGGCGGTGGCCTGGTTTCTCAGAAGGGGAGCTGCTCGCTAGAGGACGGAGTTCTGTCCGCTTGCCGGTTGTTTCTGGCCCAGGAAACTCCACCGATCCGGATCGGGCGAAATGATATTGACCCGTTTTGATGGAAAGAAAGTTAAGCACCAGCCGCCTTCGGCGCACTGAGGGCGCCCAAGTGACGCCGTTCAAATTCCACCGGACTCAGATAGCCAAGAGCCGAATGACGACGACGCAGATTGTAAAAGCCTTCGATGTAGAGGAGGATGTCGCAACGCGCAGCGGCGTGCGATGCGAAAAGCAGCTCCTCGACGAGTTCAGTTTTGAGCGTGGCCCAGAAGCTCTCCATCAAAGCATCGATGCTGCGTCAAGTGCACGTTCGACCGGTTGACCTGTCATGCGTGCATCCATCGTCCACCCAACGACTTTCCAAGAAAAGACATCCATAACCACCGCCAGATAGAGCCGCCCTTCATCTGTGGGGATGTAGGTGATGTCGGCGACCCACTTTGCACTGGACTGCTCGGCCGTGAAGTTTTGCTGCAACACGTTTTCGGCCACCGGCAGCTTGCGCTTATATCTGTTGCTTTCAGGCGACCGTGGCCGGGAAATGCTGCTTCTCCGTCCTGTTTGGCCTTTTGCACCCACTGCTTGAGCAGCCTCTCCGACAGCCCCGATTCGCGTGCGACTTCGGCTAGCGGCCTGCCACTCCTTGCTGCGAGTTCAACCGCTTTGCTCTTGAACTCGCAGCTGTATGTTCGTCGTGTCGTACTCATTGTCATCATTGCCTCCATTCGTAGTGTAAAGGCTTTATCTCTC
>CALFWA010000332.1 GCA_937928035.1 uncultured Caldilinea sp. | reverse complement strand
CAGAGTGTGTTGGTGATTCGAGCGGCGGGGGTACACCCGGTCCCATCCCGAACCCGGCAGTTAAGCCCGCCAGCGCCCATGGTAGTGCAGGCCTCGGCCTGTGTGAGAGTAGGCCATCGCCAACCCACTCTGTTGATGTTTGATGCGCACTGTCATTGCACCTCTCGGTATGCCTTTTTCAAGGCGAACTTCTAGACGCCCTCCTGTTAAGAAGAGGTATGCATCCCCAGCTTTTTCCACGTTGTCCAGCATGCTTGCTTCATGGTATAATAGCGAATATAAATGGAATGTTCATTGAATTAGCAATCTGATGGATGACGAACCGCCGCCTATTTCGCCATACTCGCATCTCCATCTGCTGAAAATACAGACGAAGTTTGCGTTTCCGTCTGGACTATATACTTCATACTGGCTCTTCAAGGTCTCCATCGAAAAATTCGATGAGGCCTTTACGCGTTTAGTTCATAGTTGGGTTTCCAAAGCTCTCTATATCGTTGTTCTACAACCCACATCGTGCAAATAGAGCTATGAAAATCACCGCAGTTCTTCTCGCCGCCGGATACGGCACGCGCATGAAATCAGAATATCCCAAGGTGATGCACCCCTTGATGGGGCGGCCAATGATCGATTGGGCGATGCGCGCTGTTGAGTCGCTTGTGGACGCTCCGCCGATCGTTGTCGTCGGACATGGGCAGGAGTTGGTTCGCTCCTATCTGCAAGAGCGCGCCGTCTACGCTGAACAGCAAGAACTGCTGGGAACGGGTCACGCCGTTTTGCAAGCTTTGCCGTCTGTGGCGCAGGACGCCGACGCTGTAATTGTCACCTACGCCGACATGCCGTTGCTTACGCAAGCAACCTTGCGTCGTCTTCTGGATTTGTACCGGACGCATGCAGCTAGTCCTGCGCTGGCGATCGCCATGCTGACGGTCAAGCGTGAAAATCCCCAAGGATTTGGTCGCATTGTACGACGCAGCGACGGAAGCGTTGCAGCTATTGTGGAAGAAGCAGATTGCACGCCCGAACAGCTGGCAATTCAGGAACTGAACCCCGGCGTCTATTGTTTTCACGCTGCCTGGCTGCGCCAGAACCTTCCAAACATTCCCAGAAGCGCAAAGGGAGAGTATTATCTGACCGATCTGGTGTCCATGGCGGCAAGTCAGGGGCGACAGATTGTGACGTTGGAAGCGCCGCTTGAGGATGTCTATGGAGTAAATAACCGCGTTCATCTTGCTGAAGCGGAGGCGATTTTACGGCGCCGTATTCTGGAGCGCCATATGCTAGAAGGTGTAACCATTGTCGATCCGCTCTCGACCTATATTGAAGATACCGTGCAGATCGGCGCCGATACGACCATCTGGCCCGGTTGTCTCTTGCAAGGCGCCACGGTGATCGGTCGCCATTGCACGATCGGACCGTATAGCCAGATTATCGACACTCAGATCGCCGACCGCTGTCGTGTCGTCTATTCCGTACTGGAGCGGGCCCGCATGGACCAAGGGTCGGAGATCGGGCCCTTTAGCCATCTGCGCAAGGGCGCCCATCTGGGAGAGAACGTGCACATGGGCAATTTCGGCGAAGTGAAGGACAGCTACCTTGGTCCCGGCGTCAAGATGGGGCATTTCAGCTATATCGGCAATGCAGAGGTCGGCGCCAACGTCAACATCGGCGCAGGCACGATCACATGTAATTATGATGGCGTTCATAAATCGAAAACAATTATCGGTGATCATGCCTTTATCGGCAGCGACACCATGCTCGTGGCTCCGGTGGTAGTGGGAGAGTTCGCCCGCACCGGCGCTGGCTCCGTCGTCACGCGGGACATCCCGGCGCACGCTACGGCCTATGGCGTGCCGGCGCGAGTGCACAAGATGGAAGCCAGGACGCCTCCACAGGGAGGATCGGAGGAGTAAATTGTGGAATCAGACCTAGTTGCATGGATAGTTTTGGCGGCGGCTCTCTTCTTCATCGGCCTGGCTGCCGCCGCCGAGATTGCACTATCCGCCGTCAACCGCAGTGAGGTGCGCAAACGCAGTGAGGCCGGCGACGCCTGCGCAGTGATGCTCAGCGAGCAGTTGGCCGACACCGCCCGCTTTTGGCTCACCATTATGCTGCTCAAGAGCCTTGGCCTCGTGGCCGCAGGTTTGGCGGCTGGATATATGCTGTTGACGCGCTTCCCGCCGTCCGGCATGTTGATCGGGATTCTGGGCGCCTGGTTGACACTGGCGGTCACTCAGATCGTGGTGCGTGCCCTGGTTCTGCGCAACCCAGATGCCGTCGCCTTTGCGCTGGCGCCGTTTTTGCGCCCGGTGATGCAGGTGCTTTCTCCTGTTACTTTCTTGCTCTATCGCGCCGGGTTGCGTTTGAGCGGCGAGGACGAAGAGGAGCTAGACGAGTCGATCTTCCTCTCTGAGGACGGCCTGCGCCTGCTGATGCAGGTCAACGAAGAGGAATCTGAAATCCAGGAGAGCGAAAAGCAGATGATCGCCAGCATCCTGGAAATGGACGAGACCGTGGCGCGTGAAGTGATGGTGCCGCGCATCGACATGGTGACGCTCGATGTAAACACACCGTTGCGCGAGGCGCTCGATACGATTATTGAGGCTGGGCACAGCCGCATTCCGGTCCACGAGGGCACCATCGACGCCATCGTCGGGGTGCTGTACGCGAAAGATTTGCTCAAATGCTTCCGCGACCAGCGCATGGATGTGCAGATTCGCGAGTTGTTGCGGCCGCCATACTTTATTCCTGCGAGTAAAAAGGTGACCGCTCTCCTGCGCGAAATGCAACAGCAGCGCGTTCACCTGGCGATCGTCATCGACGAGTACGGCGGCGTGGCGGGACTGGTGACCATCGAAGATATTCTGGAAGAAATTGTCGGCGACATTCAGGACGAATATGATGTGGCGGAAGAGGCCTATCTTCAGCCTGCCGGCGAAAACACGTACATCGTCAATTCACGTCTCGATCTGGACACGCTGTCGGATGTGTTAGGCATCGATCTGGAGGAAGAAGAAGCCGACACGGTGGGCGGCCTGATCTACAGCCGTCTGGGTCATGTGCCGGAGCAAGGGGAAGCGCTCGAGCTGGAGGGCTGGCGGTTTATTGTGCTTTCGGTGGATGGCCGACGAATCCATCAGGTGCGCATAGAGCGCATTCCTCCAGCGTCGCAGGAAAGCGACGAAGTGGAAGAATCTAAATCCGTGCATAGTCAGAATTCGTGGCTCAAACCTTCGGGAATGGCAAACCAATCATGAGTCCAACCGAATTGATCCAGGCGGCAAAGGAGGCTCGTGCGCGCGCTTATGCTCCGTACAGCAACTATGCCGTCGGCGCCGCCGTCCTAACTGAGGACGGCGAGGTGTTTCTGGGCTGCAATGTTGAGAATGCGGCCTATCCTTCCACGATCTGCGCCGAACGCGTCGCCCTGACTGCGGCGGTCGCCCAGGGCAAACGTCGCTTTGCCGCCATGGCCGTCGTGACGCGCAACGGCGGCTCCCCCTGCGGGGCTTGTCGACAGGTGATGATCGAGCTAGGCCCAGACATGGTCGTTTACATCGCCGATGAAACCGGCGCCTATCGCACGACGACGGTGCGCGCCCTGCTGCCCGATGGTTTCGACAATGCCAGCCTGCTGGCGTAACTGACAGATGTCCGCCAACGTTCCCACCCTGCTGACCGCCTATCAGCTCCGCCAACTGGAGTTCCTGTTGCGGATTTCTCGCGCGATGACGTCTCGGTTGGACCTGCCCAGCCTGCTGGAGTTGATCTTGCGCAGCGCCGCTCAAATGGTCGGCGCGCCGGCCGGGATGATTCTGCTGCAATCCGAACATACGTTGTTTGACCCGGCGCTTTCGGCGACGCCGCGCTTTCAGGTGCGCGCGTTGTACGCCATTCCCACCGAAGCGCTGCCCTATTTCGAGCCGCTGTTGGATACCACGGCGATGCGGCTGGTGCAGGAGGCCGTCGCCAACACAGAGGTGGGAGAGCCGCTTGCGATCGATCTGTCGAGTCGGGTGCATCAGGTGGAAGCTGATCTGGGCATTGCGCTGGGTCAGGTCATTGTGCTGCCCCTGCTCTTTGAAGAGGACCTGCTCGGCGTCATCTATTTGTTCCGCGGGAATTACGCATTTTCTCAGCTAGACTGGCAATTTCTGCAAGGGTTCGCCGATCAGGCGGCGATTGCGGTGCGCAACGCCCGCCTCTATACACTGCTCAACGCCGAACGCAGTCGCTTGATCACCATCCTGAACAACAGCGCCGATGGCATTATGATCCTAACCCGCGATCGCATCGTCGTAGCGATCAACCAAACCCTGGCGACCATGGTAGGCGTGTCGCCTGAGGACGCCATCGGACGCCCTTGCAGCGCAGTGTTGCCGCTGGTGGTCACGAGCGGGGTCGATTTCTGCGGGGATGAAAACTACACCGGACATTTCCCCGACCCGCACCTGCGCTGCGAAGGGGAGCTGATTCGCCCCGGCGACAAACGGCTGGTGCTGTCGGTGACTTTCACCCCTCTTTACACAGAAAATGGTCGGCTGATCAACATTATCGTCAACGTTCACGACATCACCCGTTTTCGCGAGGAAGAAGAGATGAAGTCCATCTTCACCTCGATCATCAGCCACGAGCTCAAGACCCCGGTTGCCTTGATCAAAGGCTACGCGCAGACGTTAGCGCGCGAGGACGCACATTGGGACGCAGAGACTGCCCGAGCTGGCTTGCAGATTATCGAGGAAGAGGCGGATCGCCTGGAGGCGTTGATCAACAATTTGCTCGACGTCAGCCGTATTCAGGCCAAGGGTTTGAAGCTCGAACTTGGCGACGTTGCGCTCGACGCGCTGTTACGAAAGGTCGCCGACGCCTATCGCACGCAGACTAATCATCATCGCATCGAAGTGGCGTTTGATGAACCGCTGCCTTATGTGTGGGGAGATGAAGAACGACTGCGCCAGGTGTTTACGAACCTGCTCAATAACGCGATCAAGTATTCACCCCAGGGCGGCGTCATTCGCATCGGTGGGTGGGTGCAGCGCGTTGGGATGGATGAGCGCGCCGAAGGCGTGGATGGACGTCCCCTCGTCGATCTGCCAGAGCAGCTTCCGAAAGGGAGTTACGTGATCGTCTATGTCGCCGACCAGGGCATCGGCATCCCCCCTTCAGAGTTGCCGAAAATTTTCGAACGCTTTTATCGCGTGGATAGCTCTCTGCGCCGCTCAACGGCGGGCGCCGGTCTTGGACTGTATCTCGCCAAAGCGATCGTCGAAGCGCACGGCGGTCGCATTTGGGCGACGAGCGAGCCGGGCAAAGGCGCCACGTTCTATGTGGCGCTGCCTCTGGATGTGGAACAACATGAATGACGCCCAACCTCTGCACATCGATCTGCCCGGCGCTTATCGAGTGGCGCCCCGGCTGCTGGCCGGCCCCTATCCATGCGCCGTTGATCTGCCGACAGCGCAACGCCGCGTGGCTGCATTGCTGGATATCGGCGTAGACGTCATCATAGACCTGACCGAGCCCGGCGAATACGACCTTCGCCCTTACTGGCCGTTGCTGCTCGAACAAGCTGCCCTGCGAGGCTGCAAGGTCGAGCACTGGAACTCGCCGATTCCCGACATGGGGACGCCTTCAGTAGCGCAGATGCAAGCTATCCTTGCCCATATCGACTCTGCATTGCAGGCGGGGCAAACCGTCTACGTGCATTGCTTCGGCGGCATCGGGCGCACAGGGGTGGTGATCGGTTGTTATCTCGTGCAGCAGGGCATGAGCGGCGACGAGGCGCTGGCGACGATCGCTCGACTGTGCAAGGAACTGCCCAACGCCCATCGCGCCTCGCCGGAGACCTGGGCGCAATGCGAGATGGTGCGCAGGTGGTCTCAGCGGAGATCGCTCTGCGATGATTGAGCCTCAATGAACGTGCAGTGCGGCGTCCACGCCGCTGCACCCATGCGTATGGCGCAAAAGCACAAAAAATTTCACATCTTGCAGCGCCCAGTTTGCGCAGACATCCTGTAGGATGCTTCTTGCTGTGCGCCACTCCGCCGGGTGAGCGCACGCAAACCACCAGACGTGCTCATACAGCAGCACGTAGCCGGGCGCAGGCGTCCAACCCAGGTCGTTGATGCATTCCTCAAACGCGTCCCAATTCTCGCCGAAATAGTCGGGAAACGCCATCGCCTCCGCTGCTGCGCGCAAAAAGCCCATCTTGTCGCGCGCACGGCGTCCGTCTAGATGAAAAAAACGCCAGCCAAGCGCATCCGCCGCCTGCGTCAGCTTGCGCACAGAAAGCGACGTCGGCCAGCGATAAAGCCCTGGAGCTGTAGAGAGAAGCAAGGATGTGATGGCGTCGCTCATGGTTTCCAGATTCGACGAAAGCTGGCGTAATGATCGTCGGTGTAATATAGCTCGCCCCCTGCGCCGGCGACGATGCGGCGCGCCCCGCGCGTGCTGGCGCCCGGCGTGATCACCGTGTATTCGCGATAATAGCCGGCGGGTTTCAGAGGCAGCCGACGCTCGCGGTTTTGGAAGATGGTTCCATCCTGACGAAACGGGAAAGGCCCGCCGCGCTCGATCAACGCCAGCGTGTCGAGCGCCTCAGGTGGAAGCTCATCGAGTGTGATGACGGGGAGACCGTCGATGCGTTCGGGCGGGCCGCGCGTCGGCGTTGCAGCGAGATCTGTCACCGGTGGAGTTTCTGACGAAGCGGCGACCGATGTCTTTACGTTTGCCGGTGTCGTCAGGGGCTCCGTTGGCGCAGGAGCGGCGGCCTGGCCTTGAGCCGACGAGGGAAGCGTCGTCGTTGCATTTGCGTCCGACGTGACGATCATCAGAGGCTGCGGTTCGCCTTGTAACGTCGGCGTCAGGCGTTCGGACCATCGCCACCATACGATGATCAGCGCCGCCACGATGACGAATGCGATCGGCCCGCCGACGCCTCTTGATGTTCGCTTCATGGCGCGCTCCTTTCACAAATTTCCGCCGCAGTGATTTCCACTGCGCTTAACTCCGGCTCAATGCCCGCAGGGTTGCCGGCTTCGTCAAGCCACGTCAAAGGGTTGAGGGTTTCTGCATCGTAGACGAGCAGTCGCAACGTGTATCGCCCAGGCGCGAGGTCGTCGGGCGCAGCGAGCAAGTAAACGCCCAACGGCTGATCCTCCATCGACCAGTGGGCGGGCGCCAGGTGACGGTCGTTGAGCAGCCGTTCGTCGGCCTGCGCTAGCCGATTGTCCGCTGCGTCGTACAGAGCGACGCGCGCCTTGAGCGGTCGATCGACTGTGCCGTCCGGCACGCGCCGCCAACGCAACACCACCGGCAGCGGCTCGCCTGGGCACAGTGACGTCGACGGCAGCGACGCTTCGACAGTTTGCACGGCGTACTCGAATTGCAAGGTCAGAGGCCGCATCTGCGGCGCCAGTTCAAAATGCGTGGGGGGCGACATCTCCCACCAATCGACGGCGTAGCCATGAAACCACTGTTCGCCAGCGTGGCGCCCGTACTTGTCGAGCAAAAAGGGCACCGACCGTCGGGGGTCGGTGTCGCTTTCGAACCATTGCACCCAGAAGACGCGCCGCGCCTGGCCCGCCCACTCCGTCAAGCGCCAGTCGATGGTGTTGATGTCGACGAACAGATAGCGGGCGGGCGCAGCTGCTGAGGCAGGCAAAGTCTCCTCGGCGTCGATGGCGTAGGGTTGATAGTAAAAGCCGAACGGATATTTCTGATCGACGAAGATGACGTCATCCGGCGTGGCTACCTCGCGCAGCCATTGCGTCAGCGCGGCGATGTGCTCCCGGTCGAAACGGGCGTCGTAGAGATCGGCGTGCGCGCCGTGCGCCAGGCCGACGGCGAGCGCCAGCGCAAGCAGCGCAGGCGCAGATCGCCGCCAGCGCGCAAACGTCATCAGTCCGACTGCGATCAGGGTGTAGAGCGCCGGCGTCACAAAGCTGGCGTAGCGCACATGAAAGGCGCTGCGGTCGAGCACGGCGAGGTAGTAGAGCGCCAGTCCGCCCATCAGCCAAACGAGCGTGAACGGCAAAGCAAAGGTGTGAATGGCCGATGCAGACGCGCGCGCCAGTGTGATTCCACGCAAGACCAGCCCCAGTGCAGCGACGAAGAGGACGCCCCACAGCCAGAGGTCGGCGAATCCCATGAGCAGCCCGGGATCATAGGCGTAGCCGCCCAGATAGGCCTGCCAGTTCTGGCGCAGATATTCACCGAATGTCACAACGGTGATGTTGGGATTCTGGTAGCCGGGAATCTGCCGCAGCGCAATCGGCGCAATCGGCAAAAAAAGGAGCGTCAGCGCTAGGCCGTGAACGACGACCGCCTGCAACTGACGCCAGCGTTCGGCCTGCACCATCGCCCAGACCCCCCATGCGATCCACCAGGCGGCCAGGACAAACACCACGTTGTAGTGGGTGATCAAGGCGGCGACTGCAAAGACGACGAAGAGCAGCGACGTTCTGGTGAAGAGCGGAGCAGCGTTGCGCCGGCGAAAAGCAAGCTGATCTAGAAAGAGCGCAGCCGCCGCCGTAAGCAGG
>CALFWA010000331.1 GCA_937928035.1 uncultured Caldilinea sp. | reverse complement strand
TGCTCGAATTCAGGCAGCAGCTCGATCGCAGCGCGGTATCCTGGGCGATCCAAAAAGACGCAGTTGATCGAGACGCCTTTGTACGGCTCAGCGGCTTTGGCGAGCGTCCATTCTCCCTCGATCGTCGATGCCGCAGCAGGCGCAGCCGGCTGTTGCGCCGGCGCTGCGGGCGGGGCGGCCTGCGGACCGCAAGCGGCGAGGACAACGGCGAAGATGAGCAACAGGCTCACCCAAGCACCGATACGGTGAAAACGAGATGTTTGCATAGGTCACTCCTTCTGCTTGCTAAAAAATGGAATGTTCGCACAATTGTTCTCGGTTCTGGACACTTGTTCATGTTAGCAAGATTCGCAACTGTTGTCAAGAAGTTTTTTGCACGTTTTTTCTAGATTGAGAAAATATGTGCATATCCGAGTTGGATGTTCTTTGTCCTTGTGATTTTATGTTTTTCGTCAAGCGGAAAATTTTGCGAGGCTTTGTATGGGCTTTCATCTTTGTCGCGCTTCCTATAAAATAAGAGGGTGTCTGCCGGATGAGAGGCGGATGCGTGATGCTCGAAGTTGTTTCGAGACGAATCGAAGAATTGAAGGCAGTTTGAAGAGGAAAAAAACACGTGAAGGCGCTACTAGTTTTAGAGGACGGCTCCGTTTATGAGGGCGAGGCGTTTGGCGCAGCGAAGACCGTCGTCGGCGAGGTGGTTTTCAACACCAGCTTGACCGGCTATCAGGAGATTATCACCGATCCCTCCTATCGAGGGCAGATGGTGTGCATGACGCTGGCGCACGTCGGCAACACCGGTGTCAACGCCGAGGACGTTGAGAGTGATCAGCCGCAGGTGACGGCTTTCATCGTGCGCGAGGTAAGTCCGGTGGTCTCTAACTGGCGCGCCAACGCCACATTGCACGAATATCTGGCGCGGCATGACATTCCAGGCATCAGCGAGGTGGACACGCGCGCGCTGACGCGGCGCATTCGCGAGAAAGGCGTCATGCATGCTGCGCTGTGCACCGATGGCTCACACAGCGCAGAGGCGCTGTTGGAGCTGGCGCGCGCTTGGGAAGGGCTGGACGGCCGCGACCTCGTGCAGGAGGTGACCTGCGCCGAGCCCTACAACTGGGTGGACGGCACGCGCAACGAGTGGACGCCGGTGCCTGCGGGGCGCAATCTGGGTTTAGCTCATGCCCAAATGGCCGTAAGTGCGGCCGTCGACGAAACGAAACCCCTGGTGGTGGCCTATGACTTCGGCGTCAAGCAGAACATCTTGCGCCGGTTGACCAGCCACGGTTTGCGCGTGACCGTGGTGCCGGCCTCGACGCCCGCCAGCGAGGTGTTGGCGATGCAGCCCGACGGCATTTTTCTGAGCAACGGTCCGGGCGATCCCGCCGGCGTGCCCTATGCCGCCGCCGCCGTGCGCGAGCTGCTGGAGACGGGCATTCCCACCTTCGGCATCTGCCTCGGCCACCAGATCATCGGGCTGGCGTTGGGCGCACGCACCTATAAGCTTAAGTTCGGCCACCATGGCGGCAACCAGCCGGTCAGCGATATCGACGCCACCAACGTCCAGATCACGGCGCAAAACCACAACTACGCGGTCGATGAGGAAACGCTGCCGCCCAATGCTGTCGTCACCCATCGCAACCTCAACGACGGCACCGTGGAAGGGCTGCGCCTGACCGACCGCCCGGTCTTTTGCGTCCAATATCATCCGGAGGCCAGCCCGGGGCCGCACGACGCCGACCTGCTCTTCGCCCGCTTCGCCGAGATGGTGAAGCAGCACCGGAAAAAGTAGATGCTTTCCCAATCATGATGCAGCCTAGAGACCTCGCCGCCCGACGCGCGGCCTATGCTGCAGCCTTGCAAGAGGCGCTGCAGCGCATTCTGGCGCAGTTGCGTCGAATGCCGGAAGTGGAGCGCGTGATCCTCTTCGGTTCCTACGCGGCAGGACGCAAGGACCTCTTCACCGACCTCGACCTGCTGGTGGTGATGGAGTCCATTCAGCGGAGCGCCTTTGCGCTGCCGCTCGCTATGAGCCTATGTTTGCGGAAAAGGCGCTGCGTTGGAGCTTGCTGGACGGCTACTACATTCCCACGCGCTATCCAAACGGGCTGCCCGGCAGATCTTCACCAACGACGCAGCACAAGGCGCCGTGGCGTTGGCGCAGGAAGCCGTCGCGTATGTGAAAAATTTGCTCGAGGGTTGAAGCAAAATTGTCTGACCCATTTGGGGGCGAATGTGAATGCGCACCGACTTCGTCCAGGCAGCTCCGAGCTCCAGAGATGTATACGAAAGTTGAAATAGTGGCACAGTGGGAGTGAGAACGTGCTGCGTCCTCGACTTGATGTGGCTGAACCGGCGTTGATCGACCGTATCATTGATGAAGCGCTCACCATCCTCGCCGAAGTCGGCATGGAGATTCGTGGGCCTGCGCTGCGCAACCACCTGCTCGAAGCCGGGTTGCCGGCCACGCCCGCCGGTCGTATCCTCTTCCCAGCCGATGTCATCGACCGCGCGCTGGCGAGCGCGCCTTCGTCCTTCACCCTTTACGACCGCGATGGCCGTCCTCACGCCGAGATCGGCGGCGCCCACACGCACTTCACGCCTGGCTCCAGCGGCCTGAAGGTGCAGGATCATCGCACCGGCTTCGTGCGCGAAGCGACCACCGCTGACTTCGTGGAATATGTGCGAGTGTGCGACGGCCTCGAGCACATTCGCTATCTCGCCACCGCCTTTTCCACCGGCGGCGACATCGAAGCCAACGTCTCCGACGCCTGGCGGCTCTATCTCTGCTTGCGCCACTCCAAACGGCCGGTCGTCTCCGGCGCCTTCACCGAACACGGCGTGCTGCGCATGGCGGAGATGATGCAGCTCTTCCGCCGCGACCGCAGCGACCTGATCGCCCGACCGATGTCGATCTTCACCATCACGGCCACGGGCAACTTCCGCTACAGTGAGGACTCCTGCCAGAACCTCATCGACTGCGTGGAGGCGGGCATTCCGGTGGAGATCGTGCCGGTGACGTTGATGGGGCTGACGGCGCCGGTGACGCTGGTGGGCGCAGCGGTCTTTCACACGGTGGACACGCTGGCTGGCGTGGTGATGAGCCAGATCCTGCGTCCGGGCGCGGCGGTGCTCTACGGCGGCGCGCCAGCCGAGTTCCATATGCGCGAGACCACCTCGCCCATGTTGGGCGTCAAGGCGCTGTATCTCGACGCCATCAACGCCCAGGTGGGGAGACGACTGGGCTTGCCGGTGCAGGCGTACATGGCGCTGAGCGACGCCAAAGAGCTAGACGCCCAGGCGGGCGCCGAGACCTTCGGCAGCGCTCTTTTGGCTGCGCTGGCCGGCGTCAACTCGGTCTCCGGGCCTGGGATGCTGGACTTCGTGCTCGTCTTTAGCTTGCCCAAGTTGGTCTTCGACAACGAGGTGTGTGGCCAGGTCTTGCAACTGGTGCAGCCGCTTCAGGTCATCGAAGACCTGCCAACGCGTCCGCTGGTCGATGCGCAGCTCGCCGAGGCGCATATGATCACGGCCGAGCACACGCTAAAGCACTGGGAACGATCCTTGTATTTGCCTGGCCCGGTCTACGACCGCAAGAACCGGGAAGGGTGGGAGCGCGCCGGGGCGAAGACCCTTTGGCAGCGCGCTGTCGAAGAGGTGGAGCGTCGCCTGGCCGCCTATCGACCGGTGGAGACCGATCCGCACATCGTCGCCGAGATGGAGCGCATCATCCGCAGCGGCATGAGCGGCGATGCGCCGTTGCCGTCGATCCCTGATGTGGCCAACCGATCTGTATCAGAAGAAGCCGACAGTCGACGGCAGCGGCGTTTCCGACGGTAACTTCACCCCTTTTTTCATTCTCTGAAGCGTCGCTTTTCAGAAAGGAGAAGTTCACCGCATGTCCAGAGCCAATGCACTTTCCGACGCGCAGCTCCAGGCTGCGCTTGCAGAACTGCCTGGATGGGAGGTTGTCAACGGCAAGCTGCACAAGACCTTCAAGTTCGCCGACTTCACCGCCGCCTTTGGCTTTATGACGAAGGTCGCCATTGAGGCCAACACCATGAACCACCACCCCGAATGGTGCAACGTCTGGAATCGCGTGACGATCGACCTCGTCACCCATGAAGCCGGCAATCGCATCAGCGACCTCGATGTGACGCTCGCCAAGAAGATCGAGAGTCTGATGTGAGATAGAATGCAACGAAAGGCCGCAAAGACGCAGCGACGCCCCAAAAAACAGCAAGAGAATGCCATGGACCCGGTCACGCTTCAGCTCTATCACCATCGCTTCGCCGGCGTCGCCGAAGAGATGGGCGTCACGCTGCGACGCACGGCGTATTCGCCCAATATCAAGGAGCGGCTCGATTTCTCCTGCGCCATTTTCGACGGGCGGGGGAATCTGGTGGCGCAGGCTGCGCACATCCCGGCGCATCTCGGCGCCATGCCGGCCAGCGTGCGCACGATCCTCGACCGTTTCCCGACCTGGCAAGACGGCGACATCGTCATTGTCAACGATCCGTTTGAGGGCGGCAATCACCTGCCGGACATTACGATGATCGTACCGGTGTTCGTCGACGGAGAGACGCAGTCCCAAACGCCCGCCTTTTTTGTCGCCAGTCGCGCCCATCACGCCGACGTCGGCGGCATGACGCCCGGCTCGTTGCCGCTCTCCACCGAGATTTTTCAGGAAGGCGTCATCATTCCGCCGCTGAAACTTTACTACGGCGGCGCGCTTAATGAGGATGTGTTGCGCCTGATCCTGCGCAACGTGCGCACGCCGGATGAACGCCGCGGCGACCTGGCCGCGCAGCGCGCTGCAGCGGCTGTCGGCATCCGTCGCCTGCGCGAGCTCGCAGCCCAGTATGGGTTGGAGGAGGCGCTCGCCTACGCAGGCCATCTGCAATGCTACAGCGAGCGCATCACGCGCGCGGCCATCGCCCGCTGGCCTGACGGCGCCTACACCTTCGAGGACGTGATCGAGCTGATCGAGGAAGATCGCCTGACGTTGACGCCGATCCGGGTGACTGCAACCATTGCCGGAGACGAAATCACTTTCGATTTCACCGGCACGGCGTCGGTGGTGCATGGCTCGCTCAACGCCGTCATTGCGATCACGCAGTCGGCCTGTTACTACGTCATTCGCTGTCTGTTGGATGAAGATCTGCCGATGAACGCCGGCTGCTTTGCGCCGGTGCATGTGGCGGCGCCCTACAATTCACTTGTCAACGCCGGGCCGCCAGCGGCGGTGGCCGCCGGCAACGTCGAGACCTCGCAGCGCATCACGGACGTGGTGCTCGGCGCGCTGGCGCAGGCGCTGCCAGATCGGATTCCCGCCGCCAGCCAGGGCACGATGAACAACTTGACCATCGGCGGGCTGCGCGAGGATGGACGGCCCTTCGCCTACTATGAAACCATCGGCGGCGGCATGGGCGCCGGCCCCGAGGGAGACGGGTTGAGCGGCGTGCAGGTGCACATGACCAACACCCTCAACACGCCGGTGGAGGCGCTGGAGATGGCGTATCCGTTTCGCGTGCGGCGCTATGGCCTGCGCAGGGGCAGCGGCGGCGAGGGAGCGCATCGCGGCGGTGACGGCATCGTGCGCGAGTATGAGTTTCTGGCGCCCGTCACCGTCACGATGATCAGCGAGCGTCGCGCCGTTGCGCCCTGGGGTCTTGCTGGCGGCGAAACGGGCGCGCCGGGTCGCAACCTGCTCCTATCGCGCAACGGCGAGGAAATCGCCTTGCCTTCTAAATTCACGCGGCGGCTTGAGCCGGGCGATCGTCTGCGCATTGAGACGCCTGGGGGCGGCGGGTGGGGCGCTCGCAGTGAGAAAATCGGTTCACCCTGAGCTCATGAAAGAAGCCGGGGCCTTGCTGCCGCCACGAAAGGCGCTCAGACCGCATAGACCGGCGTTCCGGCGGCAAAGGCGGTTCAGATACGACATTTTTCCCCTCCTTCGCCTGATACGCCGGTTACATTGATTTTTATCCGCCCAACGACGTGGGAGACGTTGGGGAGGTTCCGAGAAGGGAAAAGGCGACAGCTCTTGTCCAAGCGACTGTCGCCTGGCAAATGCGTCACTCGATCGGCGTCAGCCAGTTGTAGGTGTCGGGCAGCTCGCCCTCGACGATGCCGAAAAAACGCGCCTGAATGCGCTCCGTGATCGGTCCGCGCTTGCCGTCGCCGACAGGCATGCGATCCACCGAACGCACCGGCGTGATCTCCGCCGCCGTGCCGGTGAAGAAAATTTCATCCGCCATATAGAGCATCTCGCGCGGGATGGTCGCCTCGATGACCGTGTAGCCCAATTCTGCGGCGATCTTCATGGCGCAGTCGCGCGTGATGCCGCCGAGGATGCTGTTGGACAGGGGCGGGGTGTAGATTTTGCCCTTCACGATCACGAAGATGTTCTCGCCGCTGCCTTCGGAGACGTAGCCGTTGATGTCCAAAGCAATGCCCTCGGCGAAGCCGTTGTCGCGCGCTTCCATGACGATGTTTTGGCTGTTGACGTACTGGCCGCCGATCTTGGCGAGCGCGTTGAGGGTGTCCGGCGCCATACGTCGCCACGAGCTGACCTGCACATCCACGCCCTGCTCCAGCCCTTCTTTGCCCAGATAGGCGCCCCACGGCACCGACGCCACCACCGCCTCCACCGGGCAGCCGCGACCGTCGACGCCAAGCGTGTTGTAGCCGCGGAAGAGCAACGGACGCACGTAAGCGCTGCGCTGGTTGTTGGCGCGCACAACATCCTTGGTGGCCTGCATGTAGTCGTCAACCGTATAAGGCGAAGGGATGCGCGCCACCTTGGCGCTGTAGAGCAACCGTTCATAGTGCTCGCGGCCGCGGAAGATGGCCGGCCCCTTGGTCGTCTCATAGACGCGAATGCCCTCGAAGACGCTGCTGCCATAGTGCAGCGCATGCGTGAAAACGTGCACTTTCGCCTCATCCCACGGGATGATCTTGCCGTTCATCCAGATGTAATCCGCGCGCATGGCCATAAGAAATGCTCCTTGAGTTGTTTGAATTTCGCAGGAATGTTCGCAAATTTGCAAAAGAAATTATGCGCATTATAGTCGCGCGGATTGCCTTCTGTCATGTCGGCGGGGCGCTGCGTCTGACTTTCATCGATTCCCTTTGTGTGCAGGGCGAAGAGATCCCTTGTGCACCCACCGTGGCGATTCGCTCCAACTGAGTAAAATTTGTACAATGCATCCCAAGATGGTCTCACCACAGAGGTCTTTACTTGAAGTTGCGCAGTTGAACGCGGAATCGATAGAGCGGATTGAACAAACAGGCGATGGTAGGGGCAGCTCCCAGCCGCACGCCCTCGGCGAACCGCGAGGTCATAGGGAGTTTGAGGAGGCGCAGCCATGAGCAGCGCCTACGAGTCACCAAAACCATTTTTATAAATTTCATCAAGCTTCCTGGAAGAAGGTAAATCATGCACATTGAACGCATCGAACTTCGGAAGATTTTTCTTCCCTATGTCTCCGTCTTTGAGACAAGCGGATGGCGCGAACAGGGCAGCCACGCCATCATCGTCCGCATCGAGGCGGATGGCTTCGTCGCCTGGGGGGAGTCGCCGGTGGGCGAAAATCCCTTTTACAACGAGGAAAACCAAAAGACAGCCTGGATCATCATGCAGGATTATTTGGTGCCGATCTTGCTCCAGACCGAGCTTGCCAGCCCCTGGGACGTGACGCCGGCCTTTGCGCGCATCCGCGGCAACCGCATGGCCAAGGCCGGGTTGGAGTTTGCGGTGTGGGACTTGTTTGCGCGTCGCGAAGGTCGTAGCCTGGCCAGCCTGCTCGGCGGCGTGCGCGAGCGCGTGGAGGTCGGCGTCAGCGTCGGCATCCAGAAAGATATTCCAACGCTGCTCAAAGTTGTTGAAGGGTACCTTAACGAGGGCTACACGCGCATCAAACTTAAAATTAAGCCGGGTTGGGACGTCGAGCCGACGCGCGCGGTGCGCGAGACCTGGCCGAATCTACGTCTGCAGGTGGACGCCAACAGCATCTATCGCCTGGAGGACGCCGCTCACCTGGCCGAACTCGACCGCTTCAACCTGCTGTTGATCGAGCAGCCGTTGGCGCACGACGATATTTTCGACCACGCCAAACTCAAGCCACAGCTCAAGACGCCGCTCTGCCTGGATGAAAGCATCGTTTCGCCAGACCATGCGCGCTGGGCGATCGAGATGAAGGCGTGCGACGTCATCAACATCAAGCCGAGCCGCATCGGCGGCCTGGGCGACGCCAAGCGCATCCATGACATGGCGCAGGCTGCGGGCATTCCGGTCTGGCACGGCGGAATGCTGGAGACGGGCATCGGCCGCGCCATCAACGTGGCGCTGGCGAGTTTGCCCAATTTCACCTTGCCCGGAGACATCAGCGCCAATGACCGCTATTTCAAACGCGACATCGTCAAGAATCCGTTCACGCTGAATCCGGACAGCACCCTCACCGTGCCGACGGGCGTCGGTCATGGGGCGATCGTGGACGAAGATTATCTGGACGACGTGACGACGGAGCGGTGGGAGCTGGCGATCACGAAGTGAAACGCCCTATGAAACTGAAAGTTGATGGGCAAGCTGACGCTCTTTCTTTAGAGGTTCTGGAGGACGGGAACCATCCGCCGATGACAACGATGGGGAATCGAAATGGCTCTTGAGATCGGCTCCATTTACGATGCACTGTGGCAACAGGCCATGGCGCACTACGCTGAAGGCCGCGTCGAAATCAATCCCTATCTTGCCGATCCACAGAGCGACCGTCGGCTCGGCGTGACAGTGATCGCGCGGCCGTCTTCAGAGGTGATAGAGCGCCTGATGACGTTCATCTGCGGCATGGCCGAGATGGAGCCGGAGCAATATTTCTATCAAGCGACGGACCTGCATGTGACGATCCTGTCGCTCTTTACGGCTACGGAGCAGTGGGAGCCGCACTTCGCCCGGTTGAGCGACTATCTGGACGCCTGTGCGGAAGTGTTGTCTCAGACGGAGCGCTTTACAGTGGAATTTCGCGACGTCACGGCTGCGCCGGGCGCAATTCTCTGCCAGGGGTTTCCCTGCGATGAGTCTCGAAATACGTTGCGAGATCGACTGCGACAAGCGTTGCATCGCCGCAATCTAGGCCAGGGCTGGATGTGCGCTACCGCTCCGTCACCGTCCACATGACGTTGATGCGCTTTCGGCGCCCTCCTTCCGCTTTGCCGCTTCTGACCGACCTCCTCCAGGCGCATCGCAATGTTCATTTCGGACAGACGACTTTTGCATCGCTGCAGGTCGTTAAAAACGACTGGTGCATGAGAACCGAAAAGGTGAAAGTGCTGGCGGAGCATCGCCTGCTATAAAAATCGGCGCAACGCGGAGTGTAAAGGGCAGAATGCAAAGGCGCAGAAAAAAGGTGAGCGCATGAATGTTGCTGAACAAGGCGCAAGAGAGTCGAGCGCGCGCCATCTTGTCGTTCCGCGCGTGCTGGTCTTTCTGACCTCTGTCAATCCGACGAA
>CALFWA010000330.1 GCA_937928035.1 uncultured Caldilinea sp. | reverse complement strand
AGAGAGACTTCGATGGGGACGGCGGTGCTGGTGATCGGGATCGGCAACACCCTGCGCCGCGACGATGGCGCAGGGTGGTTTTTTGCCAAAGCGTTGGCCGATCAGCTACGGCAGGCGGGCGTCTCTGTGCATTTGCTGTTGCAGCAACAGCTCACGCCAGAACTGGCTATTGACGCTGCCGAACTGGCTCCGGATCAGATCGTTTTCGTGGACGCCAGCCTCGACGTCCAGGAGGCGACGCTGACCGAACTGACGCCCTTCCACGTTGCGCCTGTCCTCGATCATCGTCTGGATGCAGCGGCGTTGTTGACGCTCATGCGACGCCTCTACGGCGTCCACGCCCAGAGCTGGCTGGTGCAGACGCCGGCTTTTGACCTGGGTCACGGCGAAGGACTCAGTGAAAAGGCGCAAGAAGGGCTGCGCGCAGCGCCAACGGTCGCAGCCAGCTTGCTCGGCAGAAGTTAAATCGCCGTCTTCACTGCTGGCATTTGCTCACCAATCGAATTTGTAATATAAATCACATATCAAAGAGGGCAACAGGCATTTTGCAAACCTTCTATGAGCATCACATCAAGCCGCGCAATGCAAAAGACGCTTGACTCGCCGAACCTGAAAAAGCCGGCGCTGCTGTGGGGAGGGTTGCTGGCGATTCCGTTGCTGGCCGTGATCTTGTTCGCCGTGGCGCAACCGATCAAAGTCGTGCCGCGCATCGGCCTGGCGCCTGGCTTTATTTTTACGGACATGTACGGTCGACAGCTCACCAATGAGGACCTGCGCGGCCAAATCGTCATCTACAACTTCACGACCACCTCCTGCGAGGCGCCCTGCATCGACACGGCGCCGATCATGCAGGCGTTGCAAGAATTCGTGAAACAGCTCGATACAGGCGGCATCCCCGTGACCCTGGTGACAATCTCGCTCGACCCAGAGCGCGACACGCCGGAGCGCCTGCAGGCGTACGCTCGCAAACTGAACGCAGACCCGGCGCGCTGGCATTTCGTCACCGGCTCGCCGGAGCGGCTCAAGCAGGTGGTGGGCGGGGGCTTCGAGCTTTACTATACGCAAGACGAGCACGGCGTCTTCTACTTTGCGCCGATGCTCGCCATCGTGGATGGAAACGGCATCCTACGCGCCCGTTACAAACGGGGGCTGGAAGATGTGGCGATCGCCGAACGCGATTTGATGCTGATACTTGAGGAGGCACGCAACAGCAGCGGAGCAGCCGGCCTCGTCTATGAAGCAGCGCATCTGTTTCTCTGCTATCCGACCTATTAATCCGATCGCAACACAGCCTTTTAACGCATCTAGGTCGATGCTCGATAGGGAGACGCATAAGCCGGTTTCCTGTTCAGTTGAGGAGGGAATTTCATCTTGCAGACGGATGCACAAAGTAGCCTGACGCCGCAGCTAGAACGCAATGCGCGTCGACTGCGCCTGAGTTGGCTCGGCGCAATGCTGATTGGGGTCATGCTGATCGCCGGCGGGTGGTCGCTCTGGGGTTGGCTTGGGCCGCAGCCTGCGCCGCAATACGGCGTCCCGGTCAACGCCAGCAGGCCGATCGCCGACTTTCGGCTGGACTCGACGCTCGGCCATCCGGTGGCGCTGAGCGACTTCGCTGGCCGCTATCTCGTGGTGTACTTTGGATACACGACCTGTCCGGACATCTGCCCGACCACGCTGGCGGATTTGGGCAAGGCCGAGAAATTGCTGGGCAAAGATGCACAGCGCATGCAGATGCTGTTTATCACGGTCGATCCAGAGCGAGATTCGGTCGAGCGCATGCGCGACTATCTTGCCTTCTTTGGGCCGAACTTCATCGGCTTGCGCGGCTCATTGCAAGAGACTGAAGCCATCGCCAGCCAGTTTGGCGTCGTCTATCAAAAGCAGTATCACAGCGCCAGCGCGACGGATTATCTCATGGACCACAGCGCCGCCGTCATCGTGCTCGACCCACAGCGACGGCCGTTGGTGTTGTTTCCCTACGGCGTCTCTGCAGAACAACTCGCCGGCGACCTGAGACGGGTGATGCGCTGAAAAGACAGTTCAAAGATGCGTCGTTCGTCTTGACAACCGGTCAAGGCGTTCCACTGTAACGGCATGATCAACGTCCAACGAGAGGAGAAAAGGAGCATTGCATGCGCAAAGAACCGGATACGCCGATGGGCACTGTGGTTCTGATCGGAATCTTTTTGATCCTAACGGTTGCGTTGTGGTTCAACGCCTACTTTGTCGTCTTATCTAGAGGAGCGAACTGATGAGCGAACACGAGCATGAGACCCAACACTCGACCGGCGGCGAGCCCGGCGCCGAAGCGCATGGGGAAAACGGCTGGCTACACGTCGAAAAATGGGAGGGCGTCTGGATCCGCGTGGCGGTGGCGATGACGGTGGTTTTCATCGCCGCCATCACGGTGGCTGCAATGTCCTTTGGCATCACGGTGCCAGGCGCCACCGCACGCATCAACCCGATGACGCTCAATGATCCGGACAGCCCCTTCGCAACCCCTGGCATCCGCGAGCTGGCGCCGGGGAAATATGAAGTCTACATGGTGGCTCAAACTTGGAGCTTCCTGCCGGATCGCATCGAAGTGCCGGTCGGCTCCGAGGTCACCTTCTATCTGACGGCGCGCGACGTCATCCACGGCATTAAGATCGCTAACACCAATGTCAACATGATGGCGTTGCCCGGCCAGGTCTCGGTCTTGCGGGCGAAATTCGACAAACCCGGCGTCTACAACTATATCTGCCACGAATATTGCGGCTACTTTGCCAATTCGCCGATCGGGCATCACACCATGTACGGTCAACTGATCGTCACTGCGCCGGACAACGCAACGGAAACTGTTCAGGTCACACAATAGAGCAGGTCATACAGTAGAGCAACGGAGGAATCTATCGATGTCTGTACAGGCACTCCCAAGAACACAAATTCAAGCCCAACCGGCTTCGCCTGCGCTGACCGCCGAACATCTGAAACAGGTGGATCGCATCGCCGGCCTGAACATTCTGGTCGCCATCCTGGCGCTTTCAATCGGCGCGCTGCTGGGCGTCTTCCAGGGCCTCGAACACGCGCGCGTCATCAACATCTACCCCTGGCTGCAACCGGTGATTAAGACCTACTATCAGGGGCTGACGCTGCACGGCGCACTCAACGCCATCGTCTGGACGACCTTTTTCATCTGCGGCTTTTTCACCTTCGCCTTCGTGCGCAGCCTCAACCGTCCGCTGAAATATCTGTGGATGAGCTGGCTCGCCTTCGGCATTATGGTACTCGGTCTGCTTACTGCAGCGGTGCCGATGCTGACCAACCAGGCTTCGGTGCTCTACACCTTCTACCCGCCGATGCTGGCGGACTGGGCCTTCTACGTCGGCCTGACGCTGTTGGTCGTCGGCTCGTGGATCGTCGGCTACAGCATGTACTTCACCTACTACGCCTGGCGCAAGGAAAACCCGGAGAAGCGGGCGCCTTTCATCGCCCTGGCCGCCACGATCACGATGGTGCTCTGGCAGATCGCCACGCTAGGCGTGGCCGCCGAGATCTTGTTCATCCTACTGCCCAACGCCCTGGCTCCGGTGCTCGGCTTCACGGCGCCCGGCATGGATCCGCTGCTCAGCCGCACGCTCTTCTGGTGGTTCGGCCATCCGCTGGTCTACTTCTGGCTGTTGCCCGCCTACGTCTCCTGGTACGCCATGTTGCCGGCGCAGACCAACGGCAAGATGTTCAGCGAACCGCTGGCGCGGCTGGTCTTCTGGCTCTTCCTGCTCTTCAGCACGCCGGTCGGCTTCCATCATCAGTACGCCGACCCCGGCATTCCGGAGATTTGGAAGTATATCCACATGATCTTCACCTTCGGCGT
>CALFWA010000329.1 GCA_937928035.1 uncultured Caldilinea sp. | reverse complement strand
TCCTGAGAAACCCATGTTGCACAGTCCGGCGACTCGGTCAGCGCCGGCGAATTCCTTATCTCCTCGCCCCGACCGCCGAAGGCGCTGCGAGCGTCCGTGCGAGGTGATCAAACCATAAAGGTGCGAAGACATAAGGAGGCTCAAAAGAATCGTGAATTAAAAACTGTCAGGGTGAAATTTGACAATCAAATTTAGATAGAACAAAATATTTTTAGTTATGGCTAAAAATGAGCGTATAACAAACACAACACAAAAACCATGAAGAAATCCGGCGCCACCCAATCCGTCCAGGACTATCTCAAACACATCTACGAGCTGACCGAGGATGGCTCTTCCGCCAGCACCGGCGCGCTGGCGCAACGCCTGAAGGTGAAGCCCGCCTCGGTCACGGGGATGCTCCGCAAGCTGGCTGCCGAAGATCCGCCGCTGGTGGAATACCGGAAGCACCAAGGGGTGGTGCTCACCGCCGCCGGTCGGCGGGCAGCGCTGGAGGTCATCCGCCACCATCGCCTGATTGAGGCCTGGCTGGTGCAATCGCTAGGGTATTCCTGGGACGAAGTGCATGAAGAGGCGGAGCGGCTGGAGCACGTCATCTCAGAGGAATTTGAGCGCCGCATCGATGCTGCGCTCGGCTACCCCACGCGCGATCCCCACGGCGAGTTGATCCCTGCCGCCGACCTGAGCATGCCCGAGGATGAGTCGCTGCCGCTTTCAGCGCTGCGCCCGGGCCGGGGCGCCGTTATTCTGCGTGTGCTGGCGCGCGACCTGAATCTGCTGCGCCATCTCGATGCGCTGGGTCTGACGCCAGGAGCGCAGATCGATGTGATTGACTATTCGCCCTTCGACAACAACCTGACGATTCGGGCCGGGGAACAGACGCACGTGTTGGGGTTGAATATCACGGCAAAGATATTTGTTCGATTCGAGGAACAAGACAACGATTCTTGAGAAAAGCAGCGGTGGTGAACGAACCAAGAGAGCGCCGCTGCGGGCAGCCTGCAAAATTGTCCGATGGATGATTCGATAGCGAAACAGCTACAGGAAGGGAAGAGGCGAACATGCAACGTTTTCTCTGGACGCTCTTGATAGCAGCGCTCTTGCTCAGTGCATGCACGGATCAACCGACGGCCGCCTCGAACGGCAAAGTGAACATCGTGACCACGACCGGGATGATCGCCGACATCGCCAGAAACGTGGGAGGAGAACGCGTGCAGGTGACGGCCCTGATGGGGCCTGGCGTCGACCCGCATCTCTATAAAGCCAGCGAGGGCGATGTGCGCCGTCTGCAGTCGGCCGATCTGATTTTATACAACGGTCTCCACCTGGAGGCGCAGTTGGGCGAAGTGCTCAAGAAAATGAACGAGTTTGGCGTCAGAACGGTCGCCGTGGCCGAGGGGATTGACCCCGGCGCGCTGCTCGCTGATCCGACCTATCCAGACGTATACGACCCTCACATCTGGTTCGACGTCACCATGTGGATGCAGGCGGTGGAGCGAGCGAAGGAGGCGCTTATCGCCGTCGATCCAAACCACGCCGACGAATACGTGGCCAACGCAGCGGCGTACTTGCAGGAGCTGCAAGCACTCCATCAATATGTGTTGAGTCAGGCGGCGAAGGTGCCCCCCGAAAAGCGCGTCCTCATCACGGCGCACGACGCCTTCCACTACTTCGGCCGCGCCTATGGGTTTGAAGTGCGCGGGCTGCAGGGCATCAGCACCGAGGCGCAGCCGGGCGCCGCCGACGTGCAAAACCTGGCCGCCTTCATCGTTGAGCGACGCATCCCTGCGATTTTTGTGGAGACCTCCGTGCCGCAGCGCAACATCGAGGCGGTGCAGGCTGCAGTGCAGGCGCGTGGTTTCGACGTCCGCCTCGGCGGCACGCTCTTCTCCGACGCCATGGGCAGCGAAGGGACGCCGGAGGGAACGTACATCGGTATGGTGAAACACAACATCGACACAATCGTCAGCGCACTATTAGGAGACAGCCATGACAACGACAGCCGTTGAGGTTCGCGACCTGACCGTAGCCTATAAAGACAAACCGGTGCTGTGGAGTGTGGACATGCAGGCGCCGTCGGGTGCGCTGATGGCGATCGTCGGCCCGAACGGCGCCGGCAAGACCACGTTGATCAAGGCGATCCTGGGGTTGGTGCGACCGCTGGCCGGGCAGGCGCTGATCTACGGCAAGCCCTACTCGAAGCAGCGCCATCTGGTGGCGTATGTGCCGCAGCGCAGCAGCGTCGACTGGGATTTTCCCACCAGCGTGCTGGACGTCGTCATGATGGGGCGTTATGGAGCGTTGGGCTGGCTCAAGCGACCCGGCTCCGCCGAGCGCCGCGCTGCGCTGGACGCGTTGGACAAAGTGGGGATGGTGGATTTCGCCGAACGACAGATCGGGCAGCTCTCAGGTGGTCAGCAACAGCGCGTCTTTCTCGCCCGCGCGCTGGTTCAGAACGCAGAAGTCTACCTCATGGACGAGCCGTTTCAGGGCGTCGACGCCACGACGGAGCGGGCGATCGTGCGGCTGCTGCAGGAGCTGCGTTCGCAAGGGAAGACCGTGCTCGTCGTGCACCACGACCTGCAGACGGTTCCTGAGTATTTCGACTGGGTGATGATGCTCAACGTGCGCCGCATCGCCTGTGGGCCGGTGAGTGAAGTCTTCACCGAACAAAGCCTGCGCGCAACCTATGGCGGCAAGATCGCCTTTTTGAACGGCGACGGCGTCGGAGAGATTCAAGATGGATATCGGACAGCTCTTTCACAACCTGTTCTTTGATTACACCCTGCGCACGGTGGCGCTCGGTGCGGCGCTCCTGGGCGTCGTCAGCGGCGCGCTCGGCGCGTTTGCGGTGCTGCGCCGACAGAGCCTGCTCGGCGACGCCATTTCCCATGCTGCGTTGCCGGGGATCGTGATCGCCTTTTTGCTCACGCGCAGCCGAGAGCCTGTGGTCTTTCTGCTCGGCGCGCTGGCGGCGGGGTGGGCGGCGACGCTCAGCATCGCCGCCATCACCCGCACCACGCGCATCAAAGACGACAGCGCGCTCGGCCTGGTGCTCTCCATCTTCTTCGGCTTTGGTCTAATGCTGTTGACCTTCGCACAAAAGCTGTCCGACGCCAGGCAGGCGGGGCTGGATAAGTTTCTCTTCGGGCAGGCCGCCACGCTGTTGCAGAGCGACGTGGTTGCGATGGCAGCGGTGGGCGCCCTGGCGCTGGGAACGACGCTGCTTTTCTGGAAGGAGTTCAAGTTGCTCACCTTCGACGCCGATTACGCTGCGTCGCTCGGGTATCCTGTGCGGACGCTGGACGTCCTGCTGACGACGCTGCTCGTGGTCGCCATCGTCATCGGGCTGCAGACGGTGGGCGTGGTGTTGATGTCGGCGATGCTTGTAGCGCCGGCGGCGGCTGCGCGTCAATGGACGAACCGGTTGGAAACGATGGTGGGGCTCAGCGGCCTGTTCGGCGCCCTGGCCGGCGTGAGCGGCGCCCTGATCAGCAGCGCCATGGAAAAGACGCCAACCGGGCCGGTGATCGTGTTGTGCATCAGCGCTCTTGTGCTGGTCTCGCTGCTCTTTGCGCCTGCGCGAGGGATAGTCTGGAGATGGCTACGCAATTTGAGAAATCGGCGACGAGTTCGCACGGCGCATCTGCGGCCTTGAAAATAGATTCAAAGCAAGAGCGCAAAAAGAAGAAGCGTGGTCGTCTGGCTGCGCAGCGCCTCGCCGGGCTTGCCAGGCGACATGGGAGAGGCAAAGGAGCAGCGTATGTCGCTTGCGCACATTGAAATTCAGATGATCGCCGCGCTGGTGGCGACGGCGTGTGCGCTGCCGGGCGTCTTCCTCGTCCTGCGCCGCATGGCGATGATGAGCGACGCCATCAGCCACACTGTGCTGCTGGGGATCGTGCTGGCGTTTTTTCTGACCAAAAGCCTGACCTCGCCACTCCTGATTGTGGGCGCGGCGTTGACGGGCGTCCTCACCGTCAGCCTGGTGGAGCTGCTCACCCGCACCCAACTTGTGCGCGAAGACGCCGCCATTGGGCTGGTCTTTCCCGCCCTCTTCAGCATCGCCATCCTCCTGATCACGCGCTTCGCCGGCAACGTGCATCTAGACGTCGACGCAGTGTTGCTTGGCGAGCTGGCGTTTGCGCCTTTCAACCGCATCCAGATTTTCGGGGTGGACGCAGGCCCTGCAGGGCTGTATGTAAGCGGCGGCATCCTTGTGCTCAACGTCCTGTTCATTGCGATTTTTTACAAGGAGCTAAAGCTGGCGACCTTCGACCCGGCGCTTGCTGCGGCGTTGGGCTTTGCGCCCGGCGTTCTCCACTACGCCTTTATGACGCTTGTCTCCGTCACGGCGGTCGGCGCCTTCGATGCGGTCGGTTCGGTGTTGGTGGTGGCCTTCATGATTGCGCCGCCCGCCGCCGCCTATCTGCTGGCGGATCGGCTGTCGCACATGTTAATCTATGCCGCCGCCATCGGCGTCCTTTCCGCCGTGAGCGGCTACTGGCTCGCCTACGCGCTGGACGCGTCGATCGCCGGATCGATGGCGACGATGGCGGGCGCGATCTTTCTGGCATGTTATCTCTTTGCGCCGACGCGAGGCGTGATGACCCAAAGGCGACCGGTGAAAACGTGAGGTTATGGGGACTTTAACGTTTGCATCACTTCTTCTGTCAATGGCAGATCGTGCACTGCGCTCAGGTCAAATAGAGACAAAGTCGATTTTGGTTGAGCGGTCTCATCCGACGGAGGCCTGTTGGGCTCTGTTTGCTTTGAGGCATCAGAAACGCGCTGGCGAACACCGGGCTTTCCATCTTGGACATACATTTCGGGTTGCACAAAGCCGTTGGCAAAGATCGAATGCAGGTCTGTCGACGGATTCTGAATCACGTTGAGCAGTTGAACGAGGCCCGCCTCGGACATATTGGTGGCGTTGCGCACCCTTGCGATGAAGTCCGACCTGGCGGTGCTATTGAAGTCGCTGGCGATCAAGTCCACGTAGGCTTCGACGATCGCATCGGGCAATTGTAGACCATGGATCACGAAAGGCGCGTTCGTCGCAAGCATCACGCCGTGCTCCGACAACATTTTGCGCGCTCTTTCCTCAAGACGCCGTTTCAGTTCGATTCCCTGCTGACCGACGAAAGGGCTGAATAAACCGGCAATGTCTACACGGCTCGGCGTCGTCCCCTTGTCAGCGCTTTCTTCTTGTGGATTTCGCGAGGCGAATTTTGGCGCCGATTGCTCCGCCGAAGGTCTGAGCTCTTCAATGACGTCTTGAAAAATTTGTTTGAAAATCTTGATCTGTTGTTCTCGGCGTTCATCTTCAGGGTAGTACAGCTCATCTCGGTGCATTCGCCTCGGGTCGAGCCGGTAGGTGTACCGCAAATTGACGGCAACCGGCAGCCCGCCGTGGGTGAAGACGTTGGGAACTACAAGCTTTCCTTCGCTCTGCCGCACTTTAATCTGCGCCACTTCTTCCTCGAAAGGCATCAACAGATGAGGCCCCGGTTCAAGGATGCGCGCATGACGGTCCATCCAATTCGTGATCGCCACATAGCCTTCGGGCACGGTCTTGAAGCTTTTCACCAACCAGACGACGACGAACAGCATAATCGTGAGCAACAGGATCAGGGTGATGATTTCCGTCATGATCGTCTCCCTTTTGCAAGTAAAGGCTACGCGCCTCTACCCTATCTCAATTCCCTTCACAAACTCCTTGAACACTTCAGAGAAAAGTTCTCCCCATGAGCCGGGTCGCACCAATCCTCTTTTTTGCAGGAATTCCACCATGCTCAGGTCAAGCGATGCGCCCCGCACGAGACGAGACAATGCGAACTGCTCCTCGATGTGTAGGTGTTCCCAGATATGTTTACACGCCGCTGCAACTTCGGGGTCGGTTTCGGCGAGCCTGACGATCTTGCGCACCGAAAAGTTGCTGAAATATGGATGCATCGCCATGAAAATGGATTTGAGAATGCCGCTATGCCCGCCGCTGAGTTTGTATAGCCGATCTTTTTCAAGGTCCGAAAGCGTTAAACGCGTCTTTGCACAAAGAGCGCCAAGCATGGCGTATGCATCTTCTTTCGTGTAAGGTCCAAGCGAGTAGATGTCGTTGCGCACGATCTCAAACAGGCGGCTTTTAACGAAAGGCTGCTGTCCCACAACCACCTGCGGCATGCGATGCATGACCAGCACATAGGCCAGATTACTGGTGGTGCGATGGTCATCGCGCAGGATGCGCAGCGCCTCGAAGAGTGTGGGCGGCTGCGTTCGGATCAACTGCTCAAATTCGTCCAGGATGAAGACAACGCGTTGACTCTGGTATTTGCAGTACAGATCGAGCGCGTCGCGCAGCGCCTCGAAATCACCGACGCGTCGCCTGTCTGGATGGGGAAGGTTCAGAGTACGCACAAGTGCAGACAGCAAGGATCGATAGACGCTTTGTGGAGAATCTGTATCTTTTTCACACGGAACGCGGACGATATGCGTCCTTTTGGCGATGAACTCGGAATAGAGATCCTGAACCTCCGGCCGTTCCAGAAAAGTGAGCAGGTTGGATTTGCCTACGCCGGCAAGCCCCACCAGACACATCGAGCGGCCTTCCTGGGTCACCCGAAACACCCGCTGCACAATTTCTTGCCGATAGGTGGGTGGATAACGCTCATGAATTAGAGTCATGGCTGTCTTCATCCATTTTCAGCGCCTTCCAGCCGGCCGGATGGCGTCGATTTGGGTGCAGAGCGCCGATGCATACAGCCATGCGCGCTCACGTTGGATCATCTGCTCCTGCAAAGCGCGCGAATGCGGTCGCATCCCGGTGACGAACAGGGCGTCACAGAGTAATCCCCACAAATAATCGGACAGATGGTTCTGAGGATTCGTTGTTTCAAAGGCCAGTTTGCGCAGTGCGCGCACGAACCTCAGCGCTTTATATGCTTCCCAGCTCAACCCCGGCGGCTCATCGACGGCGTCGAAATCCATCAGGGATTGCGTCAGCGTCAAAAAGTCTTGAGAGGAAACGGTGGATGGCAACAGCCGCGTCACCACATCGATCTCCAGCTCACAAAAGTCTGCATAAACGGGGCCCGGGCCGGTGCGCTCAAAATCGACGAGCCAGAGATGATCGCCGTCCGTAAACAGATTGTCGGCGTGAAAATCGCCGTGAACAATCCACCGCGTTCCACTCCAGCTGGGCAATTCATTCATCCTGTCATGGATTCTCTGCAAAAGCTGGGTTAGCTCAGCTGGCAAGACAACCGAATGCTTGCGGAGCCTAGCAAGCTGCTTGTTTAACCTGAGAAGTTCGTCATACGCCTCAAAAATCGTGTAAGTGGTCGTTGTAAATCTCGGAAAAGCTTGTCTCCACAGATCTCGCCAAAAACGAATCGGCTTCAGCAGACGGTCGATGTCTTGCTCGGCGGCGTAAAAGCTCCGAAATGCATGCAGATGTTTCACATCGCCTTCACCAAGAAAACTGTAGACGGACGCACCCGCATCCCAAAAGAGGACGGTCGTCTCAAGCCGAGTATGGAACTGACCGAGTGCACGAGAGGCGATGTATTTTTTGTAATTCTTTGATTCATGAGCAACGCGATGGGTTTTGGCAATTTTCACCACTTTCTGTGCTTTTCCCTGGTGGATGCGCACTCGGAGCACCAGAGAACGCCCTCGCGACGCCGGCATGGCTGATGAAGTCTGCTTCCCTTCGATCGGATACACCCACACGCGGCGCCTGTCTTCAAAAAGCTGTGCGATCAGATCATCGAGCAAGGAAGTCGGCGCCCATCGCCGGAAAAGTCGGCGCACTGTCCGTTCCCGACTCCATGGCTTGGGCCGCCAAAACACCTGGAGACGCCGTCTTGCCGCGCAGGACTGAGTCGCTAACTTTTCCACTTCGTTTCTAAGCACATCCGGCGGGTCATCTTTATTCACCCACCTGGCGCCGCACTCAGCGATAGCG
>CALFWA010000328.1 GCA_937928035.1 uncultured Caldilinea sp. | reverse complement strand
ACCGAGACGACAGTGCGCACAGATCTCACCTTCTTGCAAGAGGAAGGCAAGGTGCGTCGCGTGAGAGGCGGCGCTGTTCCTGTGGCGACGGCGCCGCCCACCAACAATTCGCTTCATCTTTCCACTCAGGGAGATATTTTTGCTCGGTGGATCGCAAATCGAGCGGCGGATCTCGTCGAAGACGGTGACACGATTTTGCTCGATGCTGCTCCTCTGACGCGCGCGATGACGCCTTACCTTCAGACGCGTCGTCGGCTCACCATTGTGACAAACGATTTGGAAATCCCCCGGCAGCTGGCGCAGCACGATTCGTTCGCAGTCATCTTGATCGGAGGGTTGGTGCGCAGCGACGGTGGCGCCACCTCCGGCCTCCTCGGCGCAGCCCTACTTCACGATCTTCACATCCGCCTTGCGTTTGTTTCCGGCATAGGTTTTACGATAGACATGGGCTTGGTCGACAATGACCTGGGAAAAGCGCATCTCACGCGAGCCATGCTGGACGCCGCCGACGAAGTAATCGCGTTGATCGAGGCGCCGCAATTTGGACGGAAAGGGTTGACGTCCGTTGCGCCCATCGATCGCATTCATCGACTCTTTATAGATAGTCGTATTTCAGCCGAGCAAATCGAACAACTGCGCCATCTTCCCTTTGATCTGACAATCTGCGGTGAGAACACCGTAATCAATCTTTCAGGCCAGCGTACAGAATCGACTTTCAAAATTGGTTTTGCGAATCTAAGTGAAGAGCTGCCCTTCGCCGTCGATGTGCGACGCAGCCTTGAACGCGCGGCCAGGCAGCATCGCAACGTCGAGTTGGTGCTTGCCGACAACCAGCTCAGCGGGGAACGGGCGCTGCAGATTGCGGATAATTTCATTGCCAAAGGCGTCCAACTGGTCATCGAATATCAGATCGACGCAAACATGGGCGCTATGATCATGAACAAATTCCGGCGCGCCGGCATCCCGGTGATCGCCGTCGATATCCCGATGGTAGGTGCTACGTTTTTCGGAGTAGATAATTATTATTCGGGCCATTTAGCAGGCGTTGCGCTTGGGAAATGGGTGCAACATCACTGGCAGGGAAGGTTCGATTATTTAATCGTGCTAGAGGAGCCGCGCGCCGGCTCACTGCCCCGCGCACGTATCGAAGGGCAGATTCATGGCTTTGAAGAGATTCTGGGGCCGGTTCCCGATGAACGCAGGGTAGTGTTAAACAGCGGCAACACCAGCGCCGTCAGCGAAGCTGAAACCTATCAGGCGCTGCTGCGTATGCCGGAGGCCCGACGCATCGCCGTAATCTGTTTCAACGACGACGCCGCCATCGGTGCACTGCGCGCTGCGCGTCGCCTGAATCGCGAGCAAGATCTTGCCATTGTTGGACAAGGGGCCGACCGAATGGTTCGGGAGGAGCTGCGGCGACGCAACACACGCATCATTGGGTCGACGGCGTTCATGCCGGAGCGCTACGGCGAGAAATTGATAGATCTGGCGCTCCATATTCTTCGTGGAGAATCGACGTCGCCTGCAGTTTACATGGATCATGTTTTCATCGATCCCAAAAACATCAACGTTTATTATCCTGAATAATGATTTCGTTGTGAGCGACTCGATCCATCGCCTCTGGGCTCTCCTCCTTCAACACTGTCCCGTCTGTTTGCAGGGCGAGGTTTTCACCTCGCTCTTCGGCATGCACACCCACTGTCCCCTCTGCGGCGTCAAGTACGAGCGCGAGACCGGCTATTTCCTCAACGCCGTGTTTATCGGCTATGCGGGCGGCTTCCTGATTCTTGCGCCGACTGCGCTGATCCTGGCATGGCTGAATGTCTCCATCCTCGTCTTTTCCCTTGCAATTATTCTGACAACCGCGCTGATGACGCCGCTCCTTTTTCGCTATGCGCGGCTCATCTGGATGCACATTGATCAGATGCTCGATCCGCGCTCTCCTCCGTCTTCAATTTCTCATCGCTGAAGAGGAAGCAAATTTGCACAGAACCGTCCAATCGCTCCACATGAATTTCTCTCATGTTTATTTGACAAATTCCTCATCGCCTGTTATGCTTCCGCCTCATAATTGAATAGCAACACTCTTATCCAGAGAGGTGGAGGGACCGGCCCTGTGAAGCCTCGGCAACCCGATGACTGTTCGACGACGTTGTAGACAGCCAATTAGGGTGCCAATTCCGGCAGACGTGTTCTGGAAGATGAGAGGATGCTGCCTATGCGCTCCTGCTCATCCCCACTCGTTGGGGATTTTTATTGCCTAGGAAACGGGCAGGAGGTAAAGGTGATGTAAACCCTCTCACCTGCCAGGCGAGAGGGCTATTTTTATCAACCCATTCAACTTCAAAACAGAAACGACAGGAAAAAGGACCTATGACCAGCGAACGACAGTTTGGATTCAACACCCGCCAGCTCCATGCCGGCCAGAAGCCGGACCCGACGACCGGCAGCCGCGCCGTGCCCATCTATCAAACCACCAGCTATCAGTTCCGCAGCACGGAGCATGCCGCCAACCTCTTTGCGCTGAAAGAGCTGGGCAACATCTATACGCGCATCATGAACCCCACCACCGACGTGCTGGAGCAGCGCATCGCCAGCCTGGAAGGCGGCGTCGCCGGCCTGGCAGCCAGCTCCGGCCATGCGGCGCAGGCGATGGCAATCTTCACGCTCTGCCACGCCGGCGATCACATCGTCTCCAGCAGTCGCCTGTACGGCGGCACCTACAATCAGTTCAACTATACCTTTCCGAAGCTGGGCATTGAGGTAACTTTTGTAGACCCGACCGACCCCGCTAATTTCGAGAAGGCGATCCGCCCGAACACCAAAATTCTTTACGGCGAAACGCTGGGCAATCCCGACATCAAAGTCTTCCCCTTCGAGGAAGTGGCCGCCATCAGCAAGGCCTACAACATTCCGCTCATGATCGACAACACGCTGGCGACGCCGTACCTGTGCCGGCCGATCGAACTGGGCGCCCACATCGTCGTCCACAGCACCACGAAGTTCCTGGGCGGTCACGGGCAGGCCATCGGCGGCGCTATTGTGGACGGCGGCAACTTCGACTGGCGCAGCGGCCGCTTCGACAATTTCACCACGCCGGACCCCAGCTACCACGGATTGGTCTACGCCGATCTGGTGAACGTCGGCCTGCCGCCCTTCGCCATCAAGGCGCGCGTGCACGTGCTGCGCGACATCGGCGCATGCCAGGCGCCTTTCAACTCCTGGAACACGTTGACCGGCATCGAGACGCTGAGCCTGCGCATGGAGCGCCACTGCAGCAACGCCCAGAAGGTCGCCGAATTCCTGGAAGGACACAAGCTGGTCAGTTGGGTGATGTACCCCGGCCTCAAGAGCCACCCGGACTACGAGCTCGCCAAAAAGTATCTGCCCAAGGGCGTCGGCGCCATCATGGGCTTTGGCATCAAGGGCGGCGTCGAGGCGGGCCGTAAGTTCATCGACAACCTCAAGCTCTTCAGCCACCTGGCCAACGTGGGCGACGCCAAGAGCCTCGCCATTCACCCGGCGACGACGACGCACAGTCAATTGACGCCTGAAGAGCAGGCCGCCGCCGGCGTTTCGCCCGACTTCATCCGCCTCAGCATCGGCCTGGAGGATATCGACGACATCCTCTGGGATCTCGACCAGGCGTTGGCGGCTTCCGCCAAGTAACTGTTTCAGGCGCGAGACTTGTGAACGTCAGGGGCGTCCCCGCATTCACAAGTCCGCTTTTCAACGAGGCAGGCATCATGACTCACGATAGCGTTGGCGCTGTTTCCACTCAATGCTTCACCTTCGCCGAAGACGAGCCTTTCCGTCTCGAAAGCGGCGAGACGCTCAGCCCCGTCCGGCTAGCGTATGAAACCTACGGCGCACTCAACGCCGACCGCTCGAACGCCATTCTGATCTGTCACGCGCTCAGCGGCAGCGCGCACGCCGCCGGCTATCTGGACGGCGACCCGACGAAACTGGGCTGGTGGGAGGAGTGCATCGGCCCGGGCAAGGCGTTCGACACCGACCGTTTCTTTGTCATCTGCAGCAATGTGATCGGCTCATGCTATGGTTCGACCGGACCCGCCAGCATCAATCCGGCGACCGGCAAACCCTATGGCTTGAACTTCCCGGTCGTCACCATCGGCGACATGGTGCGCGCCCAGGTGAAGCTGATCGACCATCTCGGCATCGAGCGGCTGCTCTGCGTGGCGGGCGGCTCGATGGGAGGCATGCAGGTGCTGGAGTGGGCGGCACGCCACCCGCAGCGCGTGCGCTCGGCCATCCCCATCGCCACCACGGCCCATCACAGCCCGATGTTGATCGCCTTCAGCGAAGTGGGCCGCCAGGCCATCTACGCCGACCCTGCCTGGAACCGCGGCGACTACTACGACAAGCCGCAGAAGCCGGACGCGGGGTTGGCCGTGGCGCGCATGATCGGCCACATCACCTACCTCAGCGAAGAGTCGATGCAGATGAAGTTCGGTCGCCGCCTGCAAGGGCTGGAAAAATACGGCTATGAGTTCGAGACCGAGTTCGAGGTCGAGAGCTATCTGAAGTACAACGGCCATAAATTCACGCGACGCTTCGACGCCAACAGCTATCTGTACATCACCAAAGCAATGGACTACTTCGACCTGGCGCAGCCGACCGGCTCGCTGGCGGCGGCGTTCGCCAACGCCACGCACGTCAAGTTCTTGGTGATCAGCTTTACCAGCGATTGGCTCTACCCCAGCTACCATAGCAAGGAGCTGGTCAGCGCGCTCACGGCCGTCGGCGCCGACGTCACCTACCTGGACGTCAAGAGCAGTTGGGGGCACGACGCCTTCCTGCTCGAGGTTGACACTATGACCCACCTGGTCGGCAGCTTCCTCGACCGACTGGTGCGCGAGGAGCAGGTAGCCCCACCGGTCGGCTACACGCCGCGCAATCGCCTGCTTTCCACGTCGCCCGATGCGCGGCTGCGCACACAGCTGGCTGAAACCCTCGCATGAGCGCGCCAGTCCAGACTGTCTCCGCCGAGGAGACAAAACAGATGCCCCTGCGCCCCGACCTGCTCGCCATCGCCGATCTGGTGAAGCCGGGCTGGCGCGTGCTCGATCTCGGCTGCGGCGACGGCGCGCTGCTCGAGTATTTGCGCGACCATAAACAGGTGAAAGGCCGCGGCATCGAGCTGAGCGAAAGCGGTGTGCTGGCGTGCGTGCGTCGCGGGTTGAGCGTGCGCCAGGGCAACCTGCAGGAAGGACTGGCCGACTATCCGGATCAGAGCTTCGACGCCGTCATCCTCAGCCAAACGCTGCCGTTTCTCGACGACCCGGCGATGATTTTAAACGAGATGCTGCGCGTGGGGCGCATCGCCATCGTCAGCTTTTCCAACTGGGGGCACTGGCGCTGCCGGCTGGAGCTGCTCTTCACCGGCCGCATGCCGGTCGCCGTCGATCTGCCGCAACAATGGTATGAAAGCCCGCGGCGTCAGCCCTTCACCGTGACCGATTTTGCGCGCTTTTGTCGCCAGATCGGGGTGTTCATCGATCAGCAGATCTATTTGAACCGCGGCGTGCGCATTCACACCGGACGCTTCAAAAACCTGCTTTCGACGACGGCGGTCTTTACGCTGCAGAAAGTTCATCCACGATAGCGAAGCGTTTCATCGCCGAGGCGCAAGGGTGCGCAGAGATTGGAAGCACGGGTCTTCTGCGTTTTCGGCATCTCCGCAGCAGATTCTTCCTCTACGGTCGGCGCTCTAGCCACGTCTCCAGCACAAGCCCAACGGCGCCCAGCGTCTCTGCGCTGATCTTGTCCGGTGTGTCGGCGAGCGTGGCGCGATAGGGATAATCGGCGCCGATCAGGTCCGCCGTGGGAACGCCAATGTTGGCGAAGGCAAACGTAGAGGTGGTCGGCGTCGTGCGCGTTTGATCGGGGAAGCGTGCGCCGAGTTGCAGATCGGCGGCGACGCGCCAGATGGCGCGGCTCAGCGGCTCGTCGGCCTCGTCATTGCGGAAAAAGCGCTGGTTGACGGCGCCCGCCTGCTCCACGCCGACGACGTAGCGGGGGGAGGCGCAGCGCGGGACGCTGTTCGGCAAACTTTCCACAAAAAGCTGACTGCCGATGTGGCCGTCCCACCCTGGCAATCCGGCGTTGCTTTCGGCGTCGAAAAAGGCAAGACAGACAGTGTGCTGAGCGCTTTCGAGATCAAGCGTGCGCGCCAACTCCAGCAGGATCGCTGCGCCGGAGGCGCCAGCGTTGGCGCCCGGCGTGGGCCGTTGACGTTGCGCAGGGTCAGGGTCGGCGTCGGCGGCCAGGCGGGTGTCGTAAGGCGTCGCCAGGAGGATCACGGGCGCGCCGGGCCGCGAGGCAGGGCTGCGCACGGCAATGATATTGCGGCCCTGGATTTGCTCGTTGATGGTGAACGGCTGAATCACGACATCCCATCCAAACATACGCAGCTGCTCCACCAACCAGTCGCCCATGCGTAGGCTGGCCTCCGTGCCGGTGACGCGCGGGCCGAATTCGAGCTGGCGCTCCACGTAGGCGAGCGCTTTTTCGCCAGAAAAGGCTTCGTTGACGACGTCCGGACGCAGAAGGCCGTAGGCAAGGTAGCCGAAAAAGCCGATTGCCGCCAACAGGGCGGTGATCAAGACCAACTCGATGGAGTAGGCGCGCAGTCGTTGCATAAGCAAGTTTGACCGAGCTATCTGGCGTTGCGCTCGCGCGAGCGGAAAATCAGCTTGATAGGCGTCCCCTCGAAGGGGTAATAGGCGCGAATGCGATTCTCCAGATAGCGCTCGTAAGAGAAGTGAACGAGGTCTTTATCGTTGACGAAAATGACGAAAGTAGGCGGATCGTTGTCGACCTGGGAGCCGTAATAGATGCGCAGCGCGCGCCCCTGACGCACCGGAATTTGAGTCGAGTCATAGGCCTCGGAAAGAATCTGATTGACCTCGCTGGTGGACAGGCGATGACGCCGCGCGGCGGCGACGCGCAGCGCCGTCGGCAGCACGGTGTGGACGCGCTGGCGGGTCTTGGCGCTGATGAAGAGCACGGGCACATAGGGCATGAAGTTGAGCTGCTCGCGCACAGCGTTGGTGTATTCGACCATGGTGTGGCTGTCTTTTTCGACTGCGTCCCATTTGTTGATGACGACCACAACGCTTTTGTATCGCTCCAGCACGTAGCCGGCGATATGCGCGTCCTGCGCCGTGACGCCCTCCTGCGCGTCGATCAGCAGCAGGGCGACGTCGGCGCGGTCGATGGCGCGCATGCTGCGCAGCACGCTGTACTGTTCGATACCTTGCTCAATGCGGCCGCGGCGGCGAATGCCGGCGGTGTCGATCAGGGTGATGCGCTGCCCCTCGCAGGTGATCTCCATGTCGATCGGGTCGCGCGTGGTGCCAGGCGTCTCGCTGACGATCGAGCGCTCCTGACCGACCAACGCATTGAGCAAACTGCTCTTGCCGACGTTCGGTCTGCCGACGATGGCGACGCCGATCGTCTCTTGCTCCTCTTCCTCTGCCGGGTAAGCGGGCAACGCCTTCACGACCTCATCGAGCAGGTCGCCGACGCCTTCGCCGTGATAGGCGCTGATCGGGTAGGGTTCGCCCAGCCCGAGCGCCCAGAATTCGACGGCGTTCTGGCGAACCTGCTGACTTTCGGCTTTATTGACGGCCAGGAAGACCGGCTTGTTGCTGTGGCGCAGGACGGCGGCAATCTCTTCATCGGTGGCGGTCAGGCCGCTGCGGCCATCGACGATCATGATGATGGCGTCGGCCTCGTCGATGGCGAGCTGCGCCTGATTTTGGACGGAGGCGATGAGCGAATCCGATGAAGCGGCAGTCTGCGCTTCGCCGCGGCCGGCGCGCATCGCTTCAGGCGCCTCCAGACCGCCGGTGTCGATCACAATGAAGCCGACCCCGTTCCAGTCGCTTTCACCGTAGATGCGATCGCGCGTGGTGCCGGGTTCGTCTTCCACGATCGCCACCGGTCGACCGATCAGACGATTGAATAACGTCGATTTGCCCACATTGGGGCGTCCAACCAAAGCAACGACGGGTTTGCGGTCTCGCATGCGTTTCCTTTCAGATCAATCCAGGGCCGCCGACGCCGAGAATGGCTCACGGCGTCGGCGTGGCGGCGAGCGACGGCTGCACCGGCGCGGGCGTCGGCGACGCAATGGCGGAGGTCGCCGTCGCCTCCACGTTTGGGATTTGCGGCGCGCTGGCGCCACTTTCCGCATTTTGCGCTTTGATGGTGACCTCGACCGTCTCCGGGATGACAGCGTTGCGCTCGATGCCGTTCGGGACGACGATCACCGGCTCGACAATGTGCGTGCCCGGCACCAACCCGGTCAAATCGAGGATGGCAAAGACGTCATCTTCGTTCATCGATTCCAACAACGGGATTGGACCGCTCAGGATGACGTCCACTTCACTCAGCGAGGGCTCGGCGATCAACCCCGGCCCCAGGCCGCGCACGATCAGCGGCTCGGAGACGGTGAGGCCGCCCACGATCGGAGAGACGCCGGCGGTCGCCATCACGAAGTCGCCGTCAAACGAGGTGACGCCTTCGGGGAGGAGCAAGGAGACCCGTTTACGCACGTCGGCGGTTGCACCGGTCAGGTCGAGCGGTTCGGTCTCCACAAAGCCGGGCACCTGGGCGAGGATGTCGGGATCGCCTTGCAGGACAACCGTTGAAGGCTCGGCGCGCACAGCGCTGAGACGATAGCCGGGCGCAGGCGAGCCGGTCAACTTCACGCGCACCGCCACCTCTTTGCGGCCCGGCCATTGCTCCACCGGCACGACGACCTGCACCTTGCCCGGCGCAGCCACCTCGACGCGTTCGACCGGACGGTTTTGGGCGTCTACAGGCACGAGCGGCAGTGTGCGCTCCACCTGGCTTTTCGCCCCGCGCAGGAAGACTTCAGCGCGGGCGCGCACGACCTGTTCGACCTGCGACGCAGGGCCGCGCACGGTCACCGTCATCGGCGTGTAGATCGGCGGCTGCCAGTCATATCCAAAGGCGGCGCTGTCCATGATCTCCACCTGCACAGGGACCTCTTTCTCGGCGCGACGGTCGATGGTGACGGTGTACTCCGGTCGATGCACCTCCAACACCGTCACTTGCGGGTCTCTGCGCGTGACGCGAACGCTGACGTTGTGTTCGCCGACCCCCAGGCCGGTCAGGTCCAACACGGCGCGAAAGTCGCTGGCGCGCATGGTGTTCCAGGACGAGCGCGGCGCCCGTAGTTCGAGGATCACCGTCTCCCCGCTCAGATCCTGAACCAGCTCCAGCCCTTCGCCCAGGCCGACAACCGTGAGAGGGATGGGCGTGTCGAACTGTTGGACGATCAGGGGATTCTCCTGGTTGATTGCAATCAGCCAGACCACGACGGCCAGCAGCGCCGAAACAAACAACGTTCCAAGGTCGGCGACATGAAACGAGGGGCGGCGTCGCGTGCGGAGGGAGGCAGGCGCGCCGGCTCCCGGGGATATGGCGCCCTGGCGCTGTCCATCTGCAACATGCTCGGACGCAAGGCTGTGTCCTTGCGTCGGTTTCTGCTCCGTCATTTTCTGCGCACCTGTTTCTCTGCAAGCGCTGGGTCTCCAGCCTGTCAGAGCCAAGGGAAGGCGTCCGCTCGTTCATATCGACGCCTTGATGCGTTTCGGCGTCTCAGTTCGTAAGTGTGTTTGAGTAATAGTCGCTCAAGATGCTGCGTAGGCGATTGCTGTCGACCCGCACGATGCGGCCGTTGCGCGCTACGGAGATGCGCCCCGTTTCTTCGGAGACGACGATCACCAACGCGTCGGACTGCTCTGTGACGCCAATGGCCGCCCGATGTCGCGTGCCCATCTGCGTGTCGGCCAGCTCGCGATCCGTCAAAGGCAACACACAGGAAGCGGCCAGCAGCCGATTGCGGCGCACCACCACCGCCCCATCATGCAAAGGGGTGTTCGGATAAAAGATCGTGTTCAGCAGTTCGGACGACACTTCTGCATCCAACAACACCCCGCTATCGACAATCTCTGCCAGGCCGGTGACGCCCTCAAAGACGATCAAAGCGCCGTGACGCCGCTGGGAGAGCCATTCGACCGATTTGACGAACTCTGCGATCAGGCTCTGCACCTCGCTCGTGTCCCCGCGCCGCATCCATAACGGTGCGGAGCGCCCAATGCGTTCCAGGGCGCGGCGCAGCTCCGGCTGAAAGATCACCGGAATGGCGAAGAGCACCATTGGCGCGGTGGTGCGCATCAACCAGTTGAACGCCGGCAGGTCGATGGTCTGCCCCAGGATGGCGAAAATGATGATGAAGAGCAACACCCCCCGCACAAGCTGAACCGCCCGCGTGCCGCGAAAGAGCCGGAAGATGCCGTAAAAGATCAGCGTCACCAGGGCGACGTCGAGCAGGCTCTGCCACGAAGAAAGCCGACTGAGGGAGGCGAAAACGTCCGTCATATACCCCTTATTTCAAAGGAATGTTGCCGAGCAGATGCGCCAACAGCGCCTTCTGTGCATGCAGTCGGTTGTGCGCCTGGGGAAAGAGCACGCTATTGGGGCCGTCGGCGACTGCGTCTGTGATCTCTTCGCCGCGGTGTGCAGGCAGACAATGCATGACCAACACGTCGTCGTTGCCGGTGCGGGCCACCAGATCGCGGTTGACCTGGTAGGGCGGAAAGACGCGCAGGCGCTCCTCGCGCTCGCTCTCCTGCCCCATGCTTGTCCACACATCGGTGTAGAGCACATCGACGCCCGCCACGGCGTCCAGATCTTCGGTGACCATGACGTCGGCGTTCGACTCGGCTACGACCTTGGGGTCCGGAGCGTATCCTTTGGGGGAGATAATGCGAATGTTCATGCCGACCTTGCCCGCCGCCATGATCAGGCTGGCCGCAACGTTGTTGCTCCCGTCGCCGACGAAGGCGAGCGTCAACCCTTCGAGTTTTCCTAACCGTTCCCAGATGGTGAAGATGTCGGCGAGCGCCTGGCAGGGATGGCTGAAGTCGCTCAGCCCATTGATCACCGGCACAGTCGCCCACTGCGCCAACTGCACGATGTGATTGTGGTCGAAGACGCGCGCCATGATGCCGTCGCAGTACCCACTCAACACGCGTGCGACGTCAGCGATGCTCTCTCGCTGCCCCAGCCCGACTTCCTGGGGACTCAGATAGAAGGCGTAGCCGCCCAACTGCACCATGCCCATTTCAAAGCTGACGCGCGTGCGCAAGCTCGGCTTTTGAAAGAGCAGCGCCAGCGACTTTCCGGCCAGGATCGGTGCATTCTGGCCAAGACGGTTGCGCTCTTCTTTTAATTCGCGCGCCAGGCGCAACAATCCCCAAAATTGCTCGGAGGTCACGTGCTGCAGGTCAACAAAATCAGAAAGGGCAGGAATGACAGCGCTCATGATGCAAACGATCCTTTTTCGATGCTCAATTTCATGTTTGTTTCGTTACTCCGCCACGACCGGGTTGCGAATTGCGCCCAAGCCTTCGACCTCGACCGTCATCACGTCTCCAGGCTTCACCGGCCCTACGCCAGAGGGGGTGCCGGTGAGGATCATATCGCCGGGCTCCAGCGTCATAAAGCGCGCGATGTGTGCAATGATGCGCGGAATGGAATAGATCATCCAGGACGTGGCGCCGTGCTGGCGCACCTCGCCGTTGACCAGACAGCGCACTGTGCAGTCGGTTGGGTCGAACGTGGTGTCGATCCAGGGTCCAACCGGCGCAAAGGTGTCGAAGCCCTTGGCGCGCGTCCACTGACCGTCCTTTTGCTGCAGATCGCGCGCGGTGACGTCATTGGCCACTGTATAGCCAAACACATATTGCAGCGCCTCCGCCTCCGCCACGTTGCGACAGCGCCTCCCTATCACGACAGCCAGCTCCGCTTCATGATCCACGCGCTCGCTGATCGACGGGTAGACGACAGGCTGGTCCGGCCCGATGACGCTGGAAGGAGGTTTGAGAAAGATCAACGGCTCCGGCGGCACTTCGTTGCCCAGCTCTGCGGCGTGTTCGGCGTAGTTGCGCCCGACGCAGGCAATCTTGCTCGGCGTCACCGGCGCCAACAGCCGCACTTCATCGAGCCTGTAGCAGGTTCCCCTCAGCGCCGGCCGGCAGACGCCTGCACCATCGTAGTCCAGGTAGGGGGGCCGCTGCAACGGATAGATCAGATCGTCAACCAGCATTCCCCAGAAGCCTTCTCGCTGCGAAGCGCCAACAAGGGACGCCGTCTCCTCCTCTGATTGTAAAAGGGCGTAACGAACAACATGCATGGCCTAATTCCTCTAGATCGGTGAAGGACAAAATTTTCCCGATGGGCTCAGCCGCAATCGGGCTTTCCTCAATAACTAGAACCCCAAAACCCAAAGAAGGAAACGCATCCGCGGTGCTTCTCTGCGTCTTTGCAACCTAATGGAGGAAAAATTGCGCTCGACTCATCTAGGCGAATTGGGTGTCATTGATGATCAGCTGGTATTTGCAGCCCAAAAACTCGCATGCCTGGCGCATCATCGTCATCCGGCTCAGAAAAATTTCAAAGTACTCGATCACGGCGGCGTAGTAAGTGTCGATCTCCAGCTCCAGCGCAATGATCTTTTCCTCTGGACGCACGCGCACGAAGCTGCGTTTGGCTGCGTAGTTGACCCGGTCGTGGATGTCGAAATCTTCCATGCGCGGGTTTTGGACGCGGCTGCGGTGGACATCCGCCTTGTCGGCGATGATCACGGCGGCGCTGACGGCGTTGGTGGCGGTGCCGCGTTCTTCCTCGTGATTGCCGATGGCGTTCATGATCAGCGCACACTCCTGAGGCGCCATGTTCATGCGCTTTAGGATCTCCCACGCCATTAGCGCGCCGCTCATGGCGTGATGCTGTCGGTGAATAACGTTGCCGATGTCATGAAGGTAGCCTGCAATGTTGGCCAGTTGATAGGTGCGCTGGTCATATCCCAGGTGTTCGAGCACGTTTTGTGCGATGTTGCCCACCAGCCCGGCGTGTCGTTGTCCATGTTCGGTGTAGCCGAGTTGCTTCATGGTGGCGTTCGCCGCCTGCAAAATGGCCGTGACCTCGGCGTCGCGTTTTAGATCGTCCACGGTGACCAGACGATAGCCGTTCGACGTGAGTGCCGCGTCCATCTTGATCGGCTCGCTCTGATTGACGCCCGATCCGTCGGATGGATATTTGTTTTTTACTTCGTTTGACATCGATTCCTCTTCAACAGTTCAAAGGGGCTGTCCAAGCGCCAATGCGCTGAGCAACAGGGCGATCAGCCAGAGCGGCTGCATCCGTCGATCCACCGGAGCGCCCTGCGCCGCCATCAACCATGTCGGCAAAAACAACAAGACAATGATCGCCAGCCACAGCGGCGCCCGCATCAGAATTAACAAAGCACAGACGCCGATCTCCGCCGTCGCCAACAACGCCATGGCGAGAACATCCCGGCTGTTTGCCAGCATGCGCATTTCGCCCCAATAATGCAAGACCCAACACGCCACCAGAACCAACGACGACCAGCCGCCTCCGGACTCCTGCGGCGTCACCTGCTGCATCACCAGCAACCAGGGCAGCCCGATGGCGATCAGCGCGGTCAGAAGCAGCGGAATTCCTTGCAGCGCGTGGCGGGCGATCCATCCTAGAATGGCCAGAAACGCCACCGCTGCAGTCAACAGAAGCGCCTCCACCCCGAGCACCGCCGCCGCCAGTGTGGCGAGCAGCACGGTCGGCAGCGCCACATGAAAAGCGAGCGACCATACATCGCCGTGATCGCCGGAAAAAATGCGCGCAGCCGGCGACCCCGGCTGCAAATAAGGCAACCAGATGGGGCTGCGCGGCAAAACCCCAGGATGCAACGGCAACAATTGTCGCCGTCCACCGGCCAGACGCCAGATGCTTCCCCAAAGCACGTCGACCAGCAAAAGCGCCAATGCCAGCGTCCGCCAGTCGCTCGTGTTTTGCATTGCACCCGCCGAAAGGGCGCCGGCGACGCCTGCCCAAAACGCCGCCGGCCTCCAGAAAGAGTTTTCCGACCAGAACTGCGCATTCAACAAGCCCGAAGTCATCACCTGGGCGGCGGGCAACTGCACCGTTCGCCAGCTTGCCAGCAATCGTCGCCAAAAAGGCTGGCCCGAGGCGACGCGTTGCGTCGGGTACGATGTCGGCGGCTCTGGCCCTGGAGCGCTAAGTTGTGGTGGATTCATTGCCTTTGCACCTCTATGAATCGGCTCTGTCGCCTTGCCCGCCGATCCCATCCGCCAAGAATACCGCCCATGCGAAGCGGCTCATCGCATGGGCGGTCGCCCAGAACTATCATTATATCAGAAGATGAAAATCACACCGAATACGACGCGTTCTCTATACCATAATGAGTTTGCCCTCTTTCAGGGTGTTTCATCGGTGAGACGCAGTGCATCTAGGACTCCTGCGCACCGCTTCTCATTGCGCATCGCTGGTGCGTTTTGAACAGGAAGCCCCTCGTCAAGGGAGCCACAGAGGGAATTGTCCTGGGGAGACGACCTGCCATTGCTTCCCGCTGGCGACTTCCATCACCCACACCGAAATCACAATGTCCGGCCCTTTGATCGGAAACTTGTGGAAGAGCAAATATCGTCCATCCGGCGACCATGTCGGCGGGCCGTGATCGATGTCCGGATCCATCGTCAGAGGGCGAGCTTCGCTCCCATCGCTGCGCATGAGCCAGAGCTGCTTGGTGAGCGTGGCGTTGGGGCCTTCGGTGATGTTGCGTCGAAAGGCCAGCCACTCCCCGTCGGGCGACCACGCTGGCGCGCCGTCTTCGACCATGGCATCCTCGCCGCTCAGGTTGATGCGTTCGTCGGCGATGGGATCGACCAGAAAGAGATGAATGGCGCTGCGGTCGCCGAGCATGCGCTCCTGATTCATGGCGAAACGCATCCGCCCCGGCTGCCAGGGCGCCGCCTCGCCCGCCTGCGTCGGATAGAAGCGCTCTTCCCCGCTCTCGAGGTTATAGACGCCGATGCCGATGAAATCCGGCGAAAGATAGGTGATCCAGCGATTATCGGAAGACCAACGCGCTTCAAAGCCGAGTTTCTGGCTGTCGCGAAAGACCGGCGCCCGCTCGCCGCTGGCCACATGCATGATGGAGAGCCTGGGCGGACTCACGGCAGCGGCGGCGTAATCACTGGCGCTGCGACGGGAAAAGAGCAGCAGCTCGCCGTCGTTTGACCAGGAAGGGCTGCTGCAGAAGTCATCGCCGCAGTCAAGCAAGAGCGTCGGCCGACCACCAGGCGCCATGAGCCAGAGATGACTTCCCCCCGTCTCCGTCAGCGCCGAAAAGGCGATGCGCGCATCCACAGGGGAGACGGCGAAATCCCAGACGCCGCCTTCGCTAGAGGTAAGCTGCCTGGGCTGCGCATCGACGTCCCCCGCCTCCACGGGAACCGGAGCGACAAAGAGCTGCTCCCTACCATCGACGAAGCGGATGAAAAGCGCCTGGAGTCGCCCGGTCGTGAAGCGCCAGACATAGGGCGTGCGCAGCGCATGCCCGGTTGCGCTGCGCACGCCAGCCTCCAGTCGAGCTGTGTACAGCGTATCCGGTTGGAGCGCTTGCGGCGTGAAGATCAGTTGACTGCCGTCGACGCGAGCCTCCGTTTCTACAGGAGGATCGAGCGCCAGCTGCGCCGACGCAGCGTCCTGGGCCAGAGGCCGATCGAAGGCGATGCGGATCTGGCTGCGCGTGGAAACGCCGGTGCTGTCGTCGGCGGGTGCGACCGCCGCCACCTGGAGGCCGATCTGATCCCCGCGCCAGATGACCACGCCGAGCGTCATAAGGATGGCGCTCACGACGCCGAACACCGTCAGGTCAAATGCGCTGATGCGAGATTGAGCATTCACCGTAAAAATTGCACGCAACGCCCGGTTGCGTTCTATCAAGAGTCCATCGAGCGATTTTCAAACGGCCAAAACATCTCACCGGTAGAGATACGGCTGATTGGGCAGCGCAGTGGGGATCACTTCTTGAGCGACCACAATCGGCAGCGCCCTTCCGTTAAACTCGCCGGGCTGCAGGACCCCCTTCACCTGCACCCACGCATCGTCGGGCAGTGAGGCGGCGTCGGGCCAACGCACGATCATCGAGACCACGCTGGCGTCGGCCACGCAGCAGCTGACGACGAAGCGGTTGACCAGCACTTCGTTTTCACCCAGGCGCTCGTCGTGATAAATGAAGCCGATCACATCCACCGGCTGGCCTGCGAACTCTTGAGCCGGATTCGGCGAGGCGGAGAAGGCGTGCAGCCAGTCCAGCAGGTTGCGATCGACGGCGTCTTTCTGCGCAGCGGCGCGTACAGCCGCCGGCAGGGCGGAACGCGCCTGCGAGGCGACGCTGATCTCCCGATTTTGCATCGCCGCTGCGCCCAGAGGCTGAGGGGGCACCAACAGCCCAAGCGCAACTGGCGCCATCACGATCGCCAACCCCACCCAACCCAGCCGATGATGGCTGTGAAGAGCGCCGCCGGCTTCGTCTCGACGCGCGGTCGGGCGATAGCTGAGGGCCACCACCACCAACCCGACGATGGCGAAGATCGTATAAGCTATGAAGCGCTGATTGATGTAGAAGAAAAGCACGCCGCTGGCGAGGCGCGTATAGAGAAAGACGGCCATGACCAACAGCGCCAGCGCCTTGAGCGCATTTTGAAATTTCGGGCGATTCAGCACATCCATCGGGCAAGTCCTCCAGCGCGCCTGCACCCTTCTCAAGTTGCAAACGCCGTCACCCTACCAGCGCACGTTTAGGTTCCACCAGACGCCCATCAGCAGCGACAACAACATCGGCAGCGCAATTAGGTAGACCACGATGCGGCGCCGGAAGACGCCTAGGAACATCAACGAGCTTTTAATGTCGACCATCGGGCCAAAGACCAGGAAGGCGAGCACCGAACCGGTCGTGAAGGTGCCTGCAAAGGCCAGCGCCAGGAACGCATCCACCGTTGAACAGACCGAAAGCACAAAGGCCAGCGCCTGCATCGCCAGCACCGAGATCACCGGCCCCTGCCCAATCGCCAGCAGCGTGCTCTGAGGCACAAGCGTCTGCATGCCGGCGGCGAGCATAGAGCCGAGGATGAGGTAGCGGGCCATGTCGAAGAAATCGTCGCCGGCCAGGTTGAACGCCTGTTGAAAGCGCAGTCCCAACGGAGCGTTGGGGAGATGGTGGCTGTGATCGTGCTTGTGACTGTGGACGGGATGGGACGCATCGTGATGCAACTGGCACACAGCCGGCCGCAACACTTCTTCCGGTCGCGCGCGACCGAAGAGAAAGCCCACAATGGCGGCGATCAGGAAGCTGAAAACGATGCGCCCAACAAAGACAGGCCCCCAGCCGAAGGCGCTGTAGGTGCTCAGAATCACGATCGGGTTGACCACGGGCGCCGCCAGCAAAAAAGCGACGCCGATCGAAAGCGGCAGTCCTTTTTCATAGAGACGCCGCACCACGGGCACCACGCCGCATTCACAGACCGGAAAGACCATGCCCATGCCGCCGCCGACCAGAGCGGCCGGCAACGCCGCTTTGGGAAGATAGCGGTCGATGGCCGCCTGATCGACGAAGACGGCGATCAGGCCGGAGACAATCGAGCCAGCGATCAGGAAGGGAACCGCCTCGATAAAGATGCCCAGAAAAATCGTGACGAAAGTCTGAACGCGCTGATAGAGATAGACTGCGCCCCCGCCGCGCAACGCATCGAAGAAGATGGCCGCAAAGGCTGCAGCGATCACTACCAGGGTCAAGCCCCAACGCATCAGACGCACGCGGCGTTCAGATGCGCGCGCCAGCGAAGGCGTTTCAACCGGCGATGCGGCTTTCGGTCGTTCCACAATCATAGCCGCAAATTCTATGCCATTTTGCGTCGTTCACAAAGAATGCGCGATCGGTGTGTTTACTCTGCCTCGCTCCAATCCCGGTCACGCGTCACATAAATGAGCGGCATGCTGACCAGCGTCACTGCATATTTCAACAAGAGATTGAAGAGGAAAATTTCGCCGACGACGCTCCAGGGCAGGACGCCGCCGAACGCACCGACGGCGAAGATCAGGTTGTCGATCGGCACGCTGACGCTGTTGCTCACGAGCACGCGCGCCCACTGATAGCGCCGCGTGATGCGCGTCACGAACCAGTGATAGATCTCTGTGTCCACCAACTCGCTCACCACCTCGGCCACGATGGAAGCAAGAACGATCCGCCCCAACAGCGCCGGATTGAAGACTGCGCTCCATTCGGAGGCCAATCCCCAGGCCGGGTCGCCGGGCACGCTGCTCACCCACCAGATGTAAAGTGCAGCGAACAGATTGATGATCGCCGCCATCCAGATCAGCGTCTGGGTGTTGCGTTTGCCGATCGTCTTGTGCGCCACGTCGCGCAGGGTGAAGGTGATGGGATAGATGAACGTGCCCATATCCACCGCCAGGCCGGCGACGACGCCGATCTTGAGGCTGGTGAAATCGGACAACATCTGTGCGCCGATGTAGACGGCGATCACCACCACGGCGGAGCGGCTCAGCGCCAGGGTGAGCGGCGCAGAGGCCCCTTCTCTATTCTGTCTGGTTCCCCGCAATGGGATGGCATTTTGAGCGCTCACACAAAATATCTCCTATATCAAGTCTTTCTTTATTTGCTTTATCCGCTTTGGCGTCTTTGGGAGTTTTTATGCTTTGCGCAACTGGGCGCGCCAGCTGTCGAGCAGATCGCGCAGCGCAGTGCGCAGGTCGATCTCCGGGCGCCAACCGGTGGCTTGCACGAGGCGACGATTGTCGCAGTAAGAGCAGGGGACGTCGCTGGGCCGAAGACGAGCCGGATCAACTTCGACGCGGATCTGGACGGAGGAAAGTTCGAGCAATGTCTCCAACAACCAACGAATTGAATAGGGTTTCCCCGAGCCAACGTTGTAGCAGCGGCCGGCTTCTCCCCGGCGTACCAGAAGCCAGTAGGCGCGCACGACGTCACGCACGTCGGTGAAGTCGCGCTCGGCGTTGAGATTGCCGACGCGCACCACCGGCTCGCGCAGCCCGAGCTCGATCTCGGCGATCTGGCGGGCGAATGCGCTGGCGGCGAAGTCGTCGGCCTGGCCCGGCCCCAGATGATTGAAGCTGCGCGCTCGGATGATGGGCATGCGGTGGCTGTTGAAATACTGCAGCCCCATCATGTCCTGAGCGATCTTGCTGACGCCGTAGGGAGAATTGGGACGGAAAGGCGTCTCCTCGTCGATCGGCAAATCTTCCGGCTGCACAAGGCCGTAGACCTCGTTCGAGGAAACCACCAGCGTGCGACAGGTCGGCTGCCAGCGCCGCAGCGCCTCCAGCAAGTTCAACTGGCATTGAATGTTGAGCTCATAGGTGGTCCAGGGATGATGCCAGCTTCCACCGACGTCGCTCCAGGCCGCCAGATGCAGCGCGTACTCGGGCCGCACCTGTTCGATCAGTTCGCCAACCCATACGGCGTTGCGCAAGTCGCCGCGATGGAGGTGAATGCGGTTGGCGAGGTGCGCAATGCGCCGATCGTGGCGATGCACCACGCCGTGTAGCTCCACCTCTGGCTCGCGCACCAGCAGCTCGGCTAAAAAACTGCCGGCGAAGCCGGCGATGCCCGTCAAGAGAACGCGCACAATTCCATCCGTTCCTTCTTATCGCTTACTTGCGCATCCATTTTTATCACTCACGCATCTGTTCCTTGCCTCACCCAAGCGAGCAGTATAGACGATTTTCGCGGCGAACCCAAGCCGATCCAGCTTGCATGTCCACTTCATTCACAGCGGCGTCTCTATGCAAACGCTTTGCTGACAATCTACAAATCTATTGATAACAAAGCACACGCGCGCTTCTAACATAGAACCGCTATAGTGGAGGCAACGATTCGAAAAATGCAGCAGCCATCACAAAGAAGATAAAGAAGCACAGCAGTCACTGCCGAGCTTGAATAATTTGAGTCTGCAAAGCAAGAAAGGAGTTAGCATCATGCGCTTCAACAACTACAACCAAATGATTCGCGACTTTGTCGAGATGGCCGACGCCATGAGCCGCCGCCTGAGCGAGCTGGAGCAGGAGACCGGAGAGGCGGTCGAATCCACGCGCATGCTGCGGTTGCCGATCGACGCCTACAGCACCCAGGATGCATTCGTGGTGCAGGCGTATGTGCCGGGCGTCAACCCCGAGGACGTCGAGATCGTCCTGGCGGACAATGACCTAACGATCCGCGGCAAGTTCCAACCGCTGCTGGAGGGCGTCGACTACATCAAGCGCGAGCTCTACCACGGCGGCTTTGAGCGACGCATCACCTTCAACGTGCCGGTGAACGCCGAAAAGATCGAGGCGACCTATAGCCAGGGCGTGCTGACGCTGCGCGTGCCCAAGGCCGAGGCTGTCAAACCCAAACAGATCAAAGTGCAAGTCAAATAATCGCAGCCAATCTTCTCTGCTTAACGGGTCAGGGCGCTGGCGCCCTGACCCGTTACTTTTTATGGCGGCTCTCTTGCCCATGCCTATTCGTCCACTGTATCACTGGGCAAGCCGTCGATGCTGAGGCGATTGTGCTTTCGCCGATATTCTTCCAGCCCGGCCTCGCCCTTTTTCAGCGCCCAGTCGATCAAGGCAGGCCGCTCCCCCTTGAATTCATAAAGAGGCACGCCGAACCCGCAGGAGGTCTGCGCCGAGTACACGTCCACCGCCACGATCTGCCGCACGCCCGGCAACGTGGGAAAACGAGCGATCATTTCCGACCAGGCCGGGTCGTTCTTCAAAATTAAGCGTCCACGCCCATATAATCGTAAGATGCGCGGGGCGGCATCGAAACTACAGAACATTATTGTGATGCGGCCGTCGGCTTTGAGATGCGCTGCGGTTTCATTGCCGCTGCCGGTGAGATCCAGGTAGGCCACCGTGCGCTCATCTAGCATGCGCAAGGAGTCCATTCCCTTCGGCGACAAATTGATGCGGCTGTTCTCCGCAACGGTGGCGACGAAGAAAATATGCTGCGCCTCGATAAACGAACGCAGCTCCGGCGTGAGCGCGCTGTAAAATTTAGCCATCTCCCCCTCTGCGCTTTGTGTGAAAAGATGAAAACCGATGCGAAAAGAAACCGACATGGAAAATGGTCAAACGCGTATGAGCAATGATAAGATGCCATATCAACAACAGCAAGAAAGGACGCTCCACATGAGCTACGCAACCACCGATCTTTGCGACCAGTACGCCGATCAGGTGCAGGTGGTCGAGCCGATCTTTCACGACTTCGGCGGCATGATTGCATTTCACGGTGCGATCGTCACCGTCGACGCCAACGAAGACAACAGCGCTGTTCGCGACCAGCTCTCGCAGCCGGGGTTAGGCCGCGTGCTGGTCATCGATGGCCGAGGTTCGCTGCGCTGCGCCCTGCTCGGCGACCAGCTGGCGCGACTGGCGGTGCAGAACGGCTGGGCGGGCGTGGTCGTCAACGGCTGCGTGCGCGACGCTCAGACGCTGGCGACGCTCCCACTCGGCGTCAAAGCGCTGGCCGCCCATCCACGACGCAGTGAAAAACGCAGCGCTGGCGCTGTCAACGTCGATGTCACCTTCGCCGGCGTGACCTTCAAGCCCGGTCATATGTTGTATGCAGATGGCGACGGCATCGTCGTCTCCGAACGGGAGCTGGCAGCCTAGCTGTACGTTCATTATCACAATCAAATGAGAAAGGACTCCATGCCGAATGCAATGGTTGAATGAACCCAAACGTTGGCAGGTGGAAGCAGGCGCCATTCACGTCCATGCCGACCCCGGCACCGACTTCTGGCGCAAAACCCATTACGGCTTCATCCGCGACAACGGCCATGTCTACTACGAGAGGGTGCAGGGCGACTTCACCGCATCCGTCAAGGTGACCGGCGCGTATCGAGATTTGTACGACCAAGCCGGCCTGATGGTGCGCCTCGATGCGGAACACTGGCTGAAAACAGGGATCGAGTACGTGCACGGTCAGCAATTTGTGAGCGCCGTCGTCACCGACGATTTTTCCGACTGGTCGGTGGCGCCGTTGCCGCAAAACCCGCCGTCGATCTGGCTGCGGTTGATTCGCAAGGCGGAGGCCGTGGAGATTTTCTACTCGCTGGACGGCGCCGACTATACGTTTCTACGCATCGCCTACCTGCTCCCCGGCGACGAGGCGATGGTCGGCGTGATGTGCGCAGCGCCTGACAGCGGCGGTTTTGACGCCGTCTTTGAAGAATTCACCGTTGCGCCTCTGGCGACGGAGGCTCATTGATGGCGCGCGCACATGCTTCAAAAAGTGGCTCTAAGGGCGTCTGCGCCTTCTGCGAGCAGGAAGCAGCGGCCTCCGCCATGCTCAAACACCTGACGAGCTGCGCCGCGCGCCGGGCTGCCATCGAAAAGGCGGAGGCAAGCAAACGCAAGGTGCAGCCGCTCTATCACATCGTCGTGCGCGACGCCGTCGATGGTCGCTACTGGCTTCACCTGGAGACGCCCGCAAGCGCCACGTTGCGAGACCTGGACGTCTATCTGCGCGCCATTTGGGTCGATTGTTGCGGCCACATGAGTCACTTCGTCTTCGGCAGCACCTGCTATCAGGAGCTGATCGACGGCTTCTTCGCCATCGGCGATCAAAAGAGCCTGACGACCCGGCTCGGCGACATCTTGCGCCCCGGCCTGAAAGGTAGATATGAATACGATTTCGGCTCCCCCACCGAACTAAAAATCGAAGTCGTCGCCGAGCGCACGGGCAAGCCGCTTTCCGCCAAACCGGTGATGTTGATGGCGCGCAACCAATTACCCGCTTTTGGATGCGTCGAATGCGGAGAGCCGGCGACGCACATCTGCATGCAATGTTACTACGAGCGCGGGGAGCCGGCCTGCTACCTGTGCGCGGCCCACGCCAAGACGCACAGTTGCACGCTTTACGGCGGTCCCCGCCTGCGCTACAACTCCCCGCGCACCGGACGCTGTCAGTACAACGGGCCGGCCCGCCCGCCTTATTGAACTTCCGCCTGCTTCTGTTTGTAGGCCAGTTTGAGCGGCTGCCACTCACTCCATTTGAGCAACGCATTCCAACCCGCCGGTCGCGCCAGAGGATGCGCCGCCGTCTGCGGGTTTTCGACCAGGTTCATGATCACCGCCACCTCGTCGCAGCGATGGAATTTGGGGCAGTAGATGCACGCCTGCCACACCTTGGGGCTGATGCTCCAACGATCGACCAGCTCGAAGCCGAGCCGCACAAAGAACTGTTCGCGCAGCGTCAGCGCACAGATCTGATGATAGCCGCGCTCGCGCGCCATCTGCACGAGATGATTCACCATATGGCCGCCCAGTCCCTTGCCCTGCTGGCTGGGATGCACCGCCAGCGAACGCAGCTCGACCAGCGTCTCGGTCAAAGGCACCAGCGCGCCGCACGCCAAAATCGGCGGCTCGTTCGGGCCGGCGTCCGGATCGACGGCCACGAGCCAGTCCGTCAGCGTCTGACGCACGCTTTCTTCGGTGCGCGGCAGCATTAAGTTCTCCGCCGCAAACAGATTCACCAGCTCGGTGATAGGGAGCACATGCGACTCTTCCGCCGGTTGAATGATGATGGGCATTCCTTTTTCCTCTATCCACATTGCCTAACCACAACGTTCCCCAAAGACGACGATCGTCATCCATTCACGTGCATTCTGAGTGTGTCACGCAGGCTGCAAGGCGCGCTTCAGACGTTCAACCACCTCGTGAATTTCCGCTTCGGTGATCACCAGCGGCGGCACCAGACGCAGCACGTTCGGCCCTGCGTTGACCAGGATCAACCCTTCCTTATACCCTCGTTGGATCAACTCCGCCGCTTCTATATCGAGTTCGACGCCGATCATCAGCCCTTTGCCGCGGACTTCTCGGATGTGCGGGCTGTTGATCTCCTCGATCAGGTCGCGCAACAACTTGCCCTTTGCTTCGACAGCGGCCAAAAAATCGGGCTGCGAGATGCGGCTCACCACATGGTGGGCGACGTGCGTCACCAACGGGCCGCCGGCAAAGGTGCTGCCGTGATCGCCCTTTTGCATCACGTCGGCCACGCGCTGGCGCATCAGAATGGCGCCGATCGGCAGACCGCCGGCCAGCGGCTTGGCCGCGGTCAGGATGTCCGGCTCGAACGGACGGCCGTTCTCGCCGGCGCAACCGTTCCCCTGCTTGCAGTAGCCCTGATACGCCCACAGGCTGCCGGTGCGACCGACGCCGCACTGCACTTCGTCGTAAATCAAAAGCGCATTGTACTCGTCGGCCAACGCTCGCAGTCCGGCCAAAAATTCAGGCGTCGCCGGATGAACGCCGCCTTCGCCCTGCACCGGCTCGACGATGATGGCGCAGATCCGTTCGTCCATCTGTCGGCGAGCGCTCTCAAGGTCGTTGAATTCGGCGAAACGCACCCCGGGCATCAGCGGCTTGAAGGGGTCTTGATACTTGGGCCGCGGGGTGGCGGCCAACGCGCCCATCGTGCGCCCGTGAAAGGCATTGGTGAACGCCAGGATTTCGACTTTCTCCTCGCCGCCGTGCGCACGTCCGTATCGACGCGCAAATTTGAACGCGCCTTCGTTGGCCTCGGCGCCGCTGTTGCAGAAATGCACTTTGTCCGCAAAGCTCGTTTCACACAAGAGCGCAGCCAGCCGCGCATGCGGCGCGGTGTGGTACAGGTTGCTCACGTGCAACAGCCCTGTCGCCATCGCCTCCTGCATCGCCTGCATGACGCCCGCATCGTTGTAGCCGAGCGCATTGACGGCGATGCCGGCCACGCAGTCCAGATAAGCGCGGCCTTCTGTGTCGTAGAGCGTGCTGCCCTCGCCTCGCTCCAGCACAAAAGGCGCTCGCGCATAGACGCCGAGCACGTGCTTTTGCTCGAGTTGAATGACCTCCTGCGCGTTCATGCCCCCTCCTCGTTGGATTTCTGTAGAAGAATGCACCGCAAAGATACAGAGTATCCATGGATTCAAATCTCTGCGCCCCTGCACTTCGGCGGGGAGAACTCTATCGACTGCCGATCACGCCGGTGCCCGTGCCGTCTTGCACGCCGGCGAGGTTGGTGATGACCGCCTGCGCCACGCCGTTGCGCACCGCCTCGATGGCGCTGCGCACCTTGGGAATCATGCCGCCGAAGATGATGCCCTCCTCGATCCACTCCTCCGCCTGCTCCGCCGTCACCGCGCGCACGACGCGACCGGCGACCAGGATGCCTGGCACGTTGCTGATGAAGACGAGCTTGATGGCGCCAAGCTTGGCGGCGATGGCGGTGGCGGCGTGGTCGGCGTTGACGTTGTAGCTGAGCGCGTCGAGCGCGCCAAAACTCACCGGGCTGATCACCGGCACGATGCCCGCTGCGATCAGCGTGCGCAGCAGATGATCGTCGACGTCCTGCACCTCGCCGACGCGCCCCAGGTCGCCAAAGGGGTGCCACATTTTTTCGACGTAGAGCGTGCCGTCGTCGACGCCGCTGAAGCCCGCCGCGCGGATGTGGGCGTTGAGCAGCGCGCGCACGATGCGCTTGTTCATCAGCCCGCTCAACACCATTTCCACCACATCCATGTCGGCGTCGCTGGTGACGCGCAGCCCCTCGATGCGCTGCTCCTTCAGCCCCAACTTCGCCTGAAGATCGGTCACCGCCTTGCCGCCGCCATGCACAATCACCGGGTGATGCCCCTCCGCCATGACGGCCTTCACTGCGTTGACCAGCCCGAATAGAAAATCTGGATCGTCTAGCTCGTTGCCGCCTACTTTCAGGACGACGATGTAGCGCTCCTCGTGGTTCATCTCTTCTCGCATTCACCCTGTTTTAATTCACAAAAGGATGCCGCTCACACCAGCCCAGCAGTTTCTGGGAATCCCAACGCCAGGTTCATGCATTGAACCGCCTGCCCACTGGCGCCTTTGATCAGATTGTCTTCAGTGGCGACGATGATCAGGTCGCGACAGGTCGGATCGTTGGGCAGCTCCGGCGTGATGCTGATGGCGCAGCGGTTGGTGTGCACCGTGTGGCGCAGCGAAGCCTGCTGGCCGGCGGGCAGCAGATGGATGAACGGCTCGCCGGCGTAGGTTTCCTCATAGAGGTCGCGCACCTGCGCCTCGGTGACGCCGCTCGGCACGCGCACGTACATCGTGCTGAGAATGCCGCGGTTCACCGGCAGAAGATGCGGCGAAAAGGTGAAACGATAACCGCCGTTGGGCGAAGCCGCGTTGAGCACCATCTCCATCTCGGCGATGTGGCGATGACGATAACCGATGTTGTAGGGCGTCATGTTCTCATTGGCTTCAACGAACAGATAGGGCGTCTTGAGGGTGCGTCCGGCGCCGCTCACGCCGCTCTTGCTGTCGACGATCACGCGTTCTTCCAGCCAGCCGGCCTTCGCCAGCGGATACAGCCCCAGGTTGACCGTAGTGGGATAACATCCCGGCACGGCGATCAGACGCGCCTTGCGCAATTGCGCCCGATTCACCTCGCACAAACCGTAAACGAACTGGGGCAGCAGCTCCGGCGCCGGATGCTCCATGCCGTACCAGCGGCGATACGCTTCGGGATGACCGAGGCGAAAGTCGGCGCTGAGGTCGATAACGCAGAGGCCACTCGCAGCGAAACGACGCGCCGGTTCGATCGATTGGCCATGCGGCAGACAGAGAAAAACAACGTCGACTTCGCCCGCGCGCGCGTACGCCTCCTCCAGCGCAATCAGCGGATACTCCCAGGGAACTGCATGTACGTCGCACAGGCGTTTGCCTGCGCTGCTGGCGCTGGTGATCCAGCCAATTTCAACGTGGGGGTGACGATGCAACAACTGCACCAGTTCGATGCCCGTATAGCCGGTGGCGCCAGCGACGCCAGCTTTAATCATCTCTCGCCTCTCGCAGGAACATTCAACTCTGAGCCGATGTAAATTTTGGGCAAACAAAAAAGCTCCCCATCTGGAGAGCTTTATCTGGCAAGTCCGAGCGTCCCCATCAGCTCGCGCCGCGCATAAAGTCCCAGATGGCTCTCATCCGGAAGCCTTCCTGCACAACCTGGCGCGTGGTGAAAAGTTGATCAGACGCTTTGGCGACATCATGCGCACAGTGT
>CALFWA010000327.1 GCA_937928035.1 uncultured Caldilinea sp. | reverse complement strand
CACCCGTCCGTTCTCCGGTGCCGGTGACCGGCGCGAAGATCACTGAACCGCTGTCGAATGGCAGCAACAGCGCCAGCCGCCCCTCCTCGGTGATGAAATAGCCGTTGGCCGCAGCTACATCGGCGATGAATTCCTGCTCCTGCGCATCCTCCGGACAGGCCATTGCGGTGGAGATGAGGAATTCAATGCTGAGCTGGCCTTCCGCGGCGCGATAGCTGCCGGTGAAGGTGTTGCAGTCGGTCGTGGCGCTCACTCTGCCTTCGGCGGTGAAGGTGAGCGTGAAGGTGCCTTCGGTCACCGGCGTGATACGCGTGCCATCGTTGAACACCGTCTCCACCCACACCCAGGGGGTGCCGCTGAGGGGCGCAGCTTCGACGCTTTCTTCTACAAGCACGAGGGCGTCGTTCTCCCAGACATAGGTCTGGCTCACCCGTTGCGACGGGCAGCAGATCGGGTCGTCCGGCCCCAGCGTGAGCATCGTCAGTGCAATTTGATTGTCGACGATGGACAGGTTCTGCACCTCCATGCGCTCGCCGAGCGGCGCGCTTGCCACATGGACCGGTGTACCCTCCTGTGCGACGATCAACGCCAGGTTGACGAAGAGTCCGCTGCCGCCGTCGCTCTCGGTGACGATGGCGGCGACCGCTTCCTGTTCGTTGAGAACGCCGTAGGCCATCGGCTCGGGCAGCAGCCGCACTTCGATCAGGCCGGGGCTGCCCGGCGCCACCGTTTCTGTGTAAACGCCGTTCGTCAGCGGCGCTACGCCCTCGGACGCCAGCTCGGAGTTAATCGTCATATTCGCCAGCGAGATCGGCGCCAGCGGGTTAACGGTTCTCGCCGGCGTCACCGACTGCAGGGCGGCGTCGAGCGCATCGAGGTCGGGTGCAAAGTCGGCGCCGGTCAGCCCGTTGAAGAGCGTCGTCATCTCGGCAAGATAAGTTGCGTAGACGGCGACAAACTGGTTATACTCCTCGCCGCTGAGCGGCTGAGGCTCTGCAGGCAGTGCAGAGGTGGTCACCGGCAAGTTGGCGACGATCAGGAATTCTCCATCGGCGCTCAAGCCCTGGAAGAGATAACGCAGCTGGTAATTTTCGATCGGCGCCACATCCTGCACGAAGCGCCCGACAAAACGCACGCCAACGCCGCCGTCGGCCAGCTCTAGATAGCGCGCCTGGGCGGCAAAGTCGTTGCTGGCGGGGACCGGCGGCAGGAAGGGCAACGGCGGCGTAGGGTTGGCCGGCTGTTCTTCGAGCAGCGTCTGCAGTTGGGCAAGCGTCTCCGCCACAAAGGGATCGTTGGCATCCTCCCAAATCGCCTGATATGCGCCCACAGGATAGACGGAAATGTAGCCGATGGTCGTATCGCCGTCCATCAACATCCAAGAGAAATGCTTGGGTTGGCCTTGGTCACCCGGCGGCATGGAGGCGTCGTAGGCGGTGGCCTGTTTCACAACCGCTGTGAACGGAAGTTCAAGGCCGGAAAGATCGATGGTCGCCGAGGTCTCCTCCTGCGCCACCAGACGGTCGCCCACCTTGACGAAATCAACGGTCGACGGCGTGTTGGCGCAGCAGAAGGCGTCGTTGGGGCCGACTGCGATCATGTCAACGGTGATGCTGCCGTCCTCTTTGATGACAATATTCTGGATGTGCGAGCGGTCACCGAGAAACGCGCTGGCGGTGTTCACCGCCTCGCCGTCGATCCGTTGCACCAGCTCCAGCGAATAGTACTGGCCGGTGCCACCGCTATATTCCACAATTAGCGCGGCTGCGGAGTCCAACCCGTTGATCTTGCCATAGGCGAGCGGCTCGCCGAGCAATTGCACGGTGACGACGCCCGAAGGAACGTCTGGGATGACCGTCTCGGTGTAGACGCCGCTGCTCAGCGTCACCGGTTTCTCCAGCATGACCGAATAATAAGTCAAGTTCCCCAACTCCTCTGTCGTCACCCACTCGGGGCGTTGAATGGTCAGCGACGCAATGAGGGCGTCCAGCGAGGAGAGCGCTGGCGTCCAGGTCGCATCTGGGGCGGCGTCGAGCGCGGTGAGAGCAGCGGTCGTCTCCACCGGCCATTGGGCGGAGATCAGAAAGCGCCCGTCCTCGGTTAAGCCGGTGAAATGATAGGCGAGTTGATCTTCGGCGGAGACGACGCCGTTGCGCACGGCTCGGGCGATGAAGCGCGCGCCGCTGAAATCTTCTCCCTCCAGATAATCGACCTGTGCGATAAGATCGTCGACGTCTGCCGGCGGAACGATCGGCAGGGGCGCCCTGAGGGATGCGGGCTGCTCGCTCAGGATGCGTTTCAGCTCCCCGACCAGGTTGGCGATCGTCAGGTCGCCAGCCTCTTCCCACAGGCGGATGTACTCCTGAACGGGATAAATGGCGATGTACGGGCCGCCGTCCGCAAAGACCGTTGTTGGATCATCGTCACCAAAGGTCAGCAACGTATGAATGGGCGCGCCGGTCGGAATCAACGCGGAAACATCATAAGGTGTCGCCGGCATGACCTTCGTCTGATAGCCGCCCTCCGGCGCAACGTCTAGCGCCGCCTGCACGCCGCTGCCGAGGAGGTTGACGCCCGCCAGCGCCAGTCCTTCGTCGCCAAGCTCGTAAATTAGGCGCACGACCTCGGTCGGGCAGCACATGGGGTCGTTGGGGCCGTGGCGCACCATATCGACAAGGACGCGGCTGCCATCCATCTCCAGCGCGTAGACATCCACGCGGTCGCCCAGCAGCGAGCCGGCGACGTTGACCGGCTCGCCGTTCTGATCGACGACGATCTCCAAAGTGACAAAGACGCTGCTGGCGCCGCTGCTTTCCGCCAGCAGGACGGCTGCAGCGTCCTGGCCGTTCAACGTTCCGAAGGCCATCGGCGCCGCCGCCAACACCGCAAAGACGCGATTAGCGGGATCTTCATAGCGGCCATCGACCAGCGTGATTTCTCCAGAGGGCGTCAACTGGGAGCGATAGGTCAGATTGGCGAGCGCCTCTAGGGTTAAGACGTTCGAAGCAGGCTGTTCCTGTTGGAGAGATGTAGCCAGAGAGGCTGCAAGCGAAGGCGCAGGCAGCGCCGAAAGCGCCAGAGCAACCACCAGAATCGGTGTGAGAAATTTCAGGATCGTGTTTTTCAATTTGAACTCCTTTCCAGTTGTCCGGTGTTGTGCAGTTGACTCACCCCCTGGAAAATTTAACGGATTTTTTGGCAACCTGTGGCGCAGCTATGAGCTGCGCTGCCTTGAATGCCTAGGACCTTGCGATCCACCGAGAACAGAACCTGCGGCTACGGCTGCAGCCGCCATCCTTGCCGGTTTATTTCGTTAAAAGATCATGGAGCTTCCTGGAAGATGAACCGACTTGCACAACTCCTATTTTTGAATATCTTTACTTTCTGCCTTTGAGGAAGAGCGTCAAGCTCTTCCGGTAGGGCGGTTTTAAGCACTGTGCAATCATGCCAAAAGCAAGTGCGCTGCGCAAGCTGAAAACGATGTGAGCGAACGTGCAGTTCCGCCAGATCATCGCACATTTTGTGGCATGCGACGCTCCATCCAACGCACGCCAAGCGAAAGCACGATCGTCATCGAAAGGTAAAGGAAAGCGACAATGTTATAGGTCTCGAAGTAGAGAAAGGTGCTCGCTGCATAGACCTTGCCCATCTGCGTGATGTCGGGCACGCCGAGCACGGAGAC
>CALFWA010000326.1 GCA_937928035.1 uncultured Caldilinea sp. | reverse complement strand
CAAGGAAGCGCAGCTCGTAGCTGCGCCTATGCGACGCGTTGCCGAGAATTATTTGTTAAATTTCATCCAGCTTCCTCGAAGGTTCGACATATGCGTTCCAAATAGACCGCGTCATAGACCACGTTGCGACGACTGCCGCGCCGCCAAATCGGGATTCTATCATCCTTCCCCCAGTTGCCGCTGTACGAAACGCGGCGGATTCGCCTGTACCGGATGAACGCCTGTTCTGCGATTGCGCTACGTCTTCGTTGCATCTGTTCGATTTACTTCAGATACGGTACAATGGCTGTGCTGACCTAGTTCAATTATCCTTACAGCGCCAACCCGGCAACAGCGCAGATTGCTGTAATCCAGCCTCGTGCACCTGGTGTATATGCGAATCCTTTTTTTAACACAAGTCTTGCCCTATCCCCTGGACGCAGGACCGAAGGCGCGCGCCTATTATGTCCTGCGCTATCTTTCCCAACGCCATGACGTCACGTTGCTTTCGTTTGTCCGTGCATCTGACACGACAGATGACATCGACCATCTGCGCACGTTTTGCCACCAAGTGATGGTCGAACCGATGACGCGCTCGCTGTGGAAGGATGCCAGCTACCTGGTCAAAAGCTTGGCGCTGCATCGTCCCTTCGTTATCGAGCGCGACGCCTCCGCCGCTATGACCCGACGCATCGAAACGCTGGCGCGCACGACGCCTGCATTCGACGCCGTGCACGCCGATCAACTCTGGATGGCGCCGTATGCCCTGCATTTTTGCAAAGTCGCTGCACAGCAGGGTAGACGCCCTCTTAGCGTCCTTGATCAGCACAACGCCGTTTTCATGATTCCACAGCGCATGGCCGACGCCGAGCGCAACCCTCTCAAGCGGGCGTTGATGCAGCTCGAGGCGCGCAAGCTGGCCTCCTTTGAGGTGGAAACCTGCCGCCGTTTTGACCATGTCGTCTGGGTGACTTGCGAAGATCACGCCGCAGTGCAGGCGGAGGCGGCGCGCAGGGGGCGGGAAGTCCCGAACGATGGGGTGCTGCCCATCTGCAGCGATCCGGAGTCAATTGCGCCGATCGTCCGCGCTTCTCAAGCTCGCCGCGTCACGTTTTTAGGTGGACTTCACTATCCGCCCAATGCGCAGGGTGTGTTGTGGTTTGCGCGTGAAATTTTTCCGCTGGTTCTGCGCGAGGTTCCCGACGCAATTCTAACGGTCATCGGCAAGCAGCCCCCCTCCGAGCTTGCGACGCTCGACATTCCCACCCGCAACCTGGAGATCGCCGGTTACGTCGAAAACCCGACGCCCTATCTGGCGGAAACCGGCGCATTCATCATCCCTTTGCTGGCGGGCGGCGGCATGCGCGTCAAAATTATCGACGGCTGGACGTGGGGGCTGCCCATTGTGAGCACCCGCATCGGGGCCGAGGGAGTGAATGCCGTGCACGGCGAGAACATCCTCCTGGCCGATGCGCCGGCGCCGTTCGCCCGCAGCGTCGTCGATTTGCTCACAAATCCAGAGTTGAACGAACGCATCGCCTGCGGTGGACGACGCACGGCGTTGGAGCGCTACAACTGGCGCATCGTCTATCGCGGCTGGGATCGCATCTACGCCGGCTCGCCGCACAGCGACAACCGCACAGGAGCTGTGACCCCATGAACATTTTGTTTGTCGTCCCCTACGTTCCCAATCCCGTGCGCGTGCGCCCGTATGAATTCATCCGCACGCTGGCGCGCCGCGGCCACCAGGTGACGGTCGCCACGTTATGGACATCGGAGCAGGAGCACTGCGACTTGGAGCAGCTCCGAGCGACGGACGTTGCAGTCATCGCCGAGCCGATGCGCACGCTGCATTCGTTGCTCAACAGCGCCTGCGCCCTGCTGGGGTCGGCGCCGCTGCAGGCTTCGTACAGTTGGAATCCTCGCTTGATGACGCGCATTCGGGAAACGCTCCAGAGCGTCCACGTCGATGCAGTGCATGTGGAGCATCTGCGCGGCAGTCGTTACGCTGTGGGTGTGCGTCATTTTTTGGACGGCGCCCGCCTGCCGGCGCAGCCGCCGGTCATCTGGGACAGCGTTGATTCGATCTCCTATCTCTTCGAGCAGGCCGTGCAGACAAGCCGCACGCTGCGCAGCCGCCTCATCACCGGCATCGAGTTGGAGCGCACGCGGCGCCACGAGGCCTGGCTGGTGGGCCAGTTCGAGCGCACACTGGTCACCTCGGCGCTGGATCGGGCGGCTTTTGTCGGGTTGCTCAACGAATATTTTCCCGAGGCGTTGCCTGCGCTGGCCGAACGCATCGAGGTGATCCCGAACGGCGTGGATCTAGAGCGTTTCGCCTTTCGTGATCCGTTGCAGCGACCGCCGGCGACGATCATTTTCAGCGGCAAGATGAGCTATCACGCCAATGTCACGGCTGCCCTGCATCTGGTCAACGATGTGATGCCGCTGGTGTGGGCGCAGCGACCCGACGTGCAGGTCTGGATCGTCGGTCGCGATCCGACGGCGGAGGTGCGCAGGCTGGCGGAAATTTATCCTCCGTCGCCGGAAAGCGGCAGACCACGCGTGGTGGTGACCGGCGCCGTGCCCGACATGGCCGCATACATCCAGGCGGCTACAATTGCTGCGGCGCCCTTGTTGTACGGCGCAGGCATCCAAAACAAGGCATTGGAGGCGCTGGCTTGCGGCACGCCGGTGGTAGCCACACATCAGGCGACGGCTGCGCTCAATGTCGTCTCCGGTCGCGAGCTGCTCATCGCCGACGGCGCCGAAGCGTTCGCGCAGGCGCTGCTGACGCTGCTGGACAACCCCGAGCTGCGCGCCCGGCTCGGCGCAGCAGGGCGACGCTTCGTCGAGGAGCATCATTCCTGGAACGCAGCCGTCGCCCGTCTGGAGGCTGTGTATCAGACCCCGCCGCTGCGATGAAACGGAATGGATGCTGCGCGTTGCGGGATGCGGGTTCCGTCACGCACCACGCAAACACTATCTCATCACCGCCGGCAAATAGAGCCGCGCCGCCGTTTGCGTGAACACAGCATAGACGCCCACCCTGCGACTTTCCGCCGAAGCCAGCGCTTCGCGCTCGCCGTTGCGATTGACCGTGCTGATGACGGTGGGCAATTTCTCCCAGAATGCACCGTTCCAGAAATAGATCGAGCGGGACTCCTGCGCAGACGATGACGCCCTCGAGGCCTGGACTGCCATTCCCGGCGATACGTCTGTGAGGTAGAGATTGATCGAGCCTTGTTCGGCCAGGGAAGGCGGCAGCGCAATCAGCCGATACATCTGTCCGAAGAGTTGGGCGCCGGCGGGCGTGGGCAGGTGGCCGGCCATCGACTGTATGGCGATGAACTCATTCGCTTTTAGGCTTACTCCGGCGGGCAGCAGGAAGAACGCTCTGCCGTCTGAGGAGGTGACCTGTGCAAAGCCAATCTTCTGCTTGGGGCCGGGCACTGCGCCTCCGCCGACGCCGTAATCCACAATCGCCTCGCGGCGCGGGTTGACGGCCGTGGCCGGCTCCTCCACCCACACTTGCACGAAGGCTGCCGGCGCAACGCCCGGCACGCTGAAAATGCCCGACCAGTCGCCGCCCGTCTGCGTCAGGGTGATGGCGGCGGTGGGCGCCGCAGCGTGCTCCGGATAGAGGCGGGCGCGCAGCACAGCGCCGATCACCGGCTGCGTCACGGAAATCCCCACCTGCGTTGTGGTAATGGGCGTCATCTGGATCACCGGCGCCCACGTCGGGTCGCGACGCATCGCAAGCGTGTTGTCGCCGGGCTGGATTACTTCGCAGCCGAACTGATGCCGTGGCGTCTCGGGTGGGTCGGCGTGCGGGTCAATGTCGATGACGCAGAGGCGGTCGCCCGCCTGCGCGCCGGTGAGCGTCACTTGCGGCGGCGCCACGCCCTGCGGCGGTTTCCCCTGATCCAGGATGCGGTCGAAAGCGCCGTCGTTGTTCAAATCGCGCAACAGGAAGGCCCGCGCTTCACCCGAGGGCAGCTCGTTGTTCTGATAGGCGAGCTGAAAGACCTGGTTGACCAGGGGTGCAGGGCCGGCGGGTGGAACGAAGGAGACGGTGGTCAACGCAATCGGCAAGGAGCCGAGATACGGGGCGGCGCTTTCCGGAATTTGCGCCCAATCGAACCAGGTGCGAATGGTTTCCCATTCGGTGCGGCGAAGGTTATACGCTCCCAGCGTGTCGCCGCAGGCGGCGCTCCAGTGGGCGTTGTCCCAGATGAACGCCTGATTCTCCGGTGCATAGACGTAGCCCATGGCACTGCCGGTGCAGGCGAAGGTTTCCGTCACCACGCCGCTGGGCAGCACCGCAAGGTAGGCGTCGAACTGGCCGAGCAGATAGTGCCCCAGCTCATGCGCAAGCGCTGCGGCCCAGTCGCGGCTGACATCTACGTCGGGCGGCAGCGGCTGCGAGGGCGGAACGCCATAGCGATTCCAATGGCTGCCGATGTACATTTTGCCCGGCTCGTAGACAAAATCGACGGTGGGGTCTGGGTCGGGCGTCGAGGCGCTGACCTCGCCTTTGATGTAGGAGAGCGGGCGCATGGCGTTGTTGGCGTAGAGCCAGAGATCGGTCTGCGGATCGTTCCAACGCTCATAGTTTTGATAAATCGTCACTTCGCCGAGTGCAAACTGACCCTCGGTGAAGCGGTAAAAATGCTCGGACGCATCGACGATGCGCCGCGCCAGCGTCGCCTTGTACGCCGGATCGCCTTCCAGATTCCATTGTGCGGAAACCTGTAGATTGCGCACGAAGAGCGGCCGTTGCAAGATCAGCCGCATCTCCGGGAAATTAAAACTCGTCGGCCAGACATAGGCTTCAGCGCGCACGCTCTGCGGCTCGCCGCTGGTGCGATAATGCGCGCCTCGGGCCGTTTGCTGGTTCAGACTGCGCGCCCACAGCACGTCGCCGAGCTGAATGGCGCCGGCGTCGAGCACGTAGCCGGCGCTGTCCGTCATGTATTGCTGGTGGGTCGTCGCATTGAAGACCTCGGCGTCGGCGACCGGCTTCAGGCAATCTGCGTCGTCGCAGACGCGCACCGGCGGCAACTGGAATGTCACGCGCAGCAAGGGCGGTTGTTGTGCGGGGTTTTCCACGCTGTGAAAGACGCGCGCATCGCCG
>CALFWA010000325.1 GCA_937928035.1 uncultured Caldilinea sp. | reverse complement strand
AGTTGAACTGCACTGCGCCTAGGTTGGCGAAAAGCAGAATATCGGGAGCGTATTCACGCACGCGGAAGGTGCGGCGGACTTGCTCCTGCTCAAGGCCAGCGCGCTGACTGCCGACGCCCATCGCCACTCGCTGGGCCTGCGCCGCTTCAGCCAGGCAGCGGTTAATAAAGGCTGCTTGCTCTGTGCCGCCGGTCATGGAGCTGATGAGCAGCGGCGCCGCCAGCCGTTTGCCGAACAGGACGACGTCGAGACAGACTTCATGCAGGTTCAGCTCCGGCAGCGCCTGATGCACAAGCCGATAGCGCTCCAACCCTGTGGTCAGATTGGGGAATTGGACATTTTCGGTGACATTGATGCGGATGTGGTCCGCTTTTCTTTGATCAATCGACATGGCGTTCTCTCCCGAAGATGGGCTGTCAACGAGCCTCATCTTTCGTTGCTTTCGTCGGCCTAACAGGACACCTCGCCCGTCAGCGATGGATAGATATGCTTGTTCATCATACTCGATCTGGCGTCGATCGTTAGTCTGGATAATTACAAGCGGAAGGGGAAGCCGCCTCAAATGCCGGACGGTGAAATCGGCGGATGATCAGCGTGATCGCAGCAAAAGGGGGACCTATCTCGGGGTGCTCGAGGGCAATCTGCAAGGCGGGAATGGCCGAGCGAGGGCGCAACGCCCGGGCAACGCAGCTCCCCCGTGCGAATCGATAAGGAAAGCTGCGCCGCCCCTTCGGGTGGCTCTGATGGTTGCACTGAGCGTCTACAGACTTTCTCCATAGCCGCAAAATCGGTCGGCGCCCTCTGCCTTGCGCAAGGCCGCCATCAAAAACCCGCCATGAACCCGCTAATGTCAAACCTTCTGTTCCTCTCCCCGTCCCTTGCACACCACCTCCCACGTCCCGCGGTTGACGACCTCGTCCTTCTGGTTGACGACCTCCATCCTGAGCGTGACGATCCCCCCGCCCAGCCGCGGCACGGCCTTGGTAGCCTCCACGGCGACGCGCACGCGGATGGTGTCGCCGATGAAGACCGGCGCTACAAATTTCCACTCCAAGCCGCGGAAAGCCAGGATGGTGTCCTCCATGAAGCCGAGGCGCACGGCCAGCCCGCTGGCGATGCTCAACACCAGCAGGCCGTGGGCCACGCGCTGGCCGAACATCTGCCCCTTGCTGTATTCGGCGTCGGTGTGGATGAGGTTGTAGTCGCCGGAAAGGCCGGCGAAGTTGACGATGTCCGCCTCGGTGATGGTGCGGCCGACGCTCTCGGTCTGGTCGCCGACGATGAACTCCTCGAAGAAAAGGCCGCGGCGGCGGGCGAGTTTGCTTTCGGTCATCGCTGGACTCCTTATGATTTTGGATGGTTTGGTGTTTGTGCTTTCCGTTGGTGAGGATACAATACCACAAGCTCGATTATCACCAAGTATCGATTAACCAAGGATCTGAACAACCAAGGAGACGCCATCTATGCAAACCGACCTGCGCGGTCGCGATTTCATCAGCGACATGGACTTCAGCAAAGAAGAAGTGGAAACCGTCTTGAACGTGGCCTTTAAGCTCAAGCAGGAGCGCGCGCTCGGCATTCCGCACCCCCTGCTGCGCGACAAGACGCTGGCAATGCTCTTCTTCTTCACCAGCACGCGCACGCGCTCCAGTTTCGAGGTGGGCATGGCGCAGCTCGGCGGGCACGCCGCGTTTATCGACTCGGAGACGACGCAGATCAGTCACGGCGACACCGCCAAGGAGATCGGCGAAATCTACGGCCGCTACTTCGACGGCATCGCCATCCGCCAGTGCGACTGGGGTTTCGGCAACAAGTACATCAACGATGTGGCGAAGGCAAGCCGCGCGCCTGTGCTCAACATGCAGTGCGACATTTACCATCCTTTTCAGATTCTGGCCGATCTGATGACGATCATCGAGAAGGTGGGCGACCCGCGCGGCAAGACCATCAACGTGAGCTGGGCCTACGCCAGCAGCTACCAGAAGCCGATCTCGGTGCCACAGAGCCTGATCCTGCAAATGACGCGCTTCGGCATGAACGTGCGCCTCACCCATCCGCCGGAGTACAAGCTGATGCCGGACATCGTGCAGCAGGCGAAGGACAACGCCCGCAAATTCGGCGGCAGTTTCGAGATCCTCGACGACTTTGACGCTGGCTTCAAGGATGCCGACATCGTCTATCCCAAGAGCTGGGGCGCGCTGTTGACGACCTCTGACAACGCCGAAAGCGCGGCGATCGGCAAGAAGTACACGGACTGGATCACCGACGAGCGGCGCATGGCGCTGGCGAAGCCGGACGCCATCTATATGCACTGCCTACCGGCGGACCGCAACATCGAGGTCACCGACGGCGTCATCGACGGTCCGCAGTCGGTCGTCTACGACGAGGCGGAAAATCGCCTGCACGTGCAGAAGGCGGTTATGGCGCTGACGATGCGGTAGAGGGCGTATACTCACGGGGGCGGGATCGGCTCCATGCGCACGGTGAAATGACGCAGCACCGGCGCCTGTTCGAGGATGCGATAGCCCGGCAACGAGGCGGCCTGATTTTTCACTGCCAGGATGACCTCGATCAGGTAATCGACATGGCTCTGGGTGTAGACGCGCCGTGGGAAGGCCAGGCGCACCAGCTCCATCGCTGCGGGCTTCTCGCTGCCGTCGGGCTGACGTCCGAACATGACTGAGCCGATCTCCACCCCGCGCACGCCCCCCATCAGATAGAGCGCATTGCAGAGCGACCACGCCGGGTATTGGTCGACCGGAATGTGAGGCAGCATCTCTCGCGCGTCGAGATAGATGGCGTGGCCGCCCGTCGGCTGGACGATGGGCACGCCCGCAGCCGTCAGTTTTTCGCCGATATAGGCGATCGAGCGGATGCGATAGCGCAGATAGTGCTCGTCTAATGCCTCGTAAAGCCCCACTGCGATCGCCTCCAGGTCGTAGCCCGCCATGCCGCCGTAGGTGGGAAAGCCTTCGGTGAGAATCTCCAGATTGCGGCATTGCGTCGCCAACGCGTCGTCGTTGAGCGCCAGGAAGCCGCCGATGTTCGCCATGCCGTCCTTTTTGGCGCTCATGGTGCAACCGTCGGCGTAGCTGAACAGCTCTCGCGCAATGTCGATCGGCGCCTTGTCGGCGTAGCCCTCCTCGCGCGTCTTGATGAACCAGCAGTTCTCGGCGTAGCGACAGGCGTCGATGAAGAGCGGTATGCCGTGTTGATGCGCCAGGCTGCTCACCTCCCGCACGTTGGCCATGCTCACGGGCTGGCCGCCGCCCGAATTGTTGGTGACGGTCAAAAAAATGCAGGGAATGCGCTCCGGCCCCACCTCTTCGATGGTGCGGCGCAGCGCCTCTACGTCCATGTTGCCCTTGAAGGGATGGAGCAAGCGCGGCTGCCGACCTTCTGCGATGACCAGGTCGCGCGCTTCGGCGCCTGTATATTCGACGTGGGCGCGCGTGGTGTCGAAGTGCGTGTTGTTCGGGATAACCTTGCCGGGGCCGCCCAGCACCGTGAACAGAATGTGTTCGGCGGCGCGGCCCTGATGCGTCGGGATGACGTGCTTGAAGCCGGTGATGTCGCGCACCGCCGCCTCGAAGCGATAGAAGGAGCTGGCGCCGGCGTAGGACTCATCGCTGGCGATCATGCCTGCCCACTGCCGGGAGGACATAGCGCCCGTGCCGCTGTCGGTGAGCAGGTCGATCAGCACATCCTCGGCGCGCAGCAGAAAAGGGTTGTAGCCGGCCGCCGCCAGCTTGCTTTGGCGCTCCTCCATCGTAGTGAAGCGGATCGGCTCCACGGAGCGCACACGGAACGGTTCAATGATGGTCTTGGGCTGAAAGGGTTCCATAATCGGAATGAGAAGCAATGTCCAGGTCGTCGGTTCCTCAAGTGATTGGAGTTTGCGCCGGTCGCGGCGCACCGATTATTCTTGTCTTTCGCGCACATAAAGCATGGCGCCGACCACCCCGAAGAGCAACCCTCCGACCGAGGCTGCGTACGATGCAAAGAGCAACAAGAATCCAGGTTCTAGAAACCTGAGGATCATCAGAAAAGGCATGGCCACGCCGAAGATCAGGAGCACTGCGCCGATCAGCATGAATCGCATCGAGTTCGTCATGGTTCTCGATAGAGCCAACAGCGGGCCAGATGCCCCTGCCCCACGTCAAAATCTGGGGGAGTCTCTTTGTCGCAGACGTCTGCGATAAAATAGGCGCAGCGCGGGTGGAAGCGACACCCGGCGGGCGGGCGCACCAGGCTCGGCGGCTCGCCAGGCGGGACTTCCCGAAATTTCATGGCATTGGCGGCGTCCGGATCCGAGGTGGCTTCGATCAACGCCTGCGTGTAGGGGTGCTTTGGATTCGAAAGCAGGTCATTCACCTCGCCCTGCTCCACCACCTGTCCAGCATACATCACCATGATGCGTTTCGAGAAATAGCGCACGGTGGAGAGGTCATGGGTGATGTAAATGACGGCCAGGTTGTGCGCCCGTTGCAGGGCGCGTAGCAGGCGCAGGATTTCCACGCGCACCGACGCATCGAGCATGGAAACCGGCTCATCGGCCACCAGCAGCTTGGGGTTCAGAATCATGGAGCGTGCGATCACCACGCGTTGTTGCTGCCCTCCGCTCAACATGTGCGGAAATTTCGGCAGGAACTCCTCCACCGGGGTCATCTTCACTTCTTCCAGCGCCTTGCGGATGCGCGCCTCGCGTTCCGCAAGGTCTTTCACGCCGGCGATGATGAGCGGCTCCTGCAGAATGCGGCGCACGTTCATGAAGGGCGGCAGCGCACCGTAGGGGTCTTGCTGGACGTACCCCACCTGTGTGCGATACCATTGCATCTCCCTGCGCGAGAAATCGTTCAGGCGCCGATTCTCGAAGTAAATTTCACCTTCCGTCGGTCGGTGCAGCCCCAGGATCGTCTTCATCAAGCTGGATTTGCCGCAGCCGCTTTCGCCGACAATTGCGATCGTCTCTCCGTAGTTCAAATCGAAACTTACGTCGTCAACTGCACGCACATAGCCGGCGTGGCCGAATCCAAAGCGCCGCAGCTCAAACCAGACGCGTAAGTTCCGAACGGAGAGCAGCGCGCCTTGCTCGGGACGAGTCGAAGACGCATCGCTTGCCGGCTTGACACGCTCATCCATGGCTGTATCAATCTCGATATCGGCTGTAGCTTGCGTCACGCTGGTTCACTCCATTTTCTGTGTAGAGCCAACACTTGACCAAACGCCCATTCCGCTCGATCAACGGCGGCTCTTCGGTGCAGCGCTCAAAGCGTCTGTGGCAACGGTCTGCGAAGCGACATCCTGTAGGTGGATTGATCAGACTCGGGGGCTGCCCGACGATGAACTCTGGGTCCTTGGTTTCGCGCAGCCGCGGCACACTGGCCATCAATTTCTGGGCGTAAGGATGTAGCGGCTCCTGAAAGAAGCGCAGCGCATCACCCACCTCGACGATCTGGCCCGCATACATGACCGCCACTCGGTCCGCCAGTTCGCTGGAGGTGGCGATGTCGTGAGTGATCAGGATGAAGCTCATCCCCATCTCTTTTTTGATGCGCTTCAACTGATTCATGATATTGGCCTGGGTGAGCACGTCGAGCGCCGACGTCGGCTCGTCCAGGATGATGAGGTCGGGCGAGGTCACCAGCGCCATCGCCAAGGCCACGCGTTGACGCATGCCGCCGCTCAGCTCGAAGGCGTAGCGATGGACAAAATCTTCGGGGACGCCCACCAGTCGGAACATCTCCACCGCTTTTTCGAGCGCCTTGGATTTCTTCAAGCCCTGATGAATCATCAACGGCTCTGCAACCTGGTCGCCAACGCGCAGGACGGGGTTCAGCGCGTTCATCGCAGCCTGAGGAACCATGGCGATGCGGTTCCAGCGGATCGTGCGTCGAAATTCCTCGTCGGAAAGCGCCATGACATCCTGCCCATAAAGGAAGGTCTTTCCGGTGTAACGATGGACATTGCGCGGCAGCAGCCGCAGGATGGCTTTCGCCAGCGAAGATTTTCCACAGCCCGACTCGCCGATGATGACCACGGCCTCGTTGGCGTTGAGGGTGAAATCGACGCCGTCGACGGCCTGCACGACTCCTTTGCTGGTGCGAAAGTGCAGCACCAGCTCCCTGACCTGCAACAATGGAACATCGAAAGAGGGGTGATTAGCCATAAAGAATTACAAACCTCGTAAACGGGGATTGAATACACGGTCGAGTGCAAAGCCAACCATGGCAAATCCGAGGCCGGTGACGATCAACAATGCCGATGGCTGCAGCACCCAGTAATAATAGCCGTTGAAAAGCGCGCCGTTGCGGAAGGCGTCGTCGATCACTTTCCCCCAGGTCGGCAGCACCGGATCGCCCAGGCCGAGCACGGCCAGCGACGCCTCCAAAAACACATAGCTGGGAATCAGCACGACGAGCTGGGGAATCAACAGCGGAACGACGCGCGGAGTCAAGTATCTGCCGATAATGCGCAAGTTGCCTGCCCCGTAGGCGCGGGCGGCCTCGATGTAAGGGGATTCTTTCACCTGCAAAAAGATGGCCCGATAACTCTTGATGGCGGACCCGAAGATGCTGAGCAGAATCACGACGCCTAGGATAACCCAGATCGAGCGCGAGTAGAAAGCGCCGACCATAATCAGGATCGGCAGCACGGGCAGAATCAATACGATCTCGGTGATGCGTTGAATGGCGGCGTCGACCAGTCCACCGAACCAGACTCCAAAGGCGGCGATGAACATCGTGGTCACCGTCGTGCCGAGGGCGGCGAGCAAACCGAAGGCCAGAGCGATCGGCGTCCCCCAGAGGATGGCGACCATCAGGTCTCGTCGTCGATGGTCGGTGCCGGCCAACCCCGAGACCTTGCCATAGGCGATAAACTTGGCGTCCAGGTCGCCGTTTTCCTCGAAAACCAGGGCGTCGAGTCGCAGCGTGTAGACGCCCTTGAGGGGCGCGAGCGGCTCCACGTCTGGCTTTGCAAAGAGCGCCTGCTGCGCCGGCACGTTGCGCAGGCGACGGGCGAGGCGGCTGTCGCCTTCAAAGCGATAAGAGTCGCGGCCGCGCGGGGAATATTCGCCGATGCGAATCTCGCGGCCATCCGGCGTGAGCCAGGTCATCTCTACGTGGGGCTGC
>CALFWA010000324.1 GCA_937928035.1 uncultured Caldilinea sp. | reverse complement strand
CATGACAAGGCGCGCACGCCTCGCCAAAGAGCGCTTCGCCATCGCCAGCCGCCTGCATGGACGCGCTGCTGGCAACAGGGGCGCTTTCCGCCATGGCAACCTGCTGACTGGCCGTTTCCTGCGTTGTGGATGTATTCGTCGCGGCGCTGGCGTCATTGGTCATTGGCGCTGCCGTCGGCGCAGGCGTGGGTGATGGTTCAGGGGTGGGCAATGGCTCCGGCGTAGGTGTGAACGTTGCCGTGGGTCGAGGTGTGGGCGTAGGCGGCGCCTCAATGGTTTGACCGGCCATCGCTGCCACGATGCGCAACAGCACCATGACCAGAAAGATTGCCACAACGATAGATATCAAGCGATTCATAATGAGCTACACTCCTCAAACAAGACAAACCGAGTTTCTGTGGAAACTCGGTTTGTCGTTGGCTAATCACATCACCAGCGTGATGCATCGATGAGCACCGGTGCTGACACCGCCCACAGACTACACATACCGTCGGCTCTTGAACGTGACCGTTTCCTTATACTCCGAAAGCACGCCCACCTTGCGGATGTCGGCCCAGGCGCCTTTGTAGTAGGGGACGATGTTCTCATCCACCCACTCGGTGACTAAGTCGCCGGCAATGCCGCGATGATGGCCGAACATCATGAACGCCTGACCGCGTTTGATCGCCGGTTCGACGTAGGCAAGGGCGAAGCTGGCGCCGCGGTTGTTGTAGACCTCGACAATGTCGCCAGACTCGATGCCCAGTTCGGCGGCATCCTCTGGATTCAACTCGAGCGGCGTGATCGGATAGCGATCGTTCGCAAAGGGGATGAAGCGATCGTGATAAGCCGTCTGCCACATGTGGTTGGTGCGCCCGTTGTTGATCCAGAATTTGAACTTGTTCTTCTGCTCCTCTACCACGGCGCCATAGCCCTGAAACGGCGTGGGCAAGAAATGCGCCAACCCGTCGTCGGTGCTGAATTTGCCATCGGTGTACAGCATCTCCGTTCCGATCAACTTGCCATCCGTGTATTCGACGACAGGCAATTGCACGCCGTCGTTGCCCATGTCGCGCAGGCGGTCATAGGTCACCAGATCGCCGGTTGGGCCGCCCTGACTGTCGATCGCAGCGACGCCGGCGCGGCGGAACCCATCGTTGAAGGCGTCTTCTTCGGTCTCCCAGTCGAAGCCGGCGAAGCGTTCAGCCATCTCTGCGTTGCCCTCCGCCTCATAAAGCGCCTTGATCGTGTTGGCGATGTCGGCGGCAATCAGGCAATCGGGTTTGGCACTGCCTGGCGGGTTCATGAATTTCTCCGAAAGACGAATGCGCCGTTCGCCATTCATCGAAGTCAGGTTCATTTCACCTGGATGCGCCGCCGGGAAGAGTAGGTGCGCCGCTTCAGCGAACATAGTTGGATACAGATCGATGACGGTGATGAAGAGACCGCCATCCTCGGTGACGGCTTTATAGATGATATCGACCATTTCTTCCGGAGTGGCGCCGATGGCCCCCGCCATGGCTTCTCGCACAATGTTGGCGCGACGGTGAATGGTCTCGCGGTATTGTTCAGCGTTGACCGTTGTCTGGAAGGCATTGCAGCCCCAGACGGTCAGCATCTTGCCGTTGCCCTTGATGATTTCCTGATCGATGTAGGGCGCTGGACGTGGACCGGGATACGGCGGGCGGGCGTAGCCCTCTTGATGGCCGCCCATGCGGCTGCAGCCAGTGCCACGGCGTCCAATGTTGTGGGTTGCCAGCGCCAGGTTGACGATCGAACCGATGGTGGAATAGTTATTGTTGCCCCAAATGACGCCTTTTTCATAGGCAAACATGGTGCGCGGGCGATGACCGTTTTCGCGCGGCTTGAACATCCACTCCGCAGCCTGTTGCAGCTTTTCCACTGCCACGCCGGTGATCTCGCTCGTTTCCTCCAGGGAGAGGCGATTGGCTTCCATCATGGCGTCGAAACCGCTGGTGTTGGCGGCGATGAACTCCTGATCGTGCCAGCCCTGGTCAACGACATAGGTGAGCAGCCCATTCATCAGGGCATTGTCGGTGCCAGGAAGGATATCGAGATGCAGCACGTTGTCGGCGCCGGCGACATACTCGGAGATCGAGACGGTGGGCGTGCGGCGTGGATCGACGATCACGATGCGTCCGGCTGCGCCGTCGGTCTCTTCTCCAAACCATTCCTGCTTTTTCTCGATGGTGGTGCCGTCCAGGTTGGGCACCCAGTGCGCCAGGAAGTAATTGGTCTGCGTCTCGAACGGATTGTTGCCGATGGTGATGATGACGTCGGCCAGTTCGGCGTCCTCATAGGCGTTGTTCAGTTCACCGACGCCCATATCGCGGGAGGCGTGCACTTCCGAGTTATAAGCCGGGCGATTGTGGATGCGCACCATCTGCGTCTGGATGGCAGAGAACATCAACTTGCCGGTGCCCCACGTGTTCTCGAAACCACCGCCGGCGCCGCCATGATCAAAGCAATTGAACATGATCTGGTCGGGCCCATCCTCGTCGAGAATCTTTTTGGTGAGACCTGCATAGACGGCAAGCGTATAATCCCAGGCGGATTCCAGCCACTCGTCGCCGGTGAAAATGCGCGGATGTTTGAGCCGCTCTTTCACATAACCATCGGGACTGTACATGACAGTCGCCAGCTTGCCACCGCGCGTCGAGCTAAGCCCTTTGTTCACGACGCACGCCTTGTCGGGCAAGATCAGAATGTTATAACGCTTGCCATCGCGGTCGGTAATGACGTTGTGCATGGCGGAGGTGAGCGTCAAGGTCAACGGCGCCTGTTGTTCGCGGAAATCCATCCCCAGCGCATTCTGGTCGGGTGCGCGTCCGCCTTCTTTGTTGGCTGCCCACTTGTACACATGATAGCCGCAACCCACGATGCAGAAATGACAGATCAGGTTGGTCTTCTCAGCATTGACTGGGGGAATGGGCACACGATCGTTGATGGTTGTCATGGCAATACCTCTTTCCTTCTCCTCTAGGCGCTCTACAGGATGTTCGACACGCGACCGTAGATCAGGCCGCTCATACCGGTGGCGCGCACGGCGCCGCTCGCTTCGTCATACTCCAGCTCAACTTGCGGCACCGGCACGGTGGCGGAGCCGATCACCATCTTGCCCCCCAGCTCGGTATCGAAGATGCTATAGTGACATGGACATTTGAGCGTTTTGGTTTCCGCATCGAAGTTGAGTGGGCAGCCTTGATGCGTGCACATGATGCTGTAGGCGACAATATCGCCGTCCGGTCCGACGCCGCCAGGCGCTTTGGCGCCGAGCTTCAGCATGATGCAAGGGGAGCTGTCATCTGGATAGTTGAAATACTGGGGCGCCTCAGAGCTGACAGCGGTTGCCAGATCGGTGAGATCAACCTCAGGATAGGGCAAGGTGACATTGGGGCGTTCGGCTTCCGCCTGCGCCGCTGCGACCTGCGGCGTGACTGCTGCCAGGCCGACTGTGGCAGCGGTGGCGCTGCCCAGTTTCAAGAAGCCACGACGCGAAACTGTGTGCTGCTGCATGAAGTTTCCTCCTTGTAAAAATGCATAATGATGATCGAACACGCTCTGGGAAGACGACAACGCATAGGCGATGGTGAAAAGCCTTGCCGACCTCTTCCTGGAAGAGCACACGGCGCCCAAGACCGGCGCTGCATCGTGTACGGCGAATCGCGCCGTCTCAATCACCGGCTGATGCTGCTATACAATGGACACGCAAAGTGGAGCAACATGCCGGACGCGACATGTTATCGTGAGGATAACCCGGCGGCGAGGGGACTTCAATATCCAAAAGTAGATAAAATCGGGTGCAAAAGGATACGGCTTACACTGCCCCAATTGCACCGGCGCGGTGACGCCGGTCAAATCAGGCCGCGTCGGATTGCCACAGCCACGGCCTGGACGCGGTTGGCGGCGCCCAGCTTCTGGCAGATTTCCTGCATGCGCTTCTTGACCGTGACTTCGCTCCAGAAGAAGCGGTTGGCGATTTCCTGGTTGGTGGCGCCTTCAGCAGCCATCCGCAGTATATCGAGTTCTTCGGCGGACAATCCGGCTTCGCTGCGCAGACGTTCGTCCGCCAGCGTCTGGAATTGGCGCAGCACGCGCCCCATCAGTTGCGGGCTGATCATGCGTTCTCCGCGATGCACGGCGCGAATGGCCTCCGGCAAGGTCTGCAAAGCCACATCTTTGAGCAGATAGGCATGTGCGCCAGCCTGGATGGCGCCAAAGAGGTATTCATCATTGTCGAAGGTGGTGAGGATGATGATGCCTAGCTCTGGATATTGTTGTCGCAGCGTCGACGCCACGGCAATGCCGCTGGCGCCGTCCATCTGGACATCGAGCAGCGCAACATCGGGCTGGGTTTGGGCAGCCTGACGCAATGCTGCCGGGCTGTTGTCTGCTTCAGCCACAATTTCGATATCGTCGTACTCTGCCAACAGGCTGCGCAGACCGCGCCGAAAGATGGCATGATCGTCAGCCAACAACACACGAATCGACAAGCTGTTCCTCCGCGTATCCATCTTCGGCATGGACGGGCTGCTGCCGCGCCACATTCAGGGTGATCCGGGCGCCGACACCAGGCCGCCCCTCAATCGACAGGTCGGCGGCGATGCTCTGCGCCCGCTCCTGCATACTGACCAAACCAAGATGACCATTGGCGACGCGCTCCATAGCAAAACCGACGCCATCATCGATGACCTGAAAGCAGACGTGTTCAGCGCCATAATCGACGCGCACATCGATATGTTGTGCGCTTGCGTGTGTGAGCGCGTTGCGCAGCGCCTCTTGAACGATACGGTACACCGCCAGCTCCTCTTTTGGCGACAGACGATACACGTCGCCTTGCAGCGTCAAACGGCAGGCAGCCGGCGTGCTGCGATCGATTTCGCCCACCAGCGCTTTCAACGACGTAGCCAGCCCGTCGCTGCGCAGCAGCGGCGGATGTAGATCGTGAATCACCTGATATAGCTCGTCTTTGGCGTGTTGCAACGTGGTCTGGATCGATCGCAGACGGTTCACCAGCATTTCGGGGGAGCGTTGGTGGGCAATCGAAGTGGCTTCCAATTCGTACATGGCGCATAGAATCCACTGCACTACACCATCATGGATATCGCGGGCAATGCGGTCGCGCTCACTTTCCTGTATGTCGAGGGTGGAATTGAGCAACGCCCGCAGTTGTTCGGATTGACGCGCCAGCGCACGTTGTGTTTGTTCCAAATCGTGGGTGCGCGCTTCCACCTCACTTTCCAGCAGGAGATTCCATTGTTGCGCCATCTGATAGAGGCGCGCATTTTCGATGGCAAGGGCAGCATGGCTGGCAAAGGTCGCTGCAATCGCCATCTCTTCCTGCGAGTCGTAGCAATGTCCGATCTGTTCGAGCGCCAACAGCCCGATGGCGCGTCCCTTGCTGATCAGCGGCGTCACCAGGCACCAGTCGACCGTCTCCAATCGTTCGATGCCCTGCTCTAGCAAGGAGAGGCGATTGGGTTGACAGAAGGTGTGCGGCGTCTGGCTCTCCAGCACTGCGCGCAGCTGCGGCGCATCGTCGAGCGCCAATCGATATTCCAGCCAGCGCTGTATGCCCATCTCCGCCCGTCCACGCACGGCTTTGACGCGCAAGGCGCCTTCCTCTAGCAGAAAGATGACGCCGGCGTCCACCTGCAGTACCCGGCCGATTTCGTCAAGAATGGTTTCCAGCACGCTGTCCAGATGCAGAGTGCGTGAAAGATCGGCGGCAATATCGCGCAATGTTTCCGCCAGTTGTCGTTGCTGTTGTTCTTCGGCGAAGAGGCGCGCGTTCTCAATCGCGACGCCGAGTTGTTGAGCCACCGCCTCGACAAAGGGGGGACACTGTTCGCAGTCGGCATTGGCGCTGGCAACGCCGTGCAGCACACCGACCAAACGGTCGCGCGCCTTGATCGGCGTCGTGTGATGCGTTGCATTTGGCAGGCGACCGCGCAGCCACCGGCACGCCTCACCGTCGTGATGGGAGCAACTGCAGGAGACGCCAGCTTCCGCCGCCAGCAGCGGTGAAGTCCCGGCCACACTGACACGATGAAAGTGCTCATTCTCCACCAGACAGATGACGCCTGCCTGACCGTGAGTCGTCGCGAGCAGGCTGCGCAGCGCCATGTCCATGGTTTCGTTCAGATCGGTCGATTCGTTGACGGTGCGCGTCAGGGTGGTCAGGGTGGCAAGCTCTTGCTGTCGCGTTTCGAGCAGTTCCTTGAGCGCGCCATGCGTGGCGTCGAGTTGACGCCACATGGAATCAAACGATTGCGCCAGCGCGCCAATCTCATCACGGCGGCTGACCGGTAGGGGTGGAGGCGCATGGCCGCCTGCGATCTGGCGAGCGCCTTCTTCCAGCGTCGCCAGCGGACGCGCGATCGAACGCGCAAAGTACCAGGCAAAGAGCGCGCCGCCCAGCACCGCCGCGCCAAGCACAACCACTAGGAGGCCGCCCGTTTGCATCAGCTCATGCTCAATGAACGCAACAATTTCATATTGCTCAGCATGCGCCTGCGCCTCGTTGTCAGGCTGCGCTGCACTTTGCACATCAGCGGTGAGCGCCTGCACCATCTCTGCGGTGTGCGCCTGGATGCGCAACAGGGCGCCATATGCGATCGCTGCCAGCAAGAGTAGAAAGATGAAACCTGGCGCCAGACCAAGCAGTAGACGATGTCGAATCGGCAAACGCATAGTTGCCCCCATTTGTGTGGAGACCTCTGAAGTCAATCGTGATCGTTTAGAAAACTGTGCTGGGATTGTAGCGATTTCTGCCAGTTGGGGCAAACTGGACAGCAAGCGATCAAAAAGAGCATGCTGGCAACAACGTTGTTGCCAGCATGCGGCCGCCTATCAATTCATACAAACCGGTGCAACACCATCGCCTCGCAGCAGTTGGCGACGTGCGGAGGCGTCGCTGCCACCGATGACGCTAGTCGCCCGCCGGCTGCGCTGCCGGTGCACCTTTGGAGATGCGCACAGCACGTTCGACATCCACCGTGCCCTCGAAGAGCGGCAGGTAGCGGCCAACCAACGTGTAGACCAGCACAGCGCCGGAGAGCACGCCCACCTGGATGGCGATCTCCTGCCAGCTTGGGAAGTAGAAGTAGCCCTCGATCGGCTTGAGCGCCCACCACGTCACCGAGAAGCGATTGATAAAGATGCCGATCAACACCAGGACTGCGCCAAAGAGCGCCCAGTTGCGGTTACGACGCATGGCGGCGAAGCTGAAGAGGATCAGCGGCGCCACCACGCCAATCGCCAGCTCCGCCAGGAAGAGTGTGCTGTAGAAGTCATTCGCTGCCAGCAACCCCAACTCGCCTGCAGCCAACAACTCGCCGACCTTTAGGATCAGGTAGAAACCCAGCACCCAAGGCAGGAACCAGCCCAGCTCCGCCACCAGGTTGCGCGGCAAGGTACGCTTGAAGACCCAGCGACTCACCGTAGCGCCGCCGATCACCATCGCCAGCCCTGCCGCCACCGAGGAGACGAAGAACATCACCGGAATGAAGGGCGTGTACCACAGCGGATGCAACCGCTCTGACATCACCACGAAGAGCGAGCCAAGCGATGACTGGTGCAGCGTCGAAAGCGTCACGCCTACGATCACCAGCGGCAGTGCAATTTTCTTCATGAAGCAGCCCAGCTGCTCCCAGCCAAACTTCTGGCAGACCACCGGGCTGAACTCCGAGATCAACACCAGGGTGTAGAGCAGGATGCACCAACTGACCTCGAAGAGCGCAGAGTTGATGTTCGGGAAGAGGATGAAATGATAGAAGCGATCCCATCTTCCCAGATCCATGACCAGAATCACGAGCACTGAACCGTAGCCGACCAGACCGGTCAACACGGTAGGACGCACCGCCGGGTGGAATTCGTGCATCTGGAAGACATAGACGATTGCCGCCAATGTAAATGCGCCGCCCGAAAAGGCAACCATAAAGAGATCGAAGCCGATCCACAACCCCCATGGATAGCCATCGTTCAGGTTGGTGGTCACCGCCAACCCGGCGTAGAGACGATAGAGCGCCACGCTCAGCCCAAAGACCATCAGCGCGGCCAGCGCCCACACACCCCAGGGCATCGTGCGGATTTCTTTACCGATTCTCTGCCACATGCTCAGCCTCCTCCACTTCAAAGTCAATCGGATGACGATGCATCAGCTCGTTGCGCCGCTTCACCGTCCAGTAAATGCCTGTCAGCGCCAGCATCATGCCCGCCGCCACCGTCGGTGTGGCGTGCATGACCTCCTCGTTGGCGTGCGCCGGCGACTCGTAGCCAACTTCGGGGAAACCCAGCTCGGCAAAAGGCGTATCCGACAGATAGAGCACCGACGTGCCCCCTGCCTCGCGTTCGCCATAGATGTAGTGAACGTAGCGATCCGGCGCTTTCATGATGCGTTGCCGAGCCTCTTCCAGCAGGGCATCGCGCTCGCCAAAGAGAATGGCGCCCGTGGGACACGCCGCCGCGCACGCCGGCTGCTCACCTGCCGCCAGACGGTCGGCGCACATGTCGCACTTATTGATCAGCCCCAGCGTGCGATCCCACTGGAAGGCAGGCACCTGGAAGGGGCAGGCATACATGCAGTAGCGGCAACCGATACAGCGGGCGGCGTCGTAGACCACCGGCCCATCCGCTGTCTTGCGCAGCGCGCCGACCGTGCACGCCGACGCACACGCCGGCTTGACGCAGTGCATACACTGCTTGCGCCCCATCTCCTGGCTGAAGGCGTCTGCTTCGCCCGTGAACTCATTGAAACGCAGCGTCACCAGTTGGGTGTCGGCAGGCAGACCTTTGTTGGCCTGGCAAGCGGCCTCGCAGAAGTGGCAGCCGACGCACTGCGTCAGGTCAATCAACATTGCATGGTTTGTCATGGTTATACTCTCCCTGGAAGCATAGCGGCGGATTTCCACGCAGCGGCGAGAGACTGCTCGTGCGCTTCGGCGGCGGCAACCTCCTCCGGTGTCGCCGCGCGTATCGTGACGATCACTTCGCTCATCATGGCGTGCCCGGCAATCGGCTCAATTGCGTAAGGCATAAAGTCATTGGGGGAGAGGCCAAAGCCGTTGGCGATGGTGAGCAGCGGCGAGAATCGACCGTAAGACGCCGGTAAGAAGACACTCTCGGGGTGAATGCCGGCAGTCACATGCGCCCGCACGATCCCTGAGGCCTGCTCGTTGCCGACCACCACCCAGTCGCCCTCTCGAATGCCGAGGACAGTGGCACGCGCATCGTTGATCCACAGCCGCTCTAGGTGATAGCGACGCGTGAACCCCATCAACTGAACGTTATTGGCCGAACTGGCGTGCGTTTGCACGGCCTGATGGCCGTGGATCAACCGGAAGGAAGCGGGGTCGTCGGCAACCGGCATGGTGAGCGGGGGCTGCCAGTTGGGCAGCGGATCGTAGCCTGCTTTCTCGAACTGGGTCGAGTAAAATTCGACCTTCTTTGAAGGCGTCTTCAGTTCGGCGGGCATTCCTTCTTCCCACGGATCGCCGGCAGGAGCAACGCCCATCTCCTTCAGTTCTGCGTAGGTGAGGCCCAGCGGCGCCAGCCGTGCATCGTTGTACTCTTCGAGCGTGAAGTTAAAGTATTCGCCTACATTTAGCGCACGGGCCAACTCCATCAGAATCTGGGAAGCGGGTCGTGTATCAAAGGAAGGTGCAACCACCTGTTGACGTGCGGCGACGATCGGCTTTTTGCCACTTACGCCATCGACCATCTCGTCCCGCTCTAAATAGAGCGATTCCGGCAGAATATAGTGTGCCAGCAGCGCAGTTTCCGAGGGATAGGGATCGATGGCCACGAAGAGGTCGAGCTTTTTGATTGCCTCGACAGCACGGTAGCGATCCGGAATCGAGCGCACAAGATTCATGTGATACA